>CACECR010000006.1 GCA_902558105.1 uncultured Candidatus Marinamargulisbacteria bacterium | reverse complement strand
CTGTGTCATGTCCGCCGTCCAATCAACACTAAGAATATTTGGGTTTAGGTCTAGAAAATAATCTAAATATCCAGCGGTATCACGGCAGAATAAAGAAAGTGGGACGTCTGATGTTGGGTCTAACCCTTCTACTACTTTTTTTAGGTAGGGGTAGGCCAGTTTTTCATAATCGGTTGGTGATAGGATACTGGCCCAGGATTCAAAAATCTGCACAGCATCTACACCCGATCGTCTTTGTGCATTAAGATAGTCTATCGTGACGTGAGTTAAGGGCTCCATTACCGCATGAAATAAGCCTAGGTCGTTTTGTATTGTGCGTAAAATATCGTCGGTTGAGTTTTGTCCTTTTTGTCTAAACATATAACATGCTACCGTAAAAGGCGCTCCTGCAAATCCAAGGAGTGCTTTGTCGCGTTTATTACATTCAGCTCTACATAAGCTAATGGCATCGATGACATATTGTAACTTACTAGTGGCTGAACTTGTATCTAAGGATGTTAAGTCCTCTAATTTAGAGATTGCCGGTGTAAATAATGGACCTATGCCATCAATAAAGTTTAGTGGAAGTCCCATCGCTTCAGCTGTGACTAAAATATCCGAAAATAAGATAGCGGCATCCATGTCAAACGCGTCGATTGGTTGCATGGTAACTTCAGTAGCAAGTACTGGGGTATGGATCATTTCTAAAAAGCTGTGCTTAGCACGAACAGCTTGATAGGCATCCATATATCGTCCGGCTTGACGCATTAACCAGATAGGCGGTCTATCAGTTTGTTGACATCTAGCCGCTGCTTGAAATCTTGTTTTTGAATTCATGTGATTTAGGATACCATAAGTACTAAGTGTTTGACGATATGGTATATCGAGTTTCTAACTATAAGAATTTAAATAATACGGCATATGATTAGATAGTAAAAAATTAATCGATGTGCAAATCGCTATATAATCATTTAAAACATAGTCAATGGCTGGTTGAAGTCTAAGAGCTTGATCGCTCAACTGTTATATTTTATAGTATTGGTATGAGATTTCCATTTGCCCCAGAGGGCTATTCTATTATGTCTTACACAACAATCGCGACCATTATGTCGATGTTTTCAGCCAACATTTACATTATATCAGTGATGGTGTTGTTGTGGGTATTTGTTATATCGTTTTTTAGGGATCCGTTACGAGATATCAATTATGATAAAAACACTGTATATTCATCGGCGGATGGACTCATTACAGCAATTGATAAACATGAAGTAAACGGGGTAATGTGCCATAGAATTGTGACATTCTTATCGGTATTTAACTGCCATGTGAATCGTATTCCTTATGAAGGAGTCGTAACAGAGACATTACATACTCCTGGGTTATATTTAGCAGCTTATAAAGGGCAAATTGATAAAGAAAATGAACGACAAGAAACATTTTTTGAAACCGACAAAGGGCCTATGAAAGTGGTTCAAATTACTGGAGCTATTGCACGCCGAATATTTTGTCATTTAAGCTCTAAGCAATCTGTGAAAACCGGAGAGCGTTTCGGACTGATCCGTTTTGGGTCTCGTACCGATGTTTATATTCCAGAAACAGCCACAGTTTTAGTAAAGAAAGGCCAAATGATTAAAGGCGGACTGACTAAAATTGCGAAGTGGGATTAATTAATCGATTTATAAACGTCTATCGTATGGTTATCAGAACACGATATTTTGTATTGATAGTCTCGACTATAGACTAATTTCTTAGACTGTGAGATGCATTGCTGCTGAGTTTCAATCACTTTAGCACTTTTAATATCCCAAATTAAAATTGTATGGTTACTGGTATCTAAACCTAATTTGCTACCATCTTTAGAAAAAACAACCGAACATAAGGAATGTTTAGGTATATAAAATTCAGAGCGACACTCTAATGATTGCAGGTCCCAGATGTACCCATGTCCATCTTTTGTGATGGCCACTAACTGTGTGTTGTCGGGGGAAAAGGCAATGCTTGTTACTAATGATTGAGGCTCTGTAAAGGAATGATGTTTGTCTTGTGAGTTCAGGTTCCATAAATAAACGCTCCCATCAGAAGCAGACGAGGCAATATATGAAAATGTGGAGTTAAAGGCTAGACACGTAATAAACGATTCATGAGCCGTAAGACTAAATAACGACTGATAATTTTTTTTAAGTGAGGTAGTTGGAGTTTTAGGACCCATCATTAAGGGAGTAGGGCCTACTAATAAATAGCGTATAAAAGTTTTTAGTTGTTTAACCATGAGTGTAACCCTTTTGAATTTTCCTAATATGTTTATCGGAAACTAGGGCCTTTAAATTGCATAGTATCTAATTTATGCTCTTTCGTAAAGATAGTGAGTCCATTTTTTAATTAATTTAGAGATAATTTTGTCACTTTTTAAATGTGGAATTTCATGAATGGAACTTACCCTAATGGGACCTGTGGCATTAATAAGACAAATCTCATTCATATAGTGTAATTCGGATACATCTAAAGGAGCGTTACAATAAGAAAGCCCCTCTTTTGATAGCAAATCAATACAAAATGGTAGAGTGACACTGGGTAAAATATGTGGATGATCAACTGTAAATATACAATGATCTTTTATCGCTAAAATAGACGCTGTTGGCGTTTCTAAAACCAATTGATCGGAGCTCAATAAGATGGGTGTGTATGTCTCTGCTCGTTTTTGTTCAAGTATAGACGGAAGATAAGACATTAACTTGAAGGCCGAATAATGATTACGTGGAGTGAGTTCGGTTTGTAGAGTACACTCGACCTCATTGATTTTAGGTTCAAACGGACGAAGTGTAATGATGAGTTGCGGGCTTGTAAAAGTCGAAAAAGTGTCGGTTCGATCTCCAGCTGAAAGATAAAGATTAGCAATCGCATGAGGGAGAGGATGGTGGCTAAGTAGCGCGTGAATAGATGAGTTAATTGACTCTAAATTGAGAGTATAGGGAATCTGTAAAAAAGAGGCGGCGTCTTGAAGTCTTGAGACATGCTCTGTTAATAAATGTATCTGCCGATGATGAATGAGGATGGTCTCAAAACAACCGGACCCATATAAATAGGCGGCATCATGGATTGGAAAGTCTAAATCTTTGGAGTCTTTAAGTTCCCCATTAACACTAAGAAGAGCCATTAAGAGTCAAGTTTAAGAACCGATAGAAAAGCTTCTTTTGGAACGTTAACACTACCAAGTGCCTTCATTTTCTTTTTACCAGCTTTTTGTTTTTCAAGGAGTTTACGTTTACGAGAAATATCACCCCCATAACATTTTGCGGTAACATTTTTGCGCATCGCACGTATGGTTTCACGGCAAATTATCTTGCCACCAATAGCCCCTTGAATAGATACTTCATAGAGTTGTCGTGGGATCAGCTCTTTTAATTTTTCAGCCATCTTTCGCGCAATAAATGCGGATTTGCTTTCATGACAAATAAAGGACAACGCATCTACAGGGTCTCCGTTAATAAGCATATCCACCTTAGTTAACTTGGACGAACGGTAATCTTCAAACCAATAATCCATACTAGCATATCCTTGGGTACGTGATTTTAACTTATCAAAAAAGTTGGTCATCATTTCGTTGAGTGGAATATGGAACGTAAAGCTTTGACGATCGGCGTCCATATATTCGGCTTTTAAATAGATGGCACGATGTTCTTGCATAAGTTCCATGACAGGTCCTACATATTGTGTTGGCGTGAAAATCGAGAGCCCCATATACGGCTCTTCCATAATCTCTATTTTTTGGCGATCAGGAAACTGACTGGGATTATCTAATTGAATTTTTTCGCCATTAGTTAAGGTAAAATGATACGTCACATTGGGGGCTGTAACGACAATATCGATATTAAATTCACGTTCAATTCTTTCTTGGATGATATCCATATGTAGAAGGCCTAAGAATCCACATCGATAGCCTAATCCTAAAGCCTGAGAACTTTCAGGGTCATATTGAAGTGCCGCATCATTTAATTTAAGTTTATCAAGTGCATCTTTTAAGTTTTCGTAATCTTGAGTATCTACCGGATAGAGTCCACAAAAAACCATGGGTTTTGCTTCGGCATAGCCCGACAACGCATCTGTAGCAGGTTGTTTGAGGTCTGTAAGTGTATCTCCGATACGAGCATCATCTACTTTTTTGATGTTGGAGATCATGTACCCTACTTCTCCTTCTTGGATCTGATCACAGCTCGTCATTTTAGGTTTGAAAAAGCCGATATCAAGAACATCATATGTTTGGCCGGTCGACATCATGGTGAGTTTTTGTCCTTTTTTAATAGACCCACTCATCACACGAATATAACTGATGACACCTCGATACGCGTCGTAATGAGCATCATAAATTAATGCTCTAAGTTTCGACGTGGGTTGATCTTGTGGACAAGGAATCGCCGAGACGATTTTTTCTAAGATTTTTGGTACCCCTAAGCCAGTTTTGGCACTACAGGTTAGGCAATCTTCTGGTGGAATACCAAAGACTCTATTAATTTCTTCCAATGCACCTTCAACATTCGCAGCCGGCAAATCAATCTTATTAATGACAGGGATAATTTCCAGATCATGTTCTAGTGCGAGATAAAAATTGGCCATCGTCTGAGCTTCAATTCCTTGAGCCGCATCCACTAACAGTAGAGCCCCTTCACAAGCTGCTAATGATCGGGATACTTCGTAACTAAAGTCGACGTGACCCGGAGTATCGATTAAATTTAAAATATACTCCGTATCATCTTGGGTATAACTCATTCGAACAGACTGCATTTTGATGGTGATTCCACGTTCACGTTCAATATCCATCGAATCAAGAAGCTGAGCTTTCATTTCACGCTCGCTAACCGTATTGGTAACTTCTAGAAGACGATCGGCTAAGGTCGACTTTCCATGGTCGATATGTGCAATAATACAGAAGTTTCGTATATGTTTTTGCATAATAATTTTAGTTTACTACCTCAGTGTATCATAAATGAGGGGATCTGCTCCATAATATTTGTTGCTTGAGCATCACTTAAGTTATTAATTAGTTGCTTTTTTAAAAAACGGTTTTGTAGACTTAATAATAGAAAGCCGACGAATCGACTTAAGAACTAATGATTGGGGAAAAGACCTTGAAAAGCAAAGCCTTATGGTTAATATTGGCATTTTTTTGCATTACAATACCGTTAAATGCCATTATTAAAACCAATATTCAAACCGACTTTAATGCACGAAATGATGATGGAGCTAATAGTGTCAGTGTTGGTGAATATAAACTTTTTTATAGGGCGCAAGCTCAAGAAGATATGATGCTTCTTACGGAAATGGTTTATCGGCAAAATCCGATTGGAGGATTTAACCAAGCGGTTGTAGATGAGCGTTTCGATATCGAGAGACTTTTCATCATTTATAATCTGAGTTCAAAGTTTCAATTTAAGATCGGACGATTTCATACCAATATTAGCCAGTGGAATAAGGCGTATGAAAGAGGCTCTTACTTTGAGCCATCGATCACCCGTCCATTGGTTGCCGATAATTTAATTATTCCGATCGATTATGCCGGTGTCGATTTACGAGTGGATGGATCCATTATTGGGTTAGATAATACCGTAGTAAATATGGGGGTGGGGAGTAGTCATCGATTGCAGTCGATGGTAGTTCTAAATGCATTTTATAATCTTAATTTCAATGCACTCAAGGAAGAGGGTGTGACGGCAACACAGAATCCCAATATTTTAAATGGGTATCAAGTAATTCCAAATCCAACGAATGTATCTCCTCATTTTAAGGTTACGCAAAAAAATCTAGGTATAGAGGGTTTAAATGTTGGAGCTGGTATTTATCAAAATTTTATTAATAATCGCTTTTCACAATATATAGTGAGTAGTTTTTTGGAATTTATGCCCTATTACAGTGATTACGAAGTGCTTGCCGAGGCGATGTATATTAAACATGAACTTCCAAATAGCGTAGAGCAAGATGCATTTAAAGGTGGCTTTTTACAAGTGGGTCGTCATTTTTATTATCCATTTTTAAATGAGCATCAAAAGGTGTATGCACGATTTGAAGCAACGACACCTTACTTTATCTTAGGAAAGCGTCGCGTCTATACGGCAGGAATTTCAGTAGAAATTAATGATGTAGCAACTTCAAAATTGGAACTCAATTATTTAGATATTGTGGATGCAAGTGGCGACAAGCTAGTTGTGACATTTCAAAATGCAATTTATTATTAAAAGTGGCCGAACAGGATTAGAATTATGAAAAAATTTATTTACAGTATATTAATTTCAATGATAATGGGTGCGACTGCTCTGCACGCGTCAGATTCTCAGTTAATGGTAATTGTGCATCCGAATAATGAATTAAAAGTGATGAGCAAACAGGAGCTTAGAGAAATTTTTACAGGGGATAAAATGTACTTTGAAAATCGTAAAATCTCAAGTTACTTGAGTAGTAATCCCAAAGAATCGACGATTGTACTTGAGAAAGTCTACCAGTTACGAAATCAACGATTACTTAAAAAAATGTGGTTAAAGAAGTTGTATCGAGGAATTGTATTTACTCAGCCATCAATTGTGGAGAGTGCCCGTGATGTGATCGCAAATGTCGCTAAAAACCCGAGTGGAATTGGAATTATTGCTGCCCAAACGGTGCCAAAAAATGTGAAAATTTTGAAAGTTGATAATCAGCTTTATTTATAATTTTTTCAAGAGTGATTGATACTAAATAATTTAACTTAGTTAATCGATAAATAGTTTCGTATTACATTAGCGATGTATAGAAACAATGATTCGGTTATTACATTTAAAGTCCATTAGGGGCGTATTACTTTCAAAGATTGCATTAGTTGCAATTATTCCACTTCTATTTATTACGGTTTTTAATTATTCATATTTTAAAAGAAGTTCAGTTAATACTACTCAAAATATTCAGACCTCGTTAACAAAGTCGGCGGCAACGAGTATAAGTTTATATTTTTTTCAGGCATTTGAGTCGGCTGAACGGTTACTAGAGCAAGATCGTTTGTTTTTTGAGTATCGGCAGGACTCTTCAGAAAAATTGAGACAGTATTTACGTTATATTTTAGATAATTCGTATACGTTTTCTCATTTTTTTGTAGTAGATCGCCAAGGTGTGATACTTGAGGCGCTAGCATGGGATGGGGAAGAGTCTATTTTGACAGGGCATCGGATCTCTTCTGAGCGGTTACCTAAGGATGTAAGTAGCGTGTTGATTGACCGATATACGGGGCATAATTTAGGGAATCAGCAGTTGCAAACTATTTTGTTAACAGTTCCATTTGATAATGATATATATGGAAAAGTATTTTTACAAATTGCCATTGATTTAGAGGGTGCAGGAGAGTTTCTCAGTGAAAAGTTAGAGAGTTTTCGTTCAGAAGGCTTATCGGATAGTCGATTATTTTTACTAGATTTGAATCAGGAACAAGTGGTACAGATGGCGGCGGATACGATGCAAACCATTCCTACAAATATAAATGAGTTGATGAAGCCTGACCAATATATACGATTAGGCGAGAGTAAATGGTTTAATGTGATGGAAGAATTAGACTTTGGGTCCACACGTTTTGCGGTGGTTAGTTTAGTATCTGAGCAAAATATTTTAGAACCGTCTTACAGAATGTTAAGTATTACAAGTTTGGTTCTTCTGATGACTATTTTAATTTTATTAGTTACAACGCTGACAATTGCCAATAGTTTTACTCAACCTTTAAAACAAATTGGAGATAAAATTAATAACGTGGCGAATCGAAAGTTTAGTGGCGCTTTGGAACTAAAAAGTAAGTTAGAGTTTAAGCAGTTGGCCGACGATACTAACCAAATGAGTAAAATGCTGCAAAAATCTTATCGGTCTTTAGAACGACAGAAAAAATTGCTCCAAGAGTCTAAAGAAATGGCTGAGGATGCTAATAAATCTAAAAGTTCGTTTCTAGCGAATATGAGTCATGAGTTGCGGACACCACTAAATGCGATTATTGGTTATAGTGAGATGATAAAAGAAGATGCTGAAGATGATGAAAATGAGGCCTTGTATGATGATGTCATGAAAATACATCATGCGGGTACTCATTTATTAGAATTAATTAATAGTATTTTAGATTTATCTAAAATTGAGGCGGGTAAGTTAGAGCTTTACTGTGAATCGTTTAATTTAGCGGAGTTGATTGGTAGTGTGGAATCGATTGCGAAACCATTAGTTGCAAAAAAAAATAATAAACTTGAAATTAAAATTAGCAAGCAGATCACTAATGTGGTAAATGATGTAACCAAAATACGACAAATTTTATTTAATATGCTAAGTAACGCCGCAAAGTTCACTGAGAATGGGAAGGTGTCGTTAATTGTGAAGCGAGTGAAGGTAAAGTCGGTGTGGCATATGCAAATCGATATAAAAGATTCTGGAATAGGGATGACAAAAGCCCAGCTCGATAAAATATTCAAACCGTTTGAGCAGGCGGATAAATCTACAACACGACAATTTGGAGGTACAGGATTAGGGCTTACAATCACTAAAAAGTTTTGCGAGATGATGAATGGGACCATAGAGGTGAGTTCGGTAGAAGGAAAAGGAACTACATTTACCATTACTTTACCGATAGATGTAGAAGCCAAAGGATTAGATGCCCAAAAGAAAGACAAGTCATTAAAAAAGAATAAATTAAAAGTGTTGGTAGTGGACGATGATGAAACGATCCATGAGTTGATAAAACGAATTTGTTCAAAAGAGTCTTCATTAAAAATAGAGATCGTGTCCGTAAAAAGTGGAGTCGACTGTATAAATAAACTAGATTCTTTAAAGCCGGATCTGGTCTTTTTAGACGTGATGATGCCTGGTGAGTTAGATGGTTGGGCTGTAATTCAACAGTTACGTCAAAATGATGTTTTTGAAGACCTACCCGTTGTGATGATGAGTATATTAAAAGAAAAAAATAAAGCGATGGAATTAGGGGCAACGGCCTATATTACAAAACCAATAAAAAAACAGGCGTTGTTAGATGCTGTTCATCAATTTAGTTGAGTGTAGAAATATCATAAATTTTAGATGCATTTTTTAGTTAGTTTGGGCGATATTTAATAATATAAATATTTAATTAAGAACTAAGGGCTGCAATGATGATAGTGAAACGTTTATTAACACCGATACTCAATAAAGTAATAGGGACTCCGCAGGGATATTTAGATTTTTCTGCTTCTCAAATGATAAATTTTGTGACTGAAAAACCACAGTTTGAAAAAACGAAATTAGAAGAAGTTAAAGGTCATTATTCAGTGAAGTTTCCAATTATTTTACGTAGAAGTAATATGTTTGGGCCTTCTAAAAGGTCGGCAAAAAATTTACATGATAAAAAACAGGATCCAGGACATGCCTCTTGTTTTCATAATAGAATTGATATTGGTGGTAATGTTTATGATTTTAACACTTTTCAAGACAAGAGTAGTCTTTACATGCCTAATATACTAGTAGGGCAATCTATGGATGAATCATGTAGTAACGCGGGTATAAAAAAGTCTAATCTAGTTAATACTCCTAGAAAATTATACACGTTAACTGTTCCATTTTCTTTAGAGGTTGATGTTAGATCTAAAAGACAGTTTCCATCTATAATTAAATTAAATGACGGTACTCAAAGAACTTTTGTTGTGGATTGGGGAAATGAAATAATGTACCCAGTTCAGGCACTTCTCAGTTTAAAAGATGGAGCGGATGCTGTTAGACCCGAGCCACAGTCCTTAGAATTCCTAGTGTATGACATGGACGAAAAAACACAAGAGTTTCCACTTAAAGGTTTGTTTAAAAGTGATTTTCAAAATGTACCAGTAACAGAATATCAATATACATTTGATAGAGGATTTCTGCCGAAAGGAGACCTAAAAACTTTTGGGGAGCTTAAAGCAGATGTGTTTTTATATATGGCTCCTGATGCAGAAGACGCAGGTTCGGTATCAGGTGCTACGCATCATAGGTCGGATGCTGGATATATGCAGACATCTAAAAAATATAAATTAAAAATTGGTGATGGTGCCATATTATTGGCAATTAACGATAAAAAAGGAAGAAATTGGGCCCATTGTACAAATTTAGAATTAGAAGAAGATCCCACAGAAAAAATTGAGCTGCTTTCACCTAAATACAAAGAAAGGATAGCTGAGGTAAACCCTTTTTTAGTGTCTTGGAGAACAGAGCCTAAATTAGCTTCTAATAAAGATGAAGATATAGAATTTTTAAACTTAGAGGCGAGATGTGTGGAGAAGCGTATGATAGACTTTCCATTGCATATGACATTGTTCCGCCGATTGCTTCAAGATGTTTATGATACTAATGGATCAGCCCAACTTTCTATTAGAACTTTATCGTTTGCGGCACTTTGTACACTTAATGAATTTATCGAAGAGATTGGTACTGGTCAGGGCGATGAGTCAGATGAGCTAGCTCGTAAACAGTTTTTAGTGGCTCTGTTTGATAAACTTGAGTTAAGCCCTGATGAGAATGAAATATTTTTCAAGCAGGCTGTTAGTAGATCTAAAGCAGCTAGTTTAAAATTGGAAGGTGCTGCAAGTGTTTCTGTAGAAGCGGAGACATCATTCGATGGTAAACAGGATGTGTTTAATAACTCTTCTCAAGTAATAAGTTGGTTATTAGAAAAAATGGATGGTGAAAAATTGGTCACCTTTTGGACTTTTTTACAAAGCCTTTTTGAGCCTCGCCAAATAGATAAATCAACGTTGGGGTTTGAGTTATTAGGGGTATTTAAAAATATGACATATGAGCAATTAATAAGTGTACTAGACCAATTACCTTTTGAATACGTTTTTAAGATGGTGGCTAGTTTTGATCTTGAAAAACTTACAGTTGATGACACCGCATCTTTAAAGAAAGTATTTAGATGTTTTCAAGAGTATGACCGTGACAATAATAGGTTGAGGGCCTATTTAGCCGCTAATCTAGTAAAGCCAAGTAGTTTAAGAGAATCGTCACTTGGTCTAAGTAAGTTAATGACATTTATGACACGAGAACAGATTAAGATCATATTTGAGAATGCTATAGATAATGCTTACCTAGATAAAGAAGCTTCCAGTCAGTTTGAGCACAGTGTTTATGCAGGGTTACTTAGCATTACACTAAGTGAGTTAGCTAAAATTGAGGTCATGATGGACATCATTTTAAATGATTTTGAAGGTTGTAAGAAGAAGGATACACTGAAGTCCGGTACTCTAGGTATTATTCAACCTAGTCTATTGGGTACGTATGAGACAAAAATAGTGGGCGGAGATATAGATAATCCTATAATGACAGGTGATGCCGTGACTCATAGTTTAGGCTTTGGGGCATTGTCTTTCTTATTAAATAAGTCACAGTTAAATTCATTAATGTTTTCGTGGTTTGATCCAGGCCCAGAAAGAAACAGAGAAGATGAGATAAGTGTGTTTAATGATTATGCTGTTTGGGCAATTTTGGAAGATTTAAAAAGTGCTCCATTACATGTCGAAGGCCCTGCCAAGACGCTACACCCAGCTCCATTTTTTGAAAATAATGATCGTTTAGATCAAATAATTCGAGCAGCTTTAGATCTACCTGAGGGAACAGTAATTACAAATGCTAATTGTAACGCTGACATTGTAATTGGTAAATTAAATGAAGTAGTTGGAGCTATAACGTTTGGAGAAGAGGTTACCCAAATTCAAAACCTTGTGATTTTAGCCGCTTATCTAGGTGGTTTTGAGTCTTATACTCAACTTAAAAGTGCGGTAGAGAATCCAGCAATGGATATGGATGCAGTTATACGTAATTTTGAAGCACTTCTTGCTAAGCTTAGAGAATCCAGGGAGGGAAGACGCGAAGACGTTTTAGACCCCGAGGCGCATGAGGTTGAAGACTGGGGTGTTGATGAGACCTTAGTGCCTGCTGTTGTTAATGTAGGTGGAAGGGAATTAAGAGTTCAAACTATCACAATAAATCCTGATGATATCAAAGGTGTAGATTTTGGTTTGAAATTAATGTGTCTTAATGACCATCAGTGCGTTTCTAGTATTACAGAAGGTAGCCTCGCAGATCATTTACAATTTAGAAATGGTGATTACATTTGGAATATGAATTTTGATGAGGATGAGCTAAGAGTATTACCGAGTGATCCAACACAAGCACAAGATCTTATAAATAGGTATATGACTTCTGCAACATCAACGAATAGAAGCTTAAATATACATGTTGCGCGTTCAGAAGATGATAGACGCAGTGTGGGTTCTGCAGGTAGTGAGGACTCTTTTCATGGAGCTCCAGCCAAAGTGGAAACTCACCCCCAAATGGGCGGTGGTATAGCTCCAGTTGAACCCCATTTAGCTGTAGACGCTCATGCAGTTTTCGAAATGGCAGTCCATGAAGATGATAATACTTTACGGCATGTATTTAAAGTTCCAGTGCATGAAGATCATATTGATGATATAGGGCTTAAAGTTAGAAAAGAAGGAAGAGCTTGGAAGATTTCGCAAATAACGAAAGGTGGTTTTGCTGAAACACAAATTACTTCTGGTTTCTCGACTTTTGGAGTTGGCGAGATCTTAGCTCTCGGACATCTTATTACTGAAGTAGATGAACAACAATCTCTTAAAGAAATAGGCGATCTTAATGATTTACTGGCACGTAAATTTGCTCAAAACCAGGAGTTTACAATAACGGTGGACCAAAGCCAAATGGTTGATGCGGCAAATGCAGGTATGCTTGATACCACATTGGACCAAGCGCTTGCTGCTGACGAGACATGGTTAGTAGACTCTCCAGACCTACTTGTAGCAATTGATGCAGAGCTTAAAACTCCTGGTCAGAGACCCAAAACATTTAATGTTTATCAATATAAAGGAGGCACTGTGCGTGCACCTGAAAGCATTAACTTAGAAGATGCAGAGCAGCTTGCTAGGGCAACCAGCAGGTTGTTAGATGTTTTTCCTGATTGCCCTGAAAAATATAGAGTAGGGCTCTTAAAACATCTAGCTAATGGTCATTTTATTACAGATGTCGATAACTGTATGTTAAAACACCATGTTTTGAAAGATAGAACTAAAACATTCTCTGAATATAATTCTGGAGTTGCAGCTTGTGTAGAAGCTATAAATTCTGGAGAACTTCCAGTTGGAGATATTGGTGGACGTGAAAAGCTGGGCGATCTGATTCGTTTGATTATTGATCTTGGTGGAAACGTTTCGATATGTACCAATGCGTCTTCACCTAATATTTCAATTGCGGCATTAATTGCTTTATACAGATTAGAAGAACAATATGTTGCTCAAATTAGAGTCTCTTGTTTAGTGCCAGATAGTGAGTACTGTATAAATCAGTTAGACGAAGATGATGGATTTAAGATGCCATTGCTTCATCAGTTATGTTCAAAAGTAGGTAAGACAGCACACTACTTCTGTGATGATAGTTTGCAAAATATAGTATGCAAACCAGTTGGTGCTGATACTGAACGCAAATGTAATCAAATAGTTGTAGGTGATAGTATAGCTGTTAAAGCAACCCCAACGGCAGTAAGTCCTCAGTTAGAAAAAAACTATCTATCAAAGTTTGTTGGATTACATTTTGAACTAGATTAATTATTAATAGCTAGGAGGGTACCTGAGATATCAGGTGCCCAATCCTAGCTTGACTCTATCTATATTAAGTGCAGAATAGACACTGAATCTAATCGACGAATTTACGAGTATGAAGTGTAGCTGGATCCTCTTCTTTCTTTGATTGTATGATCCGTTATTTATTAAAACTGTTCATATAGTTTAGAAATATAATGAATGAGTTGCGTTTAAATATAAAATTAATTAAAAAAATAGTAAAATAAATGTTGACTTTAGTCGATAATAGGAGTATAGTCACGGTATAATAATTTAAATTTATACTAAAGGAGGTGTAAAATAATGGTTAAAAAAGAGGGGCCTGAGAACTCAAACACGTTTGTGGATCGCTTAGAGCAATTTGTTCAATCGTTTTCAACCGATAAGTCGGTTCAGAAAGTAAATTCTCAATATAAAGTTCATGCACACGAGAATAAGTTATCTAATACGGCTAACAGTGAGTTAGACCTTTGGGTAGATAACGACGACGAGTAAGTGATAATGTATCGTTAGTTATGTACCTCTTTCTTGAGGGGGGTATTTAACTACCGACACAACATCAATAAGCTGCATGTTACAGAATATTTAATTAAAATAAGAGCATCACGTTCTCGATATATACCGAGATTTGCTAAGTTCTTTAGATCCAAATGTTAGAGGATATATCGGGATATATTGATTAATAGAAATAACCCAATATAAAGTTTTTATTTATTTTATTTATAGATAAAATTGTATGACAATTTTACAAAAAATACATTTTAAGATTGTAGTTTGTACAATTTATTTAAATATTTATGGGTATAATCGTTGGCATCAAAGATGCAATTATTAAAGTACATCACAAGCCCCCCTAAAAACGGAGTGACTCTATTTGAGTCACTCTTGTTTTTTTTAAAGACCTTATGAATCCATTCCTATAGTTAAAAATTGATACCTCACGAATTTTAGTGAAAGGCCTTTAGTTTAACAGTTGTTTACAAGAGTCAGAGATTTTTTAGTTCTGAATTATCTATGACTAAAATGTTATCGGATGGCTTAAATATATGCTATCTAAATTAAATTGTTTAGTTTCAGCTATAAATTGTATGCCTTCTATAGGTATAACATACAACTTATGCCCCTCTTGTGTTGTAGCTAAAAGTACAACTACATTTTTATCTTCAAAATCTCTTCTACTACTTTTGAAATTGTCGCTAGAAGTAGGATTACGCGTTGGTAAGATAATACTATCTAACTTCTGTAATTTTCCATAATATTCTGGGGTTAATTGTTTAGCATTTGTCATCTGGCCAGAAATTCCGTATCGACACTTAGCTTTCCCTCCATTGGTTTCTATTTTGAAGCGATAGGTGCTAGCCTCCATATCGGGGTAGTTGTGTGGAGTAACTTTACCGGTATTTTTTAGTGGCCAATACGCCCCAGAGGGCTTAACTTCCATATCCTCTATCTTTTTAACTTTAGCATCAAAGTCTTCCTTACTAAAATGCGTAATAATATGATTTAACCCTTGAGTAGGTTTAGAGTAAAGAGTTTGAAAAGCGATATTTAAAAATGGATATTTTTTTGTAGAAAGATATTCTAATAACTCATCTTTAAATTTTCTTTGAGCTTCTGTTAATTCATGACTATTGGTACTACCAGAACCCTTTACAGTTAGAACTTGTAAGAGTAATCTAGATTTGATCTGAATGTTAAGTAACTCACTCGTTTCATGTTCGTCTATAAAAATATCCCAAGCTTTTTTATAATGCGTTATGTTCATATTTATCGAATGTTGTTGTGAAAACTCATGATAGTCTAGGTACTCCTGCATATTAATAGTGGCAGCAGTACCGAATTCCTCGTGATCAAATAATATAGGTGCTTGTTGAGCACCTTCTTTTTTATTAGCTTTTGCAGCTGCTCTTGATGGGGCATCTGGAGCTTTGAAGCTTTGTGAGGCATGAACATCAGGTGTCCTGGGTTCTTCAGCGAGTACTTGGTGTCTTGAGGGTGTACCAACACCATCTGGAGAAACCAAAGCATGTGATTTAGGAGTTCGTTGTGGTGAATATAAATCTTCAGCATCGGGAGCTGTGGCGCTGTGTGCAGCATGAAACTCAGGTTTCATGGGTCCTACATCGAGTACTTGGTGTCTTGAGGGTGTACTAACACCATCTGGAGAAACCAAAGCAACTGTTTTAGGAGTTCGTGGTGGTGAATGTAAATCTTCAGCGAGTACTTGTTGTCTTGTGGGTGAAGCACCACCATCTGGAGAAACCAAAGCATGTGTATTAGGAGTTCGTGGTGGTGAATGTAAATCTTCAGCATCGGGAGCTGTGGCGCTGTGTGCGGCATGAAACTCAGGTGTCCAGGGGTCTTCAGCGAGTACTTGTTGTCTTGTGGGTGTAGATAGACTTTGATCAACTGCTTGAGTGTCAAAAACTGGGTCTTCAGGTGGATGGACTAATAAATAACCATTTTCATCTACTTCAATATCTACAGCTGCGGAACCTTCTCTGAATTCGTCATCTCTTGCTTCGTCTAATCCAACTTTCCATGATAAACGCTCGTTTAAACCGCTAGAAGGGTCCTCTTCATTTAATAAAATTGCCAGTTGTGCGAGTGCCGCCCATCTTAAATTTTCTACTTGTGATCGTTTTGTTCGACGCGGTGTATCGATCTCCATTGGGGCTGGGCTATCTTTTTGACCTAACATTTCTAAACAAGCATCAATAGAAATTAAGAAGTTAGGAATCAAAGCTTTTGTGGATTTAGGAACGTGTGGAAGAGTGTCACTTTTAAGAGCTTGTTGGCAAAATTTGTAGAGTTCTCGCATGGTTTCATTAAAGGGAAGATCTTCACTTTGTGGTTCTGGTAATGTATCTTTTCCATTTTCCTTAAACCATTGAAGCGGGTCAAGAAATGAAACTTTAATTGGTCGTTCTGGAGTTTTTGGGGGGGGCGCTACAGTTTCTAAAGAGAGATGTGACCCGTCAGAACAACAAGTTATAATATAAGCACAGACAAAATTAGGACCCAAAAAAGGTAGGTAGAAAGGATCGGCTTGAACAGTTTCAAGACCTTCCTGTGTCAAGCTACAAGTGATAGCCTCTGGATCTAGTTCAAGGTCTGCTATGGAAACTCTGCTTAATTCTTCTGATAAAGTGTTTAGTATTTTATAGATATCGTCATAGACTGTTAAACACTCCACCCATTTTTCTTGATTATATGTTGAGAATGATGGTCCGATTAGCTGACCAAGAGTAATTAAGTGTGTAGCCAATGATTTTATATCGCCTTGATCATATGCTGAGCAAATGGAAGCATTTAATGTGATTAAATCTTTTTTGATTGTTTCCAATGTTGAAGAAAATAATGTTGCATCTGCTTCTAATTGTCTATGCTGAGTAGTAGTTTTTTTAAGCTCTTTAAGTTCTTCGGTTGAATGACTGAATATTGTCATGATTTCTTGATATGTTCTAGCGTAGTCTGTGTGTAATTCGGTTAAGGTGGAACTTTGATAGTCTGAAATTTCCGAATCGATCGCCTCAGGTGTTTCATGCGTGTTAAATTGACTGTTATATTTTAGTATTGTATCTAAAACAGAGGTTCGGTCTTTCGATGAATTATCTCTATAAAGTTTGTCTAAATTTTGGAAAAATACTTGTAAATCGCATAATTGGTAGCTTAAATTGGTTATAATTTCAGTAATTTGGGCTGCTTTTAATTGTTCTTGTTCATTAAATTTCTTTCTTTGTTCAATTGATTCTTCTATAAAATCTCTAATACTCACTACAATTTCATTGTTAGTGTCTGTAATGTTGGGTTGAGCAAGAAAACTTTCATAGTTTTTTAGAGATTGTTGAACAGCACATATTGCAGACTCGTATTTTTCCTCTGAACTTTCTTGATTGTCTTTAAGATTTTTTTGAACACTCTCAAGTTCAGCTTCTAAACTTTTTAGGGTTTCTTCTATTGCGGAACCCCTATCTTTTAATGTTTGAGCAATTTGTACACTTGTTACAGTATGTCGTTTTTTATGAGTTTTTAATGTTTTTAAATAGGTTTCTGATAGCTCTATTGCGCTCTCAGTACTGTCGGGTTTAAATTTTTGGATCCAACCTGTAGCGAATCGGATAGTTCGATCAATTCGACTTAGGTACTCATTTAATTCAATTAAATAGTCAGAAAGATCATCTGTTTCTGTAGGTTGATTTTTTGTTTCTTGTTCAAGTGATTGGTTTAAATACTCAATTGTATAATCACTAACATCCTCTGCGCTAGGATCCGGTATTCCGCCAAATTGATACTTGATTTCTACATCAGTAATTTCATATGAATCAACTGGAGTTTTTGAATGAACTGAGTCATCACCTTTTTGACTACCCTCATTTGGAACCTCAGCACTAGGAAATCCCTCATTTGGAACCTCAGCACTAGGAAATCCCTCATTTGGAACCTCAGCACTATGAAATAATTGCTTGGCAATCGAGTTGTTTCGTTTTCTTGGACTTGGTTTTTTAGGTGATTTTGTAGGGGATACTAAGGAGGCAATACTATCGGCCTTGGATATAAAAAACTCTTTTAATTCATCTGGTGTAAGATTATGCGGTATAGAGTCAAAAATTTCAGAAAGGTTTTCTTGCAATGTTACATGCCTTTGTCGTACTTCTGAATTCGAAACTCTTGGAGGAGATGCGATACTAGAATCTAGACCTTTTTCTGCTCTTCTTCTAAGCAATCTTTGTTTTACTGGACTAGCTTCTTTGGGAGATTGAGATACTTTAAATTCTGATTTAAGCTTTCGATAACTACCCGATCTTAGTTTTAATACCTGTCCTACATTAATATAGTATTGTTTGTTTGTTAAGTATACATAGAAACGGTTGAAGCAATCTTCAGCGGTAAGGTATTTACCGTAGGTTTTTTTGAATTCTGGCATCAGTTCGTCGGTAATCGGTGTAGCGACAATGGACCCACTGATAGACTTCAAAGTGCTAAACGTAAAGGTGTCTTCAGATACTTCAGCTATACAAACACTAGTAGAATCTATTGTAAATCGGACCACCTTTCCTAGTAATGGAAAGTCCTCACCCGAAGTGATAGACTGGCTTAAGTCTTGAAAACTGCTCCAAGTTTCAACTCCAAAACTGTCTAATGGCAGTTGCTTACCATTGGGTAAATACACATTAAAGACGTCTGTATTACTGTATAAAAAGTTGCTAAATAATGTGGCTAACAGGTTTTCGGATAACAGTTTTTCTGGTATCGCTTCGGGATTTTCTGATGGATTAGAAATGATTTTTTTCATAATAGACAGTGTACTGGCTCTACTTTCATTTACCTTTACCTTGAACCGCTGATACTTTTGCTCCACGACTCATAGCAGCTTTAATTTGCTGAAGTTGAGCTTCTAATTCGGCGCTACTTGCAGCTTCAGTTTTCAGTTGCTCAAGTTCAGCTTTGCTTTCAGCTAATGCTGCTTGAGCTTGCTCTAATTCAGTCACTTTCTCATCATATTCAGCTTGATTAAATGTTTTGAGTGCCAGTTGAGCTTCCAATGCTTTTGCTTGAGCTCGTGAAACTTCTAAAAGCTTTGAAGCTTCTAACTCAGCTGAAGGCATCGGATTAGGCACTTGAGCTTCTCTTGTCGCAAGTTCCGCTCTAAGGCTCTCAAGTTCCGCCGTTTGAGCTCTAAGGCTCTCAAGTTCCGCCGTTTGAGCTTTAAGTTTACCTTCAGATCGTTCTCTTCTTTCTGTTGCTTCAAGCACAACTGCTTCACGGATACTTTGTTCTTCTAATTTTTCTGCTAATTTTTGTTCTTTTTCTGCTAATTTTTGTTTTAGTAACTCGATATCTCGCTGATGTTTTTGTTCTGATACTTCCATCATTTTATCCACTTCCTCTGAATTTATAGTTGGCGAGGTTAAACTATTCGGCGCCTGATAATCACTAGCAAGAGTTTCTAAGGCTGTAATTAAGACAGCAATATCATCCTCTTTTTCAGCACTACTAGGTGATAATTCCTCAATTTCACTAACCAATTGTTGTAAAGATCTGAAGTATTCCTCGTTATGAGGGGTTTGATAGTAGAAGTTTAAGTTATCTGCGATAGCTCTGGTATATCGATCAAATTGTGTAGTAGCCTCTCCTTTTGATGTACCTTTATACAAGTCTTTTAGTTTACAATCTAAGACTTGATGTGAAGCAAATTTAGGTGAACAACGCATCTCCCCTAATATAGATTGCGAGTCCACATCTAGATTCTTGTAATAGTCTGTATTCATAAATGATACTACGTTTTTTCTAAATTGAAGGTCTTCAGGACTTAGGTGAACAGGTGATGCCTCTAAAGCATCGATAGGGGTCTCTTCAGTAGTTATTAATTCCACTATTTCTTTTAAGTCATCTTGTGTAACTGTAAATAGCTGAGCCATAAATAACTTTAAAAGTAATTGATTTGCGTAGGTCGTCGAATTTAAATCGCTTAATTCCATTGGAATAGTTACTCCATCAAGGTAAGGCTCTACGGTGCTAATAGATTGGATAAGTATACCCAAAATGACACTAGGATCCAGAGAAATATTAAATGATTCACCTTGGCGACTAAAAGTAACACTAGATTCAATTTGATCGTTACCAAGTTTACTTTCA
Organism: uncultured Candidatus Marinamargulisbacteria bacterium; assembly: GCA_902558105.1. GTDB lineage: Bacteria > Margulisbacteria > Marinamargulisbacteria > UBA817 > CACECR01 > CACECR01. The sequence goes on along the minus strand of CACECR010000006.1, from coordinate 22,708 downwards.
TCAATATTAAATGCTGTAGGGAAGAAAAATTGTTTGTCATTAGGGAATCCATCTAAACTTTTAACAATAGTTCTAGTGTTGAGGTGTTCTGCGGTTGCCCACCACTTCATGCTAGTTGTTTTAAAATCTTCGCTTTTTGGATCTCCACCCCAGAGAAATTTTAAGAATTCGTTAGCGTATGGGCTAACAGTTTGAATTAAAATATTTGGAGAGTATTTACGTGAACCTGACAAGTTTACTTGAGGTACTGAGGGGGATACAATACTAGGTGTGCTTGATGGATAGGTGGTTTTGGGTAGAGGTGTTTGGGGATACAAACCTACATTAGCTAATGCTTCAGTAGGTGATGCATCTCCAAATTTATGGAAGCCTATTTGTAGTCCAGAGGTGGTTTTTGCATAAGGTGTATAAGGAGAGGAAGCGGCAATTTGATCATAATCTTTAGGTAATGCACTTAGTCTACTAACAGGTGGGAGATTTGTTCGGCTACGCCTTTCATGTTCAGAGGGAACTGATATTCCTTTTGGTGATGCAGGTTGTGTTGCCGATTCCATATGTATTCCTCGTAATTTTAATTTTTATTATAACTTAATATATGTTTTTACGTAAAAAAATGATAAAAAATGCAATGAAATGTTTTAGTTTGATATTTGGTTAAATTTATTAAAAAAACAAATTCCATCATAGCAGGGGGCTGATAGAGAGCTTAGAGTTGGATATTGAGTCGGGTCTATATTATACTACGGTAATGGAATTGCAGTTGAAATTTGAGACATGAATATTGAGTCCTACGCATCTTTTTTACATTTATGTCGATATATGTATCGTCATTACGAGCATGTGTTTTCATTAGTATCGTCTTTACAAACAAACTATTCTGGCCGATATTCTTATTTAGGGATAGAATGCCGTCATTATCACACGGTGAAAAGTTGGAAAACTTTAGATGACATCATCACCCAAAATTCTAGACATGCACTAACGGATCGTACTTGGGTGATTATACCTTACGAGTTTGGAAATGGGGTAGAAGCGGTTGTTTGTCACTGTGAAACGGTGTTGGTCTGGGATCATCTGAACGAAACAATGACCATTGAATCTAAGACCGACTTTTCGTTACCAGAGTGTCTATTTGATAAGCATGTGAGCGATCCATTAAATATAACTGGGATACGTTCAAATATGACGAAAGAAATGTACTTACGTTACGTTAAAAACTGTCTTCATGACATTCATGAGGGGACCTACTATCAACTAAATTTAACCAGAAAATTTTGGGTCGATTGTGAAGCTATATGCTCATCTCAACTTGTGGAGTTATTTGAGCGATTATGTACCGTAAGTCCGGCACCATATGCAAGCTTCATCAAGTGGCCGGGATGCCATGTGTTATCAAGTTCTCCAGAGTTATTTATGCAATGCAAGGATCATACCTGGACGGCCAGGCCTATTAAAGGAACCCTCAACAAGTTAGATGATAATAGAAGCACATATGACGACTTACAAACACTTTCTAACAGTTCAAAAGATCAGGCCGAAAACCTGATGATTGTTGATTTGATGCGTCATGATCTATCGCAGTTTTGTAAAGTAGGAACTGTTAAAGTGCCGGCACTTTACGACTTGGATTCCTTTCAAACACTCCATCACCTATCGTCTACCATTACGGGCACACACGATCCGGTACATTCGATTGTCTCAGGGGTTGAACAAGCCTTCCCACCCGGATCAATGACTGGAACCCCCAAAGCAAAAGTAATCGAGTACGCGAATCGTTACGAACAAGATCCAAGGAACATTTACAGTGGTACGATTGGGTGGTTTAGCAAGGATTCTTGCGATTTATCGGTTGTGATACGAACCATGGTTATCAAGAACTCCTGCATTGAGTTTCAGGTTGGGGGTGCCATTACGGCTCAGTCTGATCCAGAGTCCGAATGGCATGAAACGCTGGTAAAGGCGAAAGGGATCTGTTTGGCCCTTGGTCTCGACCCATTTACCGATTTAGCCTTTTAAGTGGGCGAGCCGTTTAAGAATATGCTATACTCAAATCGGATTATAAATGTTGATAGCATTTAGTAGCCACTAATAATCAATGAATCTCAGTTTAAGGATAGTCAATGCGACGTGACCCATTAGAATTAGATCCCTATGAAGCGTTACTTAATACACCTGCAGAAAAGCTCTCATTAGATGAGTTGCGCCAAGCCATCGATGCGACTGATTCTGATATTGCATCTAGTGTAGCGAGACGTCTAAAATTAGCCCAAAAAGTAGGTGAAGTGAAGCAACAATCTCCTAACCATCAAGGCTTGGTTCTTCGACCCGATAGAGAAGCCCAATTGCTACGAAAGTGGGTGAGTCATTTATCCTCATCGCTATCTCCATTAGCGGTTCAACAACTCTGGAGGCTGCTCATCTCGTCTAGTTGCTTACATGAGCAAGATTTACATATTCATCTGCCCAATACAACAGAAGCTAAATTAGAAGCGGATCGTTATTTTGGGTCTTTTTTTCCAAAATCTCATTACGAAGAACTAGACTCAAGTACATTACATTTAAATTCTAATCAGGATATTCTTATCCTTGAACCCTCACATTTATCAGAGCTTTCAATTCAGACGCTGAATGAGTGGCTAAATCAAACAAGGTTTAAGTGTTTTTTATCATTACCATTTATCAGTATGCAAACGACGTCTCCTCATCTATGTTTTGCCGATGTTCCTGTTAACGACAGCGGTGACAACGTGACCCTGATCTGTATTAAAGACTCTCTCGACAGTTCTCACTACCCTAAACATCGTGTTATTAGTGATCTGGGTTCTTATACCTTGATCGCTTTTGAGGGATATTTAGATGAAACAGCCATTCGTGCTACACTAGCGGATATGGATCCAGATGCCTGGACATATTGGGGCTCTTTTCCCGTAGTAATTGAGGTCTAAACATGATTTTAATGATCGACAACTATGATAGTTTTACATATAACTTAGTGCATTATTTAATTGAGTCTGGTGCCGATGTGGTGGTTAAACGAAATGATGACCCAGATCTTGAGACCTTAGATCCCACTCAGTATGAGGGGATTGTCCTATCACCAGGACCTTGTACGCCGAATGAGGCCGGGGCCTGCCTACCTATTCTAAACAAATTGCAAGAAAAGATACCTATTTTAGGTGTCTGTTTAGGGCATCAGTCGATTGGGCAAGCCTTTGGTGCCGAAATTTGTAGAGGAGAAAAACCCATGCATGCGGTGGTCTCTACGATGACCCATACTGGAAGTTCATTATTTGAAAATGTACCAAGTTCATTTAAAGCGACTCGATATCATTCTTTAATCATTAAAGAGTCGAGCTTACCAAACGAGTTAAAAGTAATCGCTCGATCCGAAGATTCTGTGATTCAAGCGGTCGAACATCAAGAGTATCCTATCTATGGAGTTCAATTTCATCCCGAAAGTATCGCCTCTGAATACGGACATCAACTTATTCAAAACTTTCTAAAAATCTGTAAAGGTTACCGTTCATGATCACAGAGTCGAATTTCCTTAGTGAGTATCAACAGGCTAACCAACAAAAAAAAGGGGTGGTACTTATACAAGAGCTTCCTTCGTATCCGGCTGATATTACACAGATTTCGGCTAATTTAGAACGGCATCAGGAGTTTTTAACCATACTCGAATCACAAGAAGATGGGTCTGGAAGAGGGCGGTTTAGTTATATCGGTTTGGATCCCGATTGGGTCTGGACCTGTGACTTACACTCCGCACAACTTTCTACGGATGGTGGCCATATCTTTGAGACTAAATCACATTTAATATTAGAAAGTTTTCGTGATATTCACGCCCAGTCACAATGTATAGTGCCTCATTCGCTACCCGGAATGGCCGCTGGATTAATTGGCTACATGGCCTATGATGCGATTCGATTAATCGAACCGTCAGTTGCTTATGCCAACCCAGATCTCATTGATATTCCGATCGGAATTTTTATTCGACCTACTCTCTCAATTGTACTCGATCATCAAACCGATACCGTAACGTTATGTGCTCCAATATGGGCCGGGGAGTCCGATCCGACTCAAACCTTTCAAAAGGCTCAACACAAACTAAAACAAATGGTGCAGACGCTGCAGGATGGTGATATCAAACCCAGTCCATCTCAGTTTTCTAAACCAAGTATTCACTTTGTACCTGAACAAGACAAAGCGTCATTTCATTCTAAAATTAATAAAGCCAAAGACTACATCGTCGCTGGAGATATTTTTCAAGTGGTGCCGTCTCAACGCTGGACTAGCGCATTCGAGTCGGATCCATTCTTTTTATATCAAGAACTTCGTGAACTTAATCCGTCACCGTTCATGTTTTACCTCAACTTCAAAACGTTTCAATTAGTGGGTGCTAGCCCTGAAATCATGGTACGTGTCCAAGATGAAACCGTTACTATACGCCCACTAGCAGGGACTCGGCCTCGTGGAAAAAATGAAGCCGAAGATGTCGCCCTAAAAAACGAACTCTTAGCGGATCAAAAAGAGCTAGCTGAACACCTGATGTTAGTAGATCTGAGTCGTCATGATGTGGCTAGAGTAACTCGTCCTGGAACTGTAACCGTTACTGAGTTTCAAGTGATTGAATATTATTCGCATGTCATGCACATTACCTCTAATGTGGAAGGGAAGCTAGACCCGTCAAAAGATGCGTTAGATGCGTTGTTCTCGGCCTTACCTGTAGGGACAGTTAGTGGCGCTCCGAAGGTAAGAGCGATGCAAATTATCGATGAGCTGGAACCGAGTGCCAGAAGTTTTTATGCGGGATGTGTGGGCTATTTTGCTGCTGATGGGAATATGGATACCTGTATTACCTTACGTACGGCACTAGTTAAAGATAAAACATTATATGTGCAAGCAGGGGCCGGAGTTGTTGCTGACTCAGACCCTGAGAAAGAGTATCAAGAAACCGTTAATAAAGTGGCGGTATTAAAAAAGGCAGCCGAAAATGTCCAAAAAAACTATTACTAAATCTCGTTACAGTATTTCGAAAATGTTTGATTCGATTGCCAAACACTACGATATCGTAAACCGTGTGCAGACGTTCGGTCTAGATACCCTGTGGCGCCAAAAATTAGTGCATTTTTTTCCACAAGATCGACCCATTCGACTACTCGATTTAGCGACGGGAACAGCCGATAGTTTGCTTCAACTGTTACGACTCCCACAAGCCCATCAGGTGACCGATGCGCTGGGGGTAGATATTGCCGAAAAGATGCTGCAGATCGGACAAAAAAAAGTGGATAAAAGCTTATTTTCTTCAAAAATTACTCTTCAGTCTGGTGATGCGACCCAACTTGATATTGAAAACGAGTCATTTGATGTGATTACCATGATGTTTGGGATTCGAAATGTTGATAATGTTGAGTCTGCATTAGACGAAATGTACCGAGTATTAACCCCAAAGGGGCGTACCATCATTCTTGAAATTTCGATTCCGAATCAATTCCTTATTAAAACAGCTTACTTAACGTATTTTAGATATATTTTACCGAATATTGCCGGCTTAATTTCAGGACAAAAAACGGCCTATGATTACCTTAATCAGTCTTCAGAACAATTTATAAACCCTCGCACCTTATGTGACAAACTACGAAAAAGTGGTTTTAAAAATGTAAAAGCTATCCCTATTCAGTTAGGCATGCTAACCATTTACGTTGGAGATAAACATTGATTAATCTGCAGTTGTTTACAGAGCAACTGGAAACGTTAAATCAGACGTATCAACTTCATGTGATTCGAATAGATTGCCCAACATTAAACCCATTACTTTGGCTCGATCAGCAATCCGATGCTCATAAACGATTTTTCGCCTCACGTGACGGACGCTTTCAAACAGCGGCCATTGGTGTTTCGTTGTCTATTCCAATCGATGCCTCAAAACCCGATAGTTTAGCCTTTAGTGCACAACGTATAGATCCTAAATCCACTGGCTTTATACAACTGCCGTTTGATACCACTCATCATCATGAATCGTCGGGCTCTGATCAGCAAGCGAAATTGGTGTTCCCACGTCTTCAATATTCAGAGCGGACTCATGGCGCGGAATGGAAACTCTATTTAACTGAGCATGAACTGAACGATGCTATGAAAACGATCCAGTCGATCCTTGACCCCATTGTCTGGACAGGCTCAAAGCAAGAGACTAACTCTATTGAAATCAATCAAACATCGGTATCACCAAACTATGATCAATGGTGCCAAATGGTAAATAATGCACAACATGACATTCAAGACAATCATCTCGAAAAAGTGGTCTTGGCTCGTGAACTGACGCTGCACTGTAAACACACCGTTAGACCGTGCCAGTTACTTAGTGCTGCCATTAACACTAAGGGTCCTCTCTATTACGGTTTAGTCCAAGACCATACAGACGATGCATTTATCTTCCAAAGTCCTGAACGACTCGTCCAAATTAATCAATCGACCGTATCTACAGAGGCCTTAGCCGGTTCTATTAAACGTGGCGAAGTTAAAGAAAGTGACCTTAAACATGAAAGTTCGTTACTGAGATCTTCCAAAAATCGTTGGGAACATTCCCTTGTGCTGAAACATATAGAGTCGATTCTTGCGCATCACTGCAGCTCTGTACAAAGTTCCACTGACCGTCACATTCTCAAACTCCCTTACATCCAACATATTTTTCAACCTGTACAAGCTCAATTAAAAAATAATACCCAATGGGCCACTTTACTCGATCGCTTGCATCCTACACCAGCTGTCTGCGGATTCGATCAAAAAACAGCCCAACAGTTTATTAAAACCCATGAACCGTTTGCAAGAGGGCTCTATGCCGGAGCGTTTGGGATCGTAGAAGATCAGCACGTGGATTTAGCTGTGACTATTCGAGCCGCTAGAGTCAGTGACCACACCCTCTACATTTATTCTGGAGCTGGTATTGTGGCCGACTCTGACGCCGATGAGGAATGGCAAGAGTTAAACACGAAGTCATTAGCTTTTAAGCAGTGTATCCCCGACTTAAAATCCCTGGTTCAATGTCTGTAATTACAACTATTTTAACACTCTGTAAAGATCAAGGTGTTCAGCATATTGGGATTGCACCTGGCTCTCGTTCCTCTCAGTTAGTACACGCGCTACTTGACGCTGATTTCTCTAAAATCAATACCCATATCGACGAACGAAGTTTAGCGTTTTGGGCATTAGGAATAGCGAAAGCATCCGGCCGAGCGGCAATTATTTGCTGTAGTTCTGGAACCGCTGTTGCAAATTTACTACCCGCCGTCGTAGAAGCGGCTGAATCCGAAACTCCCATGATCATTCTCACTGCTGACCGATCACTCAATGAAAAAGGGTGTGCCAGTAATCAAACGATTCAGTCTCAAGAACTTTCTAGCGACTACCTCTCGGCTTTTCTCGAGCTCGATGTATCAGACGACTCTGCTGATACTCAATCACTTATAAAACATACCTTCGATGCCTTACATGGGCCCATCCAAATTAATCTTCGCCTACCAGATCCTAACCCCTCTATCTTTAAATCAACACGAACCGATCATCCACTACAATCCTTTAGTTCAAGGCCGGAGCTCACACTGTCAACTGACGCTGAGTTTGCAAGAGCTCAACAATGCATTGAGTCGGCAAAAACAGGTGCCATTGTAGTGGGGAATGGAGACCATCATTATCAGTCGGAGATTTTATCGTTAGCTCAATCCTGGGGATGGCCCATTATTGCCGATGTTCAGTCGAGTCTCAGAACTCTAGAGCATCCTTTGGTTCTGTCTCATGCTGAGTTATTGTTAGTCGATCACGATTGGCCAGCGCCGGATTGTATTTTATGGATTTCAGAGCGTCTGGTCTCGAAGCGGTTATTATCATGGGTGTCTCAGGCATCCGTTATTCAAATATCGGAGTCGCGTCATCGCAGCGATGCCGGGGTGGGGGGCGTGCAACGTCTCGTTGCCCCCCTCGCGGACGCGTTGGGCCGAGCCGACACGTGGGCGGTTAGGACGCCCCCCACTCCTACAAATACACTTGAAATAGCGACCCGTCATCAGCAGCGTCGAGATAAGATGCTTGAACTGACCGAAACCATTGGGTGGTCTGAACCTTGGGTTCATTTGCAGTTAAATGAGCGTTTGAAATCGGGAGCGCCCTACATGATTGGAAATAGTATGAGTATTCGATTAGCTAATTTAGTACTGCAGTCACACCAATCGGGTGGACCGACAGTTTATGCTAATCGTGGCGCGAGTGGGATTGATGGGTTGATATCCACGGCTATTGGGATTGCGGAATCGAGTGGCCAGACCACAACAATTGTCTTGGGCGATATGTCATTTGCTTATGATGTGAATGCGTTATTGATGTGTAGGCAGTTAGATGTGGCGTTACATATTATTGTGATGAATAATGGAGGCGGGGATATTTTTAGACAGCTCCCGCAGGCTAAAGAGTCATTAAACGAGCAATATTGGGTACAAGATACTGGGTTAAAGATTCAATCAGCTGCCGATATGGCCTCATTAGCGTATTGTAAGGTGGAGTCGATAGAGAATTGGAACGAGTTGATTCTGGACCCTTCGCAATCTATGGTAATTGAAGTGGTGGTGGATCCTATTAAAACCCGAGACTGGTTTTCAAAGTTAGGAGTTTGAGCGTCGTGATAGTTTTTAGTATAATAGATTTCTTATGATAGAAAGGGTCTTGAATTATAGTAAACGCTTACTTCGTTTAGAAACATTATTTTTACTGGTCTTAGTAGGGCTAGTCGGTGGTATTTATGTTCCTAATTTTATTTTAGAGGAGCAATTAAGTTCGAAGCAGCGTCATCGGAGTATGGAGCAAACGATCAATACTCAGCTCGATTTATATGAACGTCTCACGAAGGAGCGTCCCAAATCCATGACCCGTTCGGGTTGGGAGTTAGAAGCAGGTCCTGACATTAAGTATTACTTCCCAAAAGGGGTTCCGGGCCAGTGTCCAAATGGTAAAGCGTGGGAAATTGATGAGCAGACAGGATATTTAAAGCCGCATCCTGACCATAGTTAGAATTGCGTTAAGAGTTTGCAAATAGATTCACGTGCGTTGGGCACTTCTTGAGTCTGTGAATACGACTTTGAGAGTGCGTGCTGAAGATCTTTAACTGTAAGTTTGGGTTCAAAGATACAGGTCCCTAAGCCCATATTTTCAAGTTCTCTGGCATTATAATCTTGATGATAATCTTTAGCGTAGGGGTATGGGATGGTGATAGCGGGCGTTTGAAAGTGGATGAGTTCGGCGATGGTACTGGCACCGGCTCTTGAAATAACAAGCGAGACAATCGAGTAAAACAGTTCCATATCTTCGAGATAAGGGAGTAGTAGGGTTTGAACACGACCATCCGGTCTATAGGAGATAGCATAGCCGTCTTTTTGAACGAGGTTTTCATGAGTGGAGAGTGCGTCTTCATAGTCTCGGCTCCCTGTAATGTGAAAGGTACTGAGTTGATGATTGTTAAGTTCATCCTGATGGGAGTGGATCCATTGATTAATATAGCGGGCACCTTGGCTACCTCCAAAAATTCCAATAATCGGCGATTGTGGCCAAGTCTCATTTTCGATAGCTTCAGATAGCGGTGTTTTTGGAAACGTTTTTCGAATAGGGTTACCTGTGTAGGTGCAGGGAGTACGAAGATGCTGTTGGGTACTTGGAAACGAGCTGCAAAAGTAGGTGGCAAATCTTCCAAAAAGTGTATTGGCCCTACCAGGAAGTACATTTTGTTCCAGTATCACGAGCGGAATCCGTAGGATAAGGGCTAGGAATCCAACCGGGACGCATAAGTAACCTCCACATAGGACTAAAACCTTGGGTCGTTTCCGTAGTAGACGGGTTAGTAAATTTAGAGTGACGATGGGCCATTTATATAATGAATTGCGAAAGGGCGAGACGGCGTGACAGTTAAATCCATATCGGGTAATAATATCCGATCCGGTGGGACTCTTAACCGAAATAAACGATGTCTGATTGGCGCCTAGTTCTTGAGCACAGGCGATGGCTGGGTAGATATGACCGCCTGTTGGAGAGGCAACGAAGGTAATCATGAGACTCCTTTTCTGAGGTTCGATTTGGCAATATTCATTAAGACACCACAACTAAATAGTGACATAACGAGCGAGGTTCCACCATAGCTAATAAAAGTCAGAGGAATACCAGTGATTGGAAAAAGACCGATTACAACGCCAATATTCAGGCAGGCTTGAAAACATAAAAATAGCGTAAGAGAGATCGCTAAGTAAGAAGAATAGGACGATTGACTATCTCTAGCAATACGAAATCCTTGAAACACTAGGTTTAGGAAGAGTAAAACCACGATGCTAGCAAAAATAAAGCCACCTTCTTCGCAAATAATTGAGAATATAAAGTCAGAATAATGGAGCGGAAGATAGAAAAATTTGAGTTTGCTTTGTCCGAACCCATGGCCGAGAAGTCCTCCAGATCCGATAGCGGTATAGGATTGAATAATGTGGTAACTCCGTCCTAGTGGATCTGACCAGGGGTCTAGAAAAATTTTAATACGTTCTAATTGGTAAGGATAAATCGCGATACTGGTCAGAACTCCAGAAAGCGCCATTCCAATAAAGGCAAAAAGATGTTTTAGAGGGAGGTTTGCAACAAAAAAGACAGAAAAGGTGACTAAAATAATTAAGATAATATTCCCAAGATCGGGCTGCTGACTCAATAAAATAATAGGAAGTATAATAATCGCCAGAATAGGTGTGATTCCTTTAGTAAATTGCGATAAAACAGAGGATTTAGCGGTTAAGGCATTGGCCAAGAAGACACTAATAAAAAACTTCATCAATTCAACCGGTTGAAATTGAAAAAAAACAAGATTGATCCAGCGCTTCGCTCCCCCTAATTTGGTTCCAATCCCAGGGATCAGGGTGAGGCTTAAGATAAATAGTCCGATAAAGAAACCAAATGGGATGTAGCGTTTGTAGAGATGATGATCGGTTACATTCCCAATAATGAAAAGGATTCCTCCAAGCGTCATGAAAATGAGGTGCCGTTTCAGATGGTAGAACCCGTCACCAAATTTGCTGGCCCCAACGACAGATGTTGTAGAGGCCACCATAATAATCCCAATAATGAGAAGAGCCCCGACTGTTATGAAAAGCGCCGGATCGAAATGCAGTTTTTGGTAGAGTTGTTTCGTACGTCGAAGGAGATCGATCATTGGCCAATCGCATCCATTACGGCACGAACAAAGTCGGTGCCTCGCTCCACATAATTGGCGTATAAATCAAAACTCGAGCTTGAGGGAGAAAAGAGAATTATGTCGCCGGCTTCAGCCTCATAAAGTGCTTGTTGTACGGCATCATCCACAGAGTCTGCTAAGAAACATGGGAATTGTGGGTTGTGGTGTGAAGATGCATCGTTGAGTCGTTTACTAATCCCTCCAAAGACGATTAATTGGATCACATGGTCATGAAGAAACGGAATAAACTCTGAATAGTCGAGCCCTTTATCGTCTCCGCAAAGAATAAGTCGAATGGGTGTACTAAAACTTTCGATCGCCTTGATCGTAGAGTCTGGATTGGTAGATTTAGAATCGTTATAGATACGAATACTGTTATGGTCACTAATTTTTTCAAGTCGATGAGGGAGTGAGGTAAATGATTGGAGTCGATCTTCGATGGTTTTGGTCATTAAACCGGTGGCATCAATCGCTTTACTAGCAGCTAAAATATTTAATTTATTATGAAGCCCGGCGAGTTGTGTTTGGATACGATGAACTTGAGGATCCGTATCACTAAAGGGTTGTCGAGAGGAGTGTGCATTAGCAAGTAAAGATTCAATGATTTTGCAATGAAGTGGATAAATGAGAGTATCGTTGGGGGTTTGAGCCGTAAATATTTTAGCTTTGGCATTGGCATAGTGTTTAAATTCTTTATGCCAAGAAAGATGATCATCAGTGATTGGAAGCATAATCGCAATATCCGGACGAAAGGTTTGGCACGAATAGAGTTGATAACTGCTGGCTTCAACCGCAATCCATTCAGAGCCAAAGTCTTGATCCACAAAACTAATGAGTGGGGTCCCGATATTTCCGGCGGATGGAATAGAGAGGGCGTGTGAAAGTAAGGAGGTAATGGTTGTTTTTCCATTTGTTCCGGTTGTACAAATGAGTTTAGGGCGGTAGGTACTAGTGGGTCGATGGAACAGTTGATAAGCAAATTCAAGCTCAGAAATAATAGGTGTTTGAGTGGATGGATAGTGATGAGGTGGGATACCAGGACTTGCAATAATCAAGTCGGCTTTTTCTAAAGTCGAGAGTGTGAAATCTTCAAGTTCGTTAACTTTTTCAGTAACGGCACGTCCCGTAACTCCGTCACCGAGAACATGTATGTGGGTTAGTGTTGCCATAGTGTTACAATATCATAAAAAAAATCACGATAAAACCAAATCCTAATCCCCAAAACAACCACACAACTTGCCGTTCAGTAAGGCCAAGCAGTTCAAAATGATGATGAAGAGGACTCATTAAAAAGAGACGTTTTTTTAGCAATTTAAAGGTAAGTACTTGGATTATCACAGAGCACGTTTCTAACACATAAATGGCTCCAAAACTTAACAATAACCAAGGGTTTCCTAGGTAAATACTAAATCCGGCCATTAGTGCACCAATTCCTAAAGAACCGGTATCTCCCATAAAAATTTTAGCGGGTCTCCTGTTCACTACTAAAAATGTTAGACAGCTAATCAGAAAAATAATGGCTAAGCTTGCATCCACTAACTGATTATTCACACTCGTCCATACAAAAAAACCAAAAAAGGTAAGACTCGAGAGCCCAGCCAATAGCCCGTCGAGTCCGTCGGTGAGGTTTGTTGCATTAGAAGAGCCAATAATCACAAATCCATAAAATAACCATATATAGAGCGGGTACACCATCGAACTAATAGAGGAAAATGCCACTAAAAAGAGAGTGCAGGTCACCACTTGAAGCAGAAATTTATGTCTAGCCGAGAGTCCTTTATTATAATTATTTTTGATGGAGAGTAGATCGTCAATGAGACCGATTACGGCAAAGCTCAATCCAAGAAGTAAAACCCAAATATGGGGAACGATGGATGGATGATAAAAAAGAACGAAGCCTAAGAGGATGCATAGAAAAATACCGATGCCTCCCATAGTGGGTGTATTGGCCTTTTCTTGATGAGATTGAGGAGATAGTTCGTAAATCGCTTGAGTGGCTCGAAAGTGTTTGATTACACGATAGCTGATCACATGAATAAAGATGCACGCCACGATGTAAAGACATAATTTGATCATAAAAAAGCCTCCTTAATGATGGGTAGAAGTTGATCTAACTGGTGGACTCTAGACCCTTTAATGAGTACGGAATCTTGTCCTTTTAGCTCGAGTAGGGCCAGTTGTTTGAGTTCATCAAAGCTCTCACAATGAGTATGGTCAATGTCGTTGAACTGACAGGACTTAAAGTGTTCTCCAATAGTAAACAAGAGATCGATACCGGTATCTAGCAGTACATCATAAAGATCCTGATGTGCTTTTTGAGAAAAGCGTCCAAGTTCTTTCATGTCACCCAGAATTGCAATTTTTCGGCCCGAACATTGCGTTAAGTAGTGTAAAGCATAACGCATGCCATTTGGATTAGCATTATAGCTATCATCAATGACGGTGATGGAATGAAAGGTGTGTTTTTCAAGTCGGTGATCCGATGCTTGGTAGGACGATAAGCCCGATTGAATTTGTGTGTCATCTAGGCCGAGGTAGTGACCTAGTGAATAGCAAAGTGCTAGATTATCCTCAAAATGGGTAGCACCTTTATAGCTAAATGTTTTGAATCCAGCGTCTTTGGCTTTTTCAGAAATAATGTCATAGTAATCAGAATGGTGACAAATAAAAGCGGCACGTGTGGAGGGTTCCCATTTAAGAGGAGGTAAAAAGAGTTTGGCTTTATGTAACGCTAGTTGGCGTTGAGAGTTGAAAAACTCGATGTGGCTTAACCCAATACCAGTAAGAACTCCAATGCTAGGCCGAACAATTTGGCTAAGCCTACGAATATCGTTTGGCTTTCTCATTCCCATTTCAACGAGAATGATTTCGGTTTTGGCATCCGCTTTTAGTAAGGTAAGGGGGACACCAATCTCGTTATTTTCATTTTGATTATTTTTTACAACTGAAAAATGAGGAGATAATATGGCATAGAGCATATCTTTTACAGTTGTTTTCCCATAAGATCCAGTAATACCTATCACTATTGCATCTAGTTTGCGTCTATATTTTTTGGCAAAATTCCCTAAATCTTCGTCGATAATTTTACTAGCTCCTTTTTTGATGGCTTCTGGAATAAAATCATGGCCATCAAAGTTGGGTCCTTTGACAGGGATAAAGATATCACCAGGTTTTAATGTGCGAGTATCGATTGAATAATTAATAAGACTGCTCCAAAAGGGTTTGTTTTGCCACAAGTCGATCATCAAATGGGTGTTTAATATCTCCAATGATTTGATAGGTTTCGTGACCTTTTCCTGCAATTAATACGATATCATCTTTTTGAGCAAGCGTAATGGCTTTTTTGATTGCGGCTTCACGGTCGGGAATCGAGTTTGTGGGTTTTTTTAGGGATAAACCTGATTGTATATCACTCAGAATGATCTCTGGGTCTTCATGGCGGGGGTTATCATTGGTTAAAATAATATGGTCCGCTAAGCGATCAGCTATGGCGCCCATTTTAGCACGTTTATCGGTATCTCGATTACCGCCACATCCAAAAATGCAAATGAGTTTAGCTGTTGGTAATTTGATGGCTTGAAGAGTTTGAAGTACATTTTCTAATGCATCAGGAGTATGGGCATAATCAACAATTACTTTAAAGTCTTGGTGACAGTTAATAGGCTCCAGTCGTCCTGGGGGTGCTTTTAAGTGTTTTAGATGAGGAAGAATATCATTATATGGGATGCCTAATCCCATAAGAGTGGAAAATGCGGCTTGAAGGTTTTGACGATTAAAATCCCCAATTAAGGGAAGAGCATCGGGTAATGGTAGTGATTGAAAATCGTCAGGTGAAATGGAGGCTATCGATCCATAATTAGATAAAAACGAGAGTTTACAGGCTTTATAGGACTCAAAGTCGCCATGATAATCTAGATGATCTTGGGAAATATTCGTTAGGCAGGTTACATTAAAGTCGATGCCGGCAATTCGTTCTTGATGAATCGCATGTGAAGAGACCTCCATCACGTAATGTGACCCCCCATTATTGAGATGATCGGCCATTTGGCGTTGGGTATCGATAGATTCTGGGGTTGTAAGTGATTGAGTTAGAGTACCCGATAAGTAAGACTTAAAACCTAAAAGAGTGAGAAGGGTATGAATTAAATAGGTTGTGGTTGTTTTTCCATTTGTTCCTGTAATTCCAATAACGCTTAGCTTTTTTGAAGGATGATTAAAATGATCGGCGGCGTAGTGAGCCATTTCTAAACGAGTGAGCCGTTTAATGTTACAAGCTCCCTTGGATAAGGCATCAGAGACATAGTCTTCAGCATTAGGAAGGCAAATGAACGTATCACCGGGTTTAATTAATCGGGAATCGTGATGGATAGTACTCAAAAAATAAACTCCATTTTTACCCTTAAAGTGTATCATACAGAGTGAGAAAATCGCCACCATCTTAAAGAATATTGCAAAAAAATACTTTTATGATTTAAAGCGAGAGAACGTCTGTGATATACTAATGGTTAATAAAACTCCCAGTTTAACAGCATCAATTATAGGAACTAACGTGTCCAAGGACAAAGAACTTCTAATCTTAGAATATGTTAAAACACGCCAAAAAGGTTTGGTGGACAAAATCGTAGTGGCCTATACACCGTTAGTTGAGTACATTGCGAGACGCTTAGCGTTTCAAAAAGATGATATTCCTGATTTGGTACAGGTGGGGTCTATTGGTCTATTAAAGTCACTCGATAACTTTTTACCCGAAAAAAATGTTAGCTTCTCTACATTTGCGTCTTCTAATGTCATTGGTGAAATGAGACATTACTTACGAGATAAAGTTCGAATAGTTAGAGTACCAAGAAAAATTCATGATAATTATTCGAAGATTTCAAACTTCATTAAAACTTATATTCAAGAACATAATGGTACGTATCCAACAGTTCCGGTTATTTCACAAGCGGTCGATTTGCCAGAAGATTTTATTTTAGAGTCACTAGAGGCAATGGAGGCAACAAAAATAGTGAGTCTAGATAAGCCATTATATCAAGATTCAAATTCCTCAGACCAACAAACCTTAAAAGATTCGTTGGGTGTTGATATGCCTGTTGATCAATTATTAGACCATGATGCGATTCAGACGGCGATGAATCAATTAGATGATCGTAAGCGTTTGATTATTAATTATCGTTTTTATGAGGGGCTTACACAGACTGAGATTGCCAATCGCTTAAACTGTTCTCAAATGCATGTATCTAGGTTAATATCAGATGCGTTATCAGACTTAAAAAAATTACTCAAAGAAACCTACAAGATCGAGGAGATTTAAAATGACAACTGTATCTGGTTCAGATATTTTACGCTACATACCACATCGTTTCGAAAATATTTTAGTCGATAACTGTTACCCTGTAGAAACTATTTCCGAAGATAAAGTCGTGGGTCGTCATAATGTCCGTATCCAACGAGGAGAAACGTTAGGGCGGGATCTTTTTTTGCGTCAATTTAGAGAAGGTGAATACATTTTACTCAATAGTTTTATTGCCGAAATTTTAGCATTATCAGCCATTATTAATGCGGGAGGTGTTGATAGTGATAGTATTGCGTTCTTTGCAGCTATCACAAAATTTAAGGTAGAAGGGCATTTGCCAGAGTCTAAACAATGGGAAGGTGTTATAAAAAAAGTATCTGACAAAGGTGGGTTTTACAGATTTAACGGGTTATTATCCTATGAATCAGCGAAGGGGTCCTGCGATATTATGGCCTTTTACATGAAAAAAGATCAGATTACAGATACGTCAGATGACGAAAAAGTAGAATTGCCAACTTTAGAAATTAAGAAATATATTGAGCCCTTCGCATTTAAGCATCCTAGTATGATGGCGGTTTCCCATTTAAGAGGAATAGAAACTGAATTATACAGTTGTATGTGTTCTTATCAATACCCAGAAGATCATGAGTTAGTAAAAGGTCATTTTCCTGATGAGCCTGTAATGATGGGAGTCATGCAATGGATGATGGTAGAAGACGCTGTGTTGGTTTGGGCTAAAGAAACACAGAAAAAGGGACAATTCACCGTTGAATGTGACGCAAAGATATTAAGTACGGATGGTCGTTCAGTTTGTGATATCCAAAAAATAGTCTGCCAGGTTTATCAGGGGGTAGAGGGTATTTTAGATCAGGCGGAACTACTTGAAACTAAAAAAGTCGCGTTCCGCAGTCGTGTGAAGCCTGGTGATGAACTATTAATATGCCTCAAAATCAATTCCTAAGAGCTAGTTTTGTTGGGCTAGGTGCTTTGATGGTGGCCGCTGGTGCTTTTGGGGCTCATGCGTTAAAAGATGTCTTAATGGGGGATGCCTTATCCTGGTATCAAACAGGTATTCGATATGGGATGTGGCATGTGCTAGCTGGATTACTCTACGATATTTCTACACCTTATCAAAAAAGAGTATGGATTTTGTATTGTTGTTTAGTAGGTATAGTTATTTTCACTGGAACCTTAATGATAATTGCACTTACTGGACTCAAAAAGATGGGCATGATAACTCCTGTTGGAGGCTCTTTATTTATTATTTTTTGGATTTCCTGGGTTAAGCAGTTGCTTCACAATTAAAAAGAGTGTATTGCCAGTTTGTATTTTAAAAACTATTAAACTGTTTCCTAAAAACAAAAAACGCCTGAATCAGACGTTTTTTATTTAGGGGGGCTTGTGATGATATAAGTTTCATTGCAAATAAATTGCCAAATCCCTATGTGCTTAAAATAATTTAAAGAATTTTAAAAAATACAATTTTTTAATAATTGAATTCTAAAAAGTGCAATTTACTTGTCTAATAAGACATCTTTCATTTTTTTCTTAGGAGCATTCATCTCAATTGGAATATTATTGTTTTCTGTATAAGTCTTTACAACAATAGTCGCATTGGTATAAATGACATTTTTAATTGAACAAATTTGATTTATAAGTTCTAAATATTCTGTATTAGTTTTAGTGATAACTTTAGCTAGATATGAATATTCACCTGCAATTGCATGTAATTCTAAAATATTTTCAATTTTACTTAATTCTTCAGAAACGTTACCTGGAAAACTTTTTTCAGTTTTGATGAAAACGAATGCTAAGAATTCATATCCAAATACTCGGTTATTTAAGTTAAGTGCATAACGAGAAATTACACCAGAGTCTTCCATGGCTTTGATACGCTTTAATGTTCCAGATGGTGCTAATCCAATTTCTTGTGAAATTTTGATATTTGTTGTTTTTGAATTGTGTTGTAATATTTTTAATATTTGTCGATCTTTTTTATCTAACATAAATCTCTCCCTTAAATCACACGTTAAACAGACTATATTATATAATAAAATTCTGTATTTGTAAATATTAGAAAATATTATTATTTTCATTGCCCGTAAAGTGGGGGTCGGTAATGAATAATTAGTCACATGTTTAATTGAAAAAATACTTAATTCAATATATTCTATTTAGAGTAATAATTGTGGAAATATGGAATAAAACATGAATGTTGCAGTGATTGGTTTAGGTAATATGGGAACGTTTCATGCCACCAAGTATGCCTCATTACCAGAAGTGAATTTTGTAGCCATTTGTGATACATCGCAAACAGAAAATAAATTAGCTTTTGGTGAGATCACAGTTCCCGTTTATAATTCATTAAATGCGATGTTGTCGGATCACCATATCGATGCTGTATCGATTGCAAGTCCAACCTTTACGCATTACAACGTTGCTAAATTTTGTTTAGAAAAAGGCATTCATTGTTTAATTGAGAAACCAATTGCAACTACAGCTCAAGAAGCTGAAGAGCTAATCCATCTTGCAAAAGAAAAAAAACTTGTATTAACGGTTGGCCATATTGAACGGTTTAATCCAGCTGTTTTAAAAGTCAAAGAGTGTATTAATAAAGGTATGCTCGGAGATATTTCCTCAGTAAGTTTTCGTCGAAACGGACCTTTCCCACCACAAATTGATGACGCTGATGTCGTGATTGATTTAGCGGTTCATGATATTGATATTGCGAATTATTGGTTAGGGGCGCTTCCGGATACAATTACAGGTCACAAGGCCGCCTTAATTACAGGTGGTAGACCTGATCATGCTGAAATTTTAGCTAAGTATGGATCGACTCATGTCTTTTTTCAAGTGAATTGGGTCACCCCAACGCGTGTTCGAACGGCAGTTTTAACGGGATCTAAAGGATATATTGAGATGGATTTTATTAGTAAATCCATTAAATATTATGAATCGAAAGCTGAATTCAGTAATAATAGACATGGTGAGACGATTGCTAAGTTTCAAGCTGTAGAATCACAAGATATTGAAGTTGAGTTACAGGATTCTCTTGAGGAACAATTGCGGTGTTTTGTTGGTGCCATTATGAAAAATAATCCGTTGCTAGTTACTCCAAGTCAAGCTAGGGATGCTTTGGAACTAGCTCTAAAAATCTAATTATGATAAATTAGAAAAAATGGAGTTTGAACTATGAGTTTTTTATTTACATCTGAATCTGTATCCGAGGGACATCCTGATAAAATATGTGATCAGTTATCCGATGCTATATTAGATGCGATGTTAACGGCGGATCCTAATAGTTATTGTGCCGCTGAGTGTTTTACAACAACTAACTTAGTGCTAGTGGGTGGTGAAATTAAATCAAATGCCAAAATAGATGTAGAATCAATTGTTAGAGAGACCATCAGAAAGATTGGGTACACTAATGAAGAGTATGGGATTAATGCGGATACATGTGAAGTTATCATTCGTTTGCATGAGCAGTCCGCGGATATTGCTCAAGGTGTCAACGAAGGTGAGGGGCTCCATAAAGAAATAGGTGCTGGAGATCAGGGGCTCATGTTTGGGTATGCTTGTAAGCAAACCGATGAGTATATGCCACTTCCCATTATTTTATCTCATAAGTTAATGGAAACACTTGCAAAGTGGAGAAAATCTGGAAAGCTTAAGTATTTAAGACCCGATTCTAAGGCACAAGTAACAGTTGCTTATGATGATAACCGTCAGCCTCTATACGTAGATACAGTAGTTTTATCAACACAACATGATCCAGACGTTAGTCATGAGCAAATTGAACATGACATTAAGACTCAGTTAATTCCATCTGTGATTCCAGCCAGTTTGATAACAAATGATACAAAGTATTTTATTAACCCAACCGGTCGTTTTGTCATTGGGGGGCCTCATGGGGATGCTGGTTTAACAGGGCGAAAAATTGTAGTAGATACATATGGTGGGTGGATTCCTCATGGTGGGGGTGCATTTTCGGGTAAAGATTACACAAAAGTGGACCGTTCAGCGGCGTACATGGCAAGGTATGTTGCTAAAAATTTAGTGGCCGCTAATGTTGCCGATGAGCTTGAAATTCAGGTAGCTTATGCTATAGGTGTATCTCAACCTGTCTCTGTTCACGTGAATACATTTGGAACATCTAAACTGTTTAATACCGAAATTTTAGATTTAATAAAGTCTACATTCGACTTATCTCCAGCTGGAATAAATCAACATCTTCACTTGAAACAAGCGATATATTCTCAAACAGCGGCTTATGGTCACTTTGGTCGTACCGATTTGAACCTGCCTTGGGAAAATTGTGATAAGGTGGATGATATTAAGCATTATATCAAAGAGCATCATTTGGCTTCACAGGCTTCATGAGTTTTCAAACTTACTTAGATGAACAGGTTTTAACATTTGATAAAGAGCTGGATGCTGAATTGCAACAGTTATTGCGAGAGCGTCAAGAAAAAATAGCTGTTATTGAATCGATGAGTGGGGGACTATTAGCGCATCGATTAATGTATCTACCTGGAAGTTCAGATTATTTTGTGGGGTCGTTAACTTGCTATGATACCCTTACCCAAATTAATTTGTGTGGGGTAAGGCCTAAAACAATTCGTGAATTTGGTCCGGTGAGTAAAGAAGTGGTAAGTGAATTGTTGGAAGGCGGAAAGCGTTTATTAAACAGCACCATTCTGTGTGTTTTAACAGGTGTAGCGGGTCCATCTAATAACGAATTTTCTGAAAATCAGGTGGGTAAACTATGTTTTGGATTAGAGATTGAAGGGCGCCAAATGATTAAAACCGTTCAGGTTGCCGGTAATAGACAGCGGATTATTCAACAGGGTGTTGCCGTCGTCATTGGAAGTTTGAGACAGTATTTAAAAGCACTTCAAGAATCTTAAAAATAAAAGGGGGGAAGAAATGAATTTATGTAAAACTTAAATAAAAATGTTACAATAGTAGCAACTATCATAATTGATTATTTTTTGTATTTTTTTATTATTTTCAGGAGTTTTTAATGGACGAGAAGAAAAAACAGGCACTAGATGCCGCATTAGCACAGTTAGATAAGTCATTTGGTAAAGGATCCGTTATGCGATTGGGTGAAGCATCACCGGTCACGGTTGGTGCGATATCTTCAGGTGCCTTATCGTTAGACTTAGCCTTAGGTGCTGGGGGTTATCCGAGAGGTCGAATTATCGAAATCTTTGGTCCGGAATCATCAGGTAAAACAACATTAACGTTACATGCGATTGCCGAAGCACAAAAGGCGGGTGGTAATTGCGCATTTATTGACGTTGAGCACGCACTAGATCCGGTATATGCAAAAAATATTGGTGTAGATACCGATGCTCTTTTATTAGCACAGCCAGATTACGGGGAGCAAGCATTAGAAATTGCCGAAACATTAGTTCGATCAAATGCGATTGATTTAATCGTCATTGATTCGGTAGCCGCACTAGTTCCGAAAGCTGAAATTGAAGGAGAGATGGGAGATTCTCATATGGGTCTTCAGGCTCGTTTGATGTCTCAGGCACTACGTAAATTGACAGGAATTGTAAATAAAACCAATTGTTGTGTATTATTTGTTAACCAAGTTCGTGAAAAAATTGGTGTAATGTTTGGAAATCCAGAAGTAACACCTGGTGGTCGTGCATTAAAATTCTACTCATCTGTGCGATGTGAGGTGAGACGAATTGAAACCTTAAAATCAGGAACTGATATGATTGGAAATAAGGTTCGAGTTAAGATCGTAAAGAATAAAGTAGCTCCTCCATTTAAGTTTACAGAGTTTGATATTTTATTCGGTGAAGGAATCTCGTATACAGGCGATGTGTTAGACCTTGGATGTTCTTTTGGAGTGGTAGAGAAAAGCGGGACGTGGTATTCTTGTAATAACGAGCGACTAGGTCAAGGCCGAGAAGCAGCTCGTAAATTTCTAATTCAAAAACCAGAGGTTTACGATGCAATAGCCTCTCAAGTAAAAGAGAAAATTAAAGAAAAGGCCGAGGCAAGTCAATCTAAAAAATAACGTATAGCGAATGTTTAAGGAGTAGAGATATGCCGCAAAACCTAATTTATTATGGGGTTGCGCTTCTTTTAACGACAGTTTTTGCCTTTATTATTAGAAAAGTTTTATTTGCAAAAAATATTCGGAGTGCCAA
>CACECR010000005.1 GCA_902558105.1 uncultured Candidatus Marinamargulisbacteria bacterium | reverse complement strand
CCAGAAAATTGAGCGGCAACAATGGTTGTTTCCTCTTTAGCTGCCAAAATACGTAAAGCCATAATCGAAAATTCTCTAGCTAAGATAATAAATACAGGAAACGCCGTAATCACTTGCATTTCTAACAATGGTAAAAATACAAGAACTAAAATCTTATCCGCTAACGGATCTAAAACTTTACCCAAATACGTTTCACATTTAAATTTTCGAGCTACCCACCCATCCAAAAAGTCGGTAATACAAACTAAAGTGTAAAGTTCAGCAACCACTAGAAGCCAAAAGTTAGTAGAATATGGCGTTAACCAAAAGATTCCAACTACCCCAAGAATTCGCAAAAAAGTAATGATATTAGGTAATTGATTTATAGACATAATATCATTATACACAGGGTTCTTTCAAAGTACTAGGTAGCGAAAAATCAATAAAAAAGTTGACTAAATAAGACTAACAGTCTAAAGTATTAATCTTAAAGTTAAGTTTAAACAGGTAGAGCCATGAAAAGAACATTTAAACCAAACAACAGAAAACGACATAAAAAACACGGATTTTTAGTTCGCATGAGATCAGTAGGCGGACGCAGAGTATTAAATGCTCGTAGAAGAAAAGGACGTCACAAAATCGCTGTGTAATGAAACACACGCTTAAACGACAATCTGATTTTCAAACTATTTATTCTCTACGTCGATTCACGGATTCAAAATATTTCAGAGTCTACAAAGATTCTAATAAAACATCCAAACCTTTAACCGCTATCGTAGCTTCCAAAAAAGTTGGAAACGCGGTCACTCGGAACTTTTTAAAACGTAGAGTCCGTCATATCCTCCAAAACACTAACCATCAAACAAATTGTATAGTCATCATTAAGACATCCGCACAACACAGTGAGTTTTCAAATCTAAAAGATTCACTAACAAAATTACTAACATGAAATTCTTACTCTTATCTTTAATTCGATTCTACCAAAAATTTATCTCGCCAATGCTAGGTAATAATTGTAGATTTCACCCAAGTTGTTCAGAACATACTTACAAAAGTATTCAAAATCATGGTATGATTAAAGGTATATATTTAGGACTCAAACAAATCATTCGATGTCATCCATTTTATAAACCTCAAAAGGATAATTTATGAACCCAATCACATTACTAATAGATCATTTTATGCTGCCATTTATTCAATTTTCATATGCAAATATTTGGCCAAATTTTGCGATTAGTATTGCACTTTTAACATTACTCGTAAAAATCTTACTATTCCCACTCACACAAAAACAATTTCAATCACTTAAACAAATGCAAGTCTTACAACCTAAATTTAAGGAAATGAAAGACAAATACAAAGATAATCCTCGTAAAATGCAAGAGGAAACAATGAAGCTATACAAAGAAACAGGTATTAATCCATTAGGTGGATGTTTACCCATGCTTCTTCAATTACCATTTTTATTAGCAATCTTTTATGCCACAAAGAGTGACAAATTTGTGGAAATCATTACTAAAGATGGTGTATTTCCTGGGTTTAGCGAAGCCTGGTTACCAAATTTATCACAACCCGATGCCTTATACATTTTACCAATCCTCATTGGACTACTCACTTATTTAGGACAAAAATTCACCCCTTCGAGTAGTGCGAATAAGCAACAACAACAAATCATGTTAATTTTACCGTTTTTCTTAATTGCCATCTGTTTAAAAATGCCAGCTGGGGTCCTTATTTATTGGGCCGTATCGCAATTATTTTCAACCGTTCAACAAGTAATAGTAATGAAAGAAACAAAAGGAGCTAACTAATGAGTATTTTTAAAATTTTTAAAAACAAGGATTCTGAAACCAATACAAATAATACAAATGAGTCAAGCCGACCCAAACGTAAAAAAATTCCTGAAGAGGCCCTAGACTATTGCGAAGAAAAACTACAATCTATGCTTAATTTATCCGGCTTAGATGCAGATGTGTCTGCACATATCAAAGATGAATATTGCATTTATATTGATATTGAAAGTGAAACAGACTCCGGTCGTATCATTGGCCGTAATGGAAATATGATCGAATCATTACAAGTACTATTAAAAGCAATGATCTACAAAAAGTTTGATACACCTATTCAACTACTTATCGATGTGGGTGGATATGTTGAAAGACGTATAGAATCTGCAAAAGAAACAGCGATTATTAAATCTCGCCAATTAAGCGAAAAACGTCCAAGTATTGCATTAGACCCAATGCCAGCTTCAGAGCGCCGTGCCATTCATATTGAATTCAAAGAAAATCCACGTATTTCTAGTCATAGTGAAGGTGAAGGATCTAACCGTCACATTGTACTAGAGTATACAACGGAGTAATTCCATTTCAACTGACACAATTGCGGCTCTATCTACACCTTATGGTGTTGGTGGGGTTGCCGTTATTCGTTGTTCAGGAGAACTTGCATTAAATATACTCAAGTCTCTTAGCAAACGTGACACACTTGAACCAAGAAAACTGTATCATGGTTTGTTAAAGCAGCCAGAAACTGAAGACATTATCGATGATGCATGCGTCGTGTTTTTTAAAGGACCCCATTCCTATACAGGCGAAGATTGTGTAGAGTTTCATTGTCATTCTAGTTTGCCTGTTATTAAAAAAATACTCACCACATGCTACACCTTAGGAGCAAGACCCGCTAAAGAAGGAGAGTTTACCAAACGCGCCTACATGAATGGAAAATTAGACTTAAGTAAAGCGGAAGCAATCAGCGACCTCATTCATGCAAAAACTGAACTAGAAAGTACGGTTGCACTCAATCAACTACAAGGAAAGTTATACCACACCATTCAAACTATTAAACACAACTGCCAACAACTTCTCGAACATATCGAAGCCTGCATTGATTTTCCAGAAGAAGTAGATCCTCCGGAAAAAGCGTCATTAACAAAAAGCATCACTAACTCTATAGAATTGCTTAGGCCGACCATCAAACATCAAGATTATGGCCGATTTATACACTCTGGAGTGAAGTGCCTAATCATTGGATATCCCAACGTTGGAAAGTCCTCCTTACTTAACCAGTTACTTGGAGAAGACCGTGCCATTGTCTCAGATATCAAAGGTACCACCCGAGACTTTATCGAATCGACCATCGAAATTGGAGGACTCTTATTCGAACTTATCGATACCGCAGGATATCGCGAAACCACCGATGAAATTGAAGCGATCGGAATCGAAAAAATTAAACAGTTATTACCTAACAGCGACGCCATACTCTGGGTCATCGATCAAACACGAGAACTTAATGAACACGAAAGAGAACTCCAAAAATTACTTCCAAAAACGATCCCAACCTACCTCATACTTAATAAATCAGATCAAGATATCCAAAATGTAACTACAAGCACCATTTCGCACAGAAAGGCCATTTCTGTATCAGCTAAAAATGGCGAAAATATCTCTCAAATTAATAACAGCCTATATAACGACTTTTCTAAAAAAGCGAACGATATTAGTAATGATTTAATCTGTAATATGCGACAATTAAGCTGCATTGAACAACTCTATGACCGTCTAAACGAAATGAATAACGCCATTGAAAATATTCAAACGCTAGATATGCTCGTGATCGATTTAAAACAAGCCGTATTATTATGCGGAGACATTAGTGGAGACACACTAACCGAAGATGTCTTAGATGGCGTCTTTTCACGGTTTTGTGTAGGCAAATAAATTATAAATTAGAAACGTTTCGAGAGCGATTTCTAGAAACGGCCGACACCTTTTTGGGTGACTCCAAAGACTCAATCTGCTTTTCTAAGTCTAGACATCGTGTTTCAAACTGAACCATCTGCTGTTGTAATCGACGATAATGTCCCACACGGTATCGATCAATGTACCATAAAATAATAAAGGCACAAAGTACTTGTATTCCAATAATTGCGGATAGTTGAACGAGAGTCAGTAACGCGTAACGATAGTTCACCACTTCTTGTTCAGCCATCACATCAACAACAGGACTTGTCGCTACAACATTAGGATCCACCGCATCTTTAATGGCAGTCGTCCATTTTTTGGCTAATTGATATGACGTAAGATTATGAGAAATTCGATCCGCCGGATAAATCGTAAAAATACGATGGCCATTCAAATCAGCAAAATACTCAGATTTAATCCGACGCACACGTATCGAAGATAGATTGAGTCCTTTCTGATCTAAACTACTTAGCATCATTGAAATGGTTTCCGCACGATCAAACACAGACACAAATCGTGAGGCATCCCCTCTATCCTCTATCATCATAACGTCACGACCATTTACCGAAATAACCGGCAATAATTCTCCGTTAACTATTTTAGACTCTAATCGAATGGTATGAGACGCCACGACAACAGAAACCAAGCAAAGCCACACCCACAATAAACGCATCATCGTTCTAAGACTCGTTTTAATTTAACACGCATATGAGAAATCGCTTTAGTATGGATCTGAGAAACGCGAGACTCACTCACATTTAACACCAAGCCAATCTCTCTAAAATTTAAACTCTCATAATAATACATTAAAATTACTTTTCGTTCCTGATCATGAAGTTGTTTTAACGATTCAATAATAATTTCTTTTAAATTACGGCGCTCGGCTGATTTAAATGGATCAATGGCATTTTTATCAGATAAAGAATCGACAAAGGTAGACGAGTCATCATCATCTTTCGAACTACTTTGATCCAAAGACAAGACAAATGATCGTGCTACATCATAATACATTTGCTGAAGCTTTTCATCGCTTACACCCAACTCTTTAGCCACCATTTCATCAGAAATATCTTTGGTGTCATTTGTTTCCTCTAAAGCAGATACGGCTTTTTCTAATTGTCTTGCCTTACGACATAACGCTTGACCACCCAAGGTATTTCGACGTAATTCGTCGATAATGGCACCACGAATTCGTGTTAACGCGTAAGTTTTGAATAAAACACCACGCTTACGATTAAATTTCTTGGCGGCATCAATTAGACCCCAGGTCCCCATACTTAAAATATCATCTTTACTAACACCAGGCGGTAAATTAGTGGTTAAACGATTGGCAACGTATTTCACTAAGTAGATATGTTCTACCACCAAATTATTTTGACGCTCCTGATTAGAAGGTCTCCCTCTTTTTTTAGGTTTAGAAGGACGTGGTGAAGAGGAAGATTTAGTCATGAGACTCCCGTTTAAATAACACAGCTAACACTGGAGTTGCGATAAACAACGAGGAGTATGTTCCAGAGATAATTCCTATTAATAATACCAAACAAAAAGTTTTAATTGTAGTTCCACCAAAAACAAACAGAGACCCAATAACGGCCAATGTCGTAAGTGACGTATGCATCGAACGTGCAAACATCGACGTCACAGCTGAATTCAACGCCTCATCTAGGTTGCGAAATACTTCATCCTTCGCTAACCATTCTCGAATTCGATCAAAAATAACAATCGTATCATTAATAGAATACCCCAGAACCGTTAGTAACGCCGCCACAAAAGCGGTATTAATTTCAATATCAAATAAGGCCGCCATACTAATAATAATTAACGCATCATGTAAAACAGCCACTAAGGCACTTAAGCCATACCGCCACTCAAAGCGCATCGAAATGTAAAGTAATAGCAGTAATGACACCGCTAAAATAATCCATAAGGACTTCTGTTTAAGCTCAGCACCAATCGTTGGACCAATGATATCCACCTCTAATAATTCTAAAGATCCTAAACGCTTAGTTAATTCAGACACAACCGCTAGACGTTGCTCATTCGATAACTCAACCGTCTTGATAATTAACTCAGATTCTTTAGTAATTTGAATCTGACTACCCTCTAAATTAAACGAGGATAACGCAGCACGAGTCGATTCAATGATCGACAAATCACTAGTGGTGACATCTTGTAATTTAAACATCAACGACGAGCCACCCGTAAAATCAATGCCAAATTTCAAATAACTCTGATGCTTAAGCGCCGATAAGCCCATCGTAACAAGGCCCAACGAAATCACCGCAAACGACAATAAAAACCATAATCTAGATTTTTCAATTAATTTAAACATTGTCGACCCTTTCATTTGTAGCAAAAAATACTGTGGACGAAACACTAGGCCATATTCTTACAACAGAATCTAATAAAAGCTTCGTTACAAATACCGCCGTAAACATACTCACTAAAATTCCTAAACTCAAAGTAACCGCGAACCCTTTAATACTACCCGTTCCAAGCCAAAATAAAACAAATGCGGCCATTAACGTTGTAATATTAGAGTCTAAAATAGCCACAAACCCTTTCGAAAACCCAACACGAACCGATTTGGCTAAACTACGCCCCGACTGAATCTCATCTCGAATTCGAGCAAAAATAATAACATTCGCATCCACCGCCATCCCAATAGTTAAAATAATCCCCGCAATCCCCGGCAAGGTTAAGGTCGCCCCAATCAACTTAAGTAAAGATACATTAAGTAGAAAGTAAACAACCAACGCAATATTCGCGACCAATCCAGACAAGCGATACACTAACAACATGTAAGCAATCACAATCGCAAACCCAATCATGCCAGCTACCTTACTCTTGGCAATCGAGTCGGCACCTAATGTCGGCCCCACAATTTGATTCGACACAAAGGTCACTGGAACGGGTAAGGATCCCGCCTTTAATTGAATCACAATATTTCTAATCTCTTCAGGAGTAAACTGCCCTTCAATAACCGCAGCCCCTCCCGCAATTGGCTGACGAACAGATGCCACAGAGATAATCTTACCATCAAGAAGAATCGCAATGTGTTTTCCAACCTGTTTTTCTGTTAAATTAAAAAATTTCTTCGCCCCTTCAGCTGTAAACTGCAAACTAACAACCGGAAAACCCGTTTCGTTTGTTGCAGGTCCCGCGTTTTTTAAATCCGCACCTGTTAACGCACGATCACCAATCGCGACGGGTTGATCATATTCGGTACCATCGCGTCCAATAATTTTATTAATTCGAATATCAACATCCGGCCCAATTAACCGTCGACGCTGCTCAAGTGGCAAGTCTAATAATTTCTGATCTAAAATCTGAGCTTCAACAAACTCTAAAAATGCCGTATCCCCAATCAATTTAATGGCACTATCCGGATCCTTCACTCCCGGAAGCTCAACGACTAATTGACGAAGTCCTTTTTGCTGAATAAGAGGTTCTGCAACACCTAATCCATCCACACGACTTCTCACAACCGACAAAATACCCTGCATGGTACTTTGATCGACAACATAATCATCTTTATCTTGTGCTTCTAGAATTAACCGAGTTCCACCCTGCAAATCGAGACCAAGTGTTAATGGGGTAGTTTGAAAAAAATAAATAGCTGGAACAAAAACAAGTAATAACAGTAATAAACGACTTTTTAAATTCATGAATCGTCTCCTTTTTGATCTCTCATATGAGGGAAGCAAATGACTTCACGAATCGACGCAGCGTCGGTTAAAAGCATCACGAGTCGGTCAATTCCAATACCCAATCCACCCGTTGGAGGCATCCCATATTTTAAGGCGTTTACAAAATCGTGATCCATCTCATGCGTTTCATCAAACCCAGCTTCTTTTGCCTTCACCTGATCCTCAAATCGAGCGTTCTGATCAATCGGATCATTCAACTCGGTGAACGCATTCGCTAGTTCCATTTTATTGACAATCAGTTCAAATCGCTCCACTAACTGGTCGTTATCGCGCTTACGCTTGGCCAAAGGAGACGTCTCCCAAGGATAATCCATCATAAATGTTGGCTGAATTAATTGTGGCTCTACCGACTTATCATAAATTAAGTTGATTAGCTCTCCTTTATGAAGAACCTCTGGAACTTCAAGCCCCAAAGATTTTGCTTTGTCTGCTAGAACTTGAACATCATCCATCATCGACACACCGGCATACTGCTTCATGGCATCGTCCATGGTAATACGATCAAACGGTGCTTCAAAGTTAAGTGTCACCCCTTGATACTCGATCTCATAGGTTCCAAATTGTTTAAAGACTAAACTAGATACTAACTCTTCGGTAAGTGCCATAATATCGTTGTAATCGGCATACGCTTGATACAATTCTAATAACGTATATTCCGGATTATGTTTCCAAGAAATTCCTTCGTTTCTAAACACACGTCCAATCTCAAAAACTCGCTCAAAACCACCCACTACCAATCGTTTTAAATGAAGTTCTAACGCGATTCGTAAATATAAGTCTTGCTGTAACTCGTTATGAAAGGTTTTAAACGGACGCGCCGACGCACCCCCATAAATACTTTGAAGAACCGGGGTCTCCACTTCCATAAACTCTTTTTGATGTAAAAACTCGCGGATTCCATGCACCACTTGCGATCGTGTTTGAAACAAACGACGCACATCCGGATTCGCAATCAGATCAACATACCTTTGTCGGTAACGAAGTTCTTTATCTTGAAGCCCATGATACTTTTCAGGTAGAGGAAGCAGCGCTTTCGTTAGCAAAGTAAACGACTCCATAAACAAGGTTAACTCGCCTCGTTTGGAGACAAACATGTGTCCTGTAATTCCGATAATATCGCCCACATCTAAGGACAATAATAAATTAAAATCGGTTTCTTCTAACGTGGATAAATTGGCATAGTACTGCCCCGCACCATCTTGGTCGATGATATTACCAAAGGTGGCTTTTCCATGCCCACGCTTGGCCACAATACGACCGGCGACACATACCGTTTCTTCGGCATGATCACCCGATTCTAAATGGGCATAATCGGTGGTTAATTGCGCTAATTTATGAGTGGGTGTAAATGAATATGCAAACGGCTCGACACCCGCTTGACGATACGTTTCAAGTTTCTGTAATCGAACCTCTTCTTCGTTAAGATGTTCGACTGTTGATTGCGTCTCTGACAAAATAGTCCTTTCAAGTTAAGAAAATAGTAAAAATCTACATGCTTATTTTAACAATTTGAACTTAGAATGTAAAACAGGGAATCGAACTCAATGAAAGGAAGATTAAGCTCTAGTACTAACAGTAGCAATATAGCACCATTATAGTTAACGTGGTGGTGAAAGTGGGGGGTTAAAAACTTGTGAGCTTCAAGAAAAATAAGTTTTTCCTCATTTGTTGCAGCATCTAACGGTGATCCTTCAACTTTAAAAGATAATCTATTCTTTCTTGAGGGGGCAGTGGAGGTATTTGCTTAAAAAGATGGTTTACTTCTTTAGCTTTTGTTTCTAAAGCATCTATACGAGGTCCCAAATCTGGAAGCTCTTCAAGTGCATCTTTTATCTTAACAATTTAGTTGTATCTTTATCTCCCATAGAAATTCTTAAAGACAACAAATGAGTTAATTGTTGTAATCTTCTTTTTTTTGAAATACTTCTTGGGGGGAAATCAAATCCTTTATTTATTGCAAGGCCTTCCAAATAAAAACACATTGAAGCGACCGGATTTTGAATCATCGATAAGGAGCTAATAGCCTTAAGCTTTTGCTCTGAGGTTTCAATAGAAACTCCCTTCATAGGTTCGGCGGGTAGAGGTTGAGTAAATGCCGCTAACATAGCCGATGGATCATCGGAATGCATTAAAAATTGAACTATAGTATCAATACCTGTTGGAGACAATGTTGTAAAATCATGAAGTTTTTTCATAAAAAAAGGCCTATTTGAAGAAAAATCAAAATATTGGTAAGAACCCATAGCTGTATTCATAGTTTTTTGTTTAGCATATTTAACCAGTGGTTCAAATAAGTCTAAACCCTGATCACCCAATGTTTTAAATAATTTATGAGCAACATACCTATCCACATCAGTTTGAAAAGGTTTTAGGTCAGACTTAGAAATCAAAGTAGACTCAACTTGCTCTTACAGAAAGGACATATCATCCTTCGAAAGAGGCTTATCCCTTTCTAATTTATCTTTCAACATTTCAAATTGTATAGCACGTTCGCCTGCCTCATAAAAAAATTCTTCAAGGGGATCGTCATCCGGATCCAAACCGTCATAAATCCCAGGTTTCAATGTAAAACATGTACGAATAGCCTCTCCAACCACTTCAATTAGATCTGCATAAGCAGAATCTTCATCTTGGCTTACCTCCACAGCATCTGCAAGAGAATAAACACCCTCTCCCGTTAATTCGTCTAGTACAGCCCGTTGACCTTCACGTGTAGCTAAATCATAAGTTATACCATCGATTTGAACTTTGTTTTTTGATACCGCTTCTCTAAATTTTGTCGAAGATTCTGATGGAACACTACCAGACTCTCTCATTGCACCGTGTCTCTTCATACCACCAAATTGAGCTAGCTGAGCTTCAAGTTCAGCCGCATTCGCTGTGGAAACACGTCTTGAACCTTGTGGGGAACCATCTGGAGTCCCTTCCATTGAAGAACCTTGACCTGAATCTCCCTGTGACGACTTTCCTGAACCTGTTGAACCTGGCCTTTTAGGCGGACCTGAACTCGGAACTGGTGACAATGGCATAAAAACTCCCCTAAAAAACAGGAGATATTATGCGTAAGATACCCCTAATTAAGAGAGTTATCGATTATGTTTCATAAAAACTGAAGAAAATAAATAAACACCTAGGTAAAAATCTATTAGCTCTTACTAAACTACATAGTATCAAGTTATAAATGGTGCGCGTGGAGGGAATCGAACCCCCACGCCTTGCGGCACTAGATCCTAAGTCTAGCGCGTCTACCTAGTTCCGCCACACGCGCACTATAAAGTGTCATTATTTTAACAGTGAAAACACACACTGGCAACGCTACAAAAAAACTTAGTCCATCAACGCCTGAAAGGATCGCAATAAGTCGTCGTCCACATCGGCCGACTCCATCTGTCGCATTAACGATTTTCCGTACTCCACCGCCGGCTGATCATAGGCATTAATGCCATATAAAAAACCTTCAAAGGTAACGGTATTTTCATAATAGGCAATGAGTGCCCCTAACGATTTCAAGGTTAACGACTCTGTGAATAATAACGACGTCGGTTTAGGCGCTAATCCCATCGACTGCGGCCGTTTTAAAAACGAGACAAGCTGTGACACACAATGCTGATTTAATACCGTTTGATACGATTGATACTCTGGAGAGGAGGCACGCTTAATAGCTATAAATTGAATTGGAACCGACTCTGAACTATCATGAAAATGCTGAAATAATGAATGTTGAATATTCGGACCCATTCCGCCCGTAACCAACGGCCCTGACAATGTATCGGAAGGCTTACCCAAACTTTCACAAATCAACTGCTGTAAATAATCTGGTAAATGCGTTAACGCCGAACAATACGGAACCACCGCACGTGCCGAATACCCACACAACTCACGATAATATCGATTTAAAAATGCCGTAAATAACGATAGGTTTTCTGTAATATCGGGGTTTAATGCCGATTGATCCATCTCATTCGCACCCTCCAGAAATTCATGAACCGCCGACACCCCTAAAGATAAAGCAAGCAACGCCATTCCAA
Source organism: uncultured Candidatus Marinamargulisbacteria bacterium (assembly GCA_902558105.1). Taxonomy (GTDB): domain Bacteria; phylum Margulisbacteria; class Marinamargulisbacteria; order UBA817; family CACECR01; genus CACECR01. The sequence continues at coordinate 31,670 of CACECR010000005.1, read as the reverse complement.
CTACAGATGAAATCGAAAATCGTCCACCGACCGCCTCATCAATATATAAACGTTTAACAAATAGAGACTCATCATCCAATTGTGAACCCTGAGTCGTAATCACCATAAATTGATTACGATGACTCGCCTCCGAATGGCCATTCTGAACTAAATAAGATCGAATCATCTCAATATTATCTAGGGTCTCACTAGTTGAGCCACTTTTTGACACCACAATAAATAATGTACGAGACACTGTTAAAGAATTTAAGGTTGAGTACACTTCATGAGGATCGATTGACGAAATAAATGAAACTGTTACGCTTGATGAAAGACCCATTAATCGAGCCGCATGGTCTAATAACTTAGGTCCTAAAAATGATCCACCTATTCCCACATACACAATATGATCAAACGAAAAAGACCCAGACTGTTGCCAATCAACGAGAGACTCTAGATCAGCTAATTGTGACTGATAGAATGAATGGTGAGGAGCCCGACACGCATGGTGCATAACCGATCGTTTTTCCGACGTATTAACAATTGCACCTTCTAATATCGATTGAAAATGTGCCACACATCCTAACTCATCCGCTTGATCTTGAAACTTAACAAGCTGCGATTTGTTAAAACCCGACGAATAATAGGATAAAGACCAAGGCGAACTGGTCACAAGATGTGATTGAATACTATCATCAATTGTCATTTACTTACGACTCTTTTTTTGGAAACAAAGGGGCGTATTGCAAGTTAAGTTGCTTTACACCTTCTTTAAATTGTAAATGAACAATTTCATTTAAACCAGTCCCTTCTTTTTTAAGAACAATGGCTTCACCTAAGGTTTGATGAACCACCGAATCTCCCTCATGAATATCAAATGCAATAGAATCGGAATTCAACATTTCTTTATACTCTTGCATCAATTTATGGTGTGGAAAGCTATTTTTTAATGACTTAGTATAACTATCTTCTAACATAAACGCTTTTTCAGAAAAATACACATTAAATAAACTAGAATTAAGACCCATAATAAATGATGAAACTAACATATTAGCCTTAGTTCCAAAGTAATAACGATGTCGAACGAATCCTAAATACAAAAACTCTTTCGCACGAGTCATAGCTACATATAATACACGTCGTTCTTCATCAAGATCCACAGACGTACCAAATGTATAAGGAAAGTTTCCTTCTTCTAAACCAAGCACAAAGACCGCTGTAAATTCTTTTCCTTTAGAATGATGCGCTGTCATTAACTGTATCGAATCAAGATCTTCAACTTGATCATTTAGTAACAATAACAATTTCGCCTTTAATTGTGTTAAAGAATAGGGCCTTAATGAAAAATGAGAATGAAAAATTTCAGAGTATTGAGAATAACCGGGTGATAAGTAAGGCATTAAAAAAGGAATCAACTCATCAACAAACCGAATCCCATCATCTGAACACGTATCCAAAAAAGTAGCAAATGAAGTCAAAAATGCAATGGTTTTTGGAGTAAGAGTTTCATTGATTTCATCAACAGATTCAATATCAATTTTTTTCGATTCCAAAAACGAAACGATACCCTTTAAAGCCTCTAAATCAGACTGAACTAAATGATAAGATATAACATTTGAAATAAAAACAACATCAGACAGCTGTGAATAACGCTTAGAATTCAAATTTGAAATTAAGCCATGTTTAGTCAATTTTATTTTTAATTTTTGTCCATGCTGATGAGTACGAACCAAAATCGCAATATCTTTCAATTGTAATGATTCCTTAAACCTTAATTCCTTAATTTTACGAACAACAAATGATATTTCATCTGCATCATCATCTAATATTATTAACTCTACCGGAGCACCTTTATCTGTCTGCGCTACCAATCGTTTAGCCTTACGATTTTTAGTCGATTCAATTAATTGATTGGCTATAGATAAAATCAAAAAAGAGTTTCGATAATTTTGCTCTAACACAATCTCTTTAACAGACTTAAAATATGAACAAAATTGAGCCATACACTCTCTATTTGCACCACGCCAAGCGTAAATCATTTGATCAAAATCTCCAACAACGACTTGATGCTTGGCCTCTTTAGCTAGTAATAAAAATAGTTTATTTTGCACATAGTTTGTATCCTGATACTCATCTACAAACACATAATCAAACCTTAAATGATACTTATTTAAAATAGTAGGTTCAGATTCTAAAAGTTGAACAGCTTGACAAATCATATCATCAAAATCAATATATCCATTGTCTAGCTTAAATGCCTCATATTCAATATAAAAATCAACAATCGCACGCTCTAAATCAGATTTAACAGACGAATTAGCACACTCTTGTGAAATTAAATTATTCTTAAATGTTGAAATATATAACACCGCTTGCTCATAAGAAATCATAAACAACGATAACTTAGAACGTTTATAAAGCTCTTCTAAGAAAGCCGTTTTCTTGGATTCAGAAATAACTTTAATATAAGAAAAATTTAAATACTGTTTATAATCAATTAACAATCGCAAACAAAAAGAATGGAACGTTGTAATCCATAACTCTTCTTTAGAGTCTAACATTAAACGATCCGATAATTCCTTAGCCGCTTTAGACGTAAAAGAAAATGATAAGATTGAAGATGGAGATACCCCCTGATCTAATAACAACATAATTTTTTGAGCTAAAACTCGTGTCTTTCCAACCCCCGCACCCGCTTGGATCAATAATGGACCCTCACAATAATTTATCGCTTCTAACTGTTGTTGATTTAATGTCATAAATTCCTCACTCTACTCTTATTATTTTATCGTAATTAAAAAGATAAAGATTTCACTTAATCAAAAAGAAAAGCCTAACGACACATATTTCCGTGAAAAATCCGTTATAAATTGAAGATCCCAACAATGAATCCTATACAAAGACTCTAAACGTATCGAACGAAATGTTTCTAATTCAACTTGATAATAACTCGTTAAAATAAAACGAAAATTTTGAATAGGAAACTCTAATTTAGTATATAACTCAGACACTTCAACTTGATTAAACGAATCAAAGTCAAAAATACTTAAACCATTAGTATAGTACAGATGATTATATCCAAACTCCTTTAAAATTCCTTGATTAAATACAAGAAATAATCTTAAAATTCCTCGCTTCCAAGAATTCTCCAATTTATTTTTCCAATCTGAAAGAAATGTATTTTGAAAATCACGATATCGATAATAATAAGCCGAAAGGTCATGCCCTACACCGAAAGAAATGTCCGTATTTTTAAATAATAAATAAGATGATTGTAAATCAATGGCATGACGAAATGCCTGCGTATCAGATTCATCATAAGATCCTGTACTAAGATCCAATTGATGAATAGCATCAAATAATGAATAAGTAGTTCGAAGGCCAAGCTCAGGTCGTTTGGAAACAATCGTATCATTTTGTATCATAAATTCTTGATAAGAAAATTTAAAAAAGGAGTCTTCAGATGATTCATTAGTTGAAGAAAAAAATTTCTTAACAGGATCATCCAACTGACGATCACTGAAAAAGTAAAGGTAATCAACACCAAAATTCACAACTGGCTCATTAGGAAAGTAAAAAGCCCTTAACTTTAACTCTTGAAAGTCAGTCAATATCTGATTATGAGACGCACCTAGCATTAACCCCCTTTTTTCAGAAGTTTCTAAACGGTATTTACCTAATGAAGTAGAGTTTATAAAATATGGAATCCCAAACTTAATATAGCTACCTTCTGAACGTGTTTTACCAAACGATGGAAAAATAGAAATAATAGATTCCTCTGAATCGCGACTTAAATACCTAGTAAATAATGGATACTTAAAAAATCGGAACCCATAAAAATGAAAAGAATTTTCTTTACTTACCAAAAGTGACGTTAAACGCTGATAAGACAACTCATCAGAGGAAAATTCATAATGCTGCCCATCCTCTAACGAACATTTAGTATATAAAATATTCAAGAAATAAATCGTATCATTTTTTAATTCCGCTTTATCTGCGGTCACATATAAATCATCAACCTGAAATGAGACATTATATGCGACCCCACTATCAGACAGCACTGTATACTGTAACTCATCTACAGATAATTCAACGTCTCTAAAACGAACCCTTACGTCCTGACTCAACGTAATCGAAACAGTTTGAGCATCATATCGAAACGACTCCGCTTGAATATAGTACTCATTAATTTGAATAGAAACGTTACGTGAAGCTTCAATATTACCTGTCACTTGATCAAAAACAACATGATCGGCTTCTAAATCAAATGCCCGTCCAGCAATTTCAAACGACTCCGCTGACACAACAAAAAATTGTAATATAATAAATAATTTACATAGATACTGTCGCATCCACAACCGCCTCAGGAACCATAGTAGCCGATTCAAAACGACCAACATCTCGTCTAAATACTAAGTTAATATCTCCAGTAGGACCATTACGTTGTTTCGCAATAACAATCTTTGTGGGACTATATTTTTCCGTTTTCTCTTGATCATAATAGTCATCACGGTGAATAAACAGCACTAAGTCAGCCGTCTGCTCAATCTCTCCAGATTCTCGTAAATCAGATAATTTAGGTAAATCGCCTCCTCGCTTCTCAACATCACGAGACAGCTGGGACAGTGCAATAATTGGTATTTTCAACTCTTTACCAAGAGCCTTAACTTCACGAACAATATCTGATACTTCTTGATACCGACTTTCAACCCTCTTTTTACCCGATCTCATGAGCTGCAAATAATCCACAATGATTAACCTTAACTCACCTTCCATTTGCAACCGGCGACACTTCGCACGCATCATCAAAGGCGTAATACTTGGCGTATCATCAATATACATGGGCGCTTCTGATAAACGCCCTAATGCTTGAGAGAGACCTCTATATTCATTTTCATGAATATTAGCGGTACGTAACCGACCCAAATCTACTTTAGCTTCAGCGGCTAACATTCTTAACGCCAACTGCTCTTTAGGCATCTCACAACTGAATATAGCCACTAAATCTTCTTTTAATATAGACGCATTAAGGGCAAAATTTAACGCTAATGCAGTTTTACCCATAGACGGTCGTGCCGCTAAAATAACCAAATCTCCGGGTTGAAACCCAGAGGTCATATCATCTAAATCTGAATAACCAGTGGATACCCCTAAAATTCCATCTTCATTATCATAAGTATCATTAATATCATCCCAAACCGTTGAGACGATATGCTCTAATTTTACAAAATCATTTTGAATATTTTCTTTACTAATTTCTAAAATATCACGTTGAGCATTACCCAAAATCTGATCAACATCGTCCTGATCTTGAAAGGAATTTTCTAAAATATTTCCACCGATATCAATAAGTCGACGAAGGAGTGCTTTTTCCTGAACAATATTAGCGTAATAATCAACATTTGTAGCCGTAGGTACCGAATTAAGGACATCCACAATATAAGCTTTACCACCAGCTTGCTCCAGTAAGTCCATTTTCTTGAGTTCAGATGTAACAGTAACTAAGTCAACAGGATCCCCTTTTTTCATTAATTGAATAATAGCATTGTACAAATGCATATGAGCATCTTTATAAAAATATTCCGGCTGCAACCTACCACTTACGACGGCAATTGCATCCTTTGATAACATCATAGACCCTAAAACAGATTGTTCAGCTTCTAAATTTTGAGGCGGAATTCGTTCTTGCATAATAGAGTAAGTGTATCAAACTTACGATAAAATGAATAGCCTTAGCGTGTTAATAATGGGCGTAAATACTGACCTGTAATAGACTCTGCCACTTCTGACACTTGTTCTGGTGTCCCTTTTGCAATAATTTGACCACCTTTATTTCCACCCTCAGGACCCAAATCAACCACATAATCTGCAACCTTAACTACATCTAAATTATGCTCAATAATTACCATTGAATTTCCTTTATCCACTAGTCGTTGCAAAACACCTAATAAATTCTGGATGTCTTCAAAGTGCAACCCTGTCGTCGGCTCATCTAATACATATAGTGTTTTTCCAGCTCCACGCTTGCTCAATTCCTTAGCCAATTTAATCCGTTGAGCCTCTCCTCCACTTAACGTTGTCGCCGACTGACCACATTTCACATATCCCAGACCCACATCAATTAAAGTTTGTAACTTTCTGGCAATAACCGGAATAGCTTCGAATAATTCATGAGCTTGATTTACAGTCATTTCTAACACATCGTAAATAGACTGTCCTTTATACGTCACTTCAAGAGTCTGTTCATTGAAGCGCCGCCCTTTACATACGTCACAGGTTACGTAAACATCCGCTAAAAAATGCATTTCTATCTTGGCAACACCATCTCCCTGACATGATTCACACCGCCCACCTTTAACATTAAAACTAAATCGACCCGGTGAATAACCTCTAATTTTTGCTTCACGAGTCTTAGCAAATAACTCTCGAATGGCATTAAAAACACCAACATAAGTAACAGGATTAGATCGAGGAGTACGTCCAATTGGACTTTGGTCAATCGTAATCAAGTGTTCAAGTTCATCACATCCTGTAATAGATTTATAAGTATCTTTGTTCACACGCTTTTTATACAACTCATGAGATACCGCACCCTGAAATATTGTGGAAATAAGTGTACTTTTTCCGGAACCTGAAACCCCCGTAACGACCACTAAAGAAGACGTTGGAATTGAAAAATTAACAGATTTTAAATTATGAAGTGACGCACCTTTCAAATTCAACCACTTAGATTTGGCACAGGTTCGTCGCTTGGTAGGAACCATAATTTCTTTTTCACGTCGTAAATACTGTGCGGTTAACGTTGATGCTTTCAAAAGTTGCTTTACCGTTCCACTAAACCCAAGCTCACCCCCATGTCGACCCGCCAGAGGTCCAATATCACACACATAGTCAGCCGATCGTATCGTATCTTCATCATGCTCAACCACAACTAAAGTATTTCCTAAATCACGTAAGGACTTTAACGTTTCAAGTAAGCGATCATTATCACGTTGATGAAGCCCAATACTAGGCTCATCCAGTACATATAAAACACCCGTTAATCCAGATCCAATTTGAGTCGCTAAACGTATGCGCTGTGACTCTCCACCAGACAACGTATTTGCTCGACGACTTAACGTTAAGTAGCCTAAGCCAACATTATTCAAAAACTGCAACCGACTTCTAATCTCCTTAATCAGTAAAGATGAAATCTCCATATCTTGTGGATCTAAACGTAAATCTTCAAAAAATACCACCAACTCCGAGATAGGCTGATCACATAGCTGAGACAACGAGTAATCCAACACTTTTACATTACGGGCAAAGTTATTCAAACGCTCTCCGGAACAATCAAGACATGCCGAAGAAGACATAAACTGCCTAAAGAAAAAACGCATCGGCTCCGAACTTGTTTGCTTATAGCGTCGTCTTAAGTTATTAACAACACCTTCCCAATATTTTGGGATATTCATCCATCGTCCACGCTTATTACGCTTAAACTCTCCTGTATATTCACGTGAACCATACAAAAAAAACTGAAATTGTCGTTTGGATAATTGAGACACTTTCAGCCCCGGCTTTATGCCAAAATCGACACCTTCGTAAAATAATCTATTTCCATAAATCGTATCATCTAGATTTAATGCTTTAGACGTAGCCAATTCAACGGGTAACTCCCGATCTTCAATTAATAATTCAGGATCAAAGTCGTAACTACTTCCTAATCCATTACAACTGTCACACGCACCATAAGGTGAATTAAACGAAAATAAACGAGGATTAATTTCAGGAAAACTAATCGAACAATCCGCACAAGCAAATTGTTCAGAGTAATGCTCATCGAAGAATTTCTCTTCGCAAGTCACCACAACATGCCCCTTAGCAACAGCTAATGCGGTTTCTATCGATTCAAACAACCGACTATCATCTGACGCATCTAAAGTTACGCGATCTACAACAATATCAATGTCATGCTTTATATTTTTTTCTAGCTTAATCACATCATCTAATCTATAAATTTGTCCATTCACACGAACACGAGAGAATCCATCTTGTTTAATTTGTGCAAACGTATCTAAATGCTGGCCCTTTTTTCCGACAATAAGTGGGGCATATATCATTACCACATCACCTTCCGATAAAGAGTCCACAATCCGCTGCTTAATTTCCTGAGCACTTTGACCTTCAACCGGCACTCCACATTTAGGACAAAATGGTTTTCCAATACTGGAATAAAACAATCGTAAGTAATCTAAAATCTCAGTAACTGTGCCCACTGTTGATCTTGGATTTTGAGAACGTGTTTTCTGGTCAATAGATATTGCTGGAGATAAACCTGTAATTTGATCAACATCCGGCTTATCTAAACGATCTAAAAATTGCCGAGCATATGCACTCAAAGACTCAACGTAACGACGTTGACCTTCAGCATATAAAGTATCGAAAGCTAATGAAGATTTACCAGAGCCTGAAAGTCCTGTAATAACCGTTAGCTTATTTTTGGGTATTTCGACATCCAAATTTTTAAGATTATGAACACGTGCACCTTTAACAATGATTGATTCTTTCATAGGCCCATCATATCAGGATTCAAAATCTCAACGCAACTTATAAGAAACAGAGTCAAAAAATGAATCTAATAAAGATAAGCCAACATCACCACTTTTTTCAGGATGAAATTGTGTGGCCAGTAATTGGGGACGTGAAATTGCAGAAACAAAGTCTTGAGAATACGAAGATCTTGATAAAATAAGATCTGAATCTGTATTGTCTAAATAATAGGAATGAACAAAATATACATACTGTTGGTCAAAGGAGTAAAAGTGATGGGTCTTTTCAATAGACAACGTATTCCAACCCATGTGAGGAACTTTTAATGTATCCGATTCAAAGCGTTTAAAAACACCCGGGAATAAGGATAACCCTTTCGTAAAACCATTTTCTTCAGATCCTTCAAAAAGAAGTTGAAACCCAACACAAATTCCTACAAAAGGTCTATTAGATCGAACATAGTCCTTAATAAAATCAACCGCACCTGTCGAATCTAATGACTGCATAGCCGTCGAGTAAGCGCCTTGACCAGGCAATAGTAACAAATCCGATTGATCCATAGTTTTCCAATCAGATGTCACATTTGGCTCATACCCAAAATTACGACATACATTAACCACACTAGATAGGTTTCCAACATTATAGTCACATATTGCAATTTTCATAACACACAAAGTGTATCACAAGTCACTAGTAATGAATACAATAAAACAACCCTACGCAAACCCCCTATAGGTAACTAAGTGAAAACAAACAACATAGAAATAGACTCAAAGTACTATTCATAACGTTTAAAAAAGATAGAAATTAAATTTATAGGGGTACCCCGTACAATAAAATAAAAAAATATAGTATAAAAAAATAGAAAAAGGACCTACCCCTATAAATAAATAATCAAATGTAACCCAATCATCACCTACACACATATGAGGCCAAAAAATCATCAATCCCCTACCCAAACTATTCATCACAAATTCTACTCAAGTTATTAAGATTCAGGATCGATAATCGTCACGTTAACAAAAAAGGGGCTTGTGATGAACAATTTATCTAATCTAATTCAATGGATTAAAAACTATCATGTAGATATCATTAGAATCTACATTGGAGTATTTTTATTTTTAAAAGGAATTTATTTTCTCTTAGACCCGAGCATCATCACCAATTTAGTATCTGAAAATAAAATTTTATTTTGGAACTCACTGTTAGCGCATTACATTGTATTATGCCACTTAGTAGGTGGAGGATTCTTAGTTATTGGACTTTTAACGAGAATAGCAGCATTAGTGCAAGTCCCCATTTTAATAGGAGCTGTATTTATCATTCACTTAAAAGAAGGGTTCATGAATTACGCTCAGAATCTAGAATATGCAAGTCTTATGTTAGTACTATTAGTTGTATTCAGCGTTATAGAACCTGGTAAACTATCAGTTGATCATTCCATCAACAGTGATCATTAGAGTTTTGAGACTAGATATGGGATACTTACTGTATGAACACAGTAATTTGCCTAGATTTAGAAACAACGAGCCGAGCACCCACTGAAAATGAAATTGTTGAAGTAGGACTCGTAAAAGTAGAAAACAACCGAATTACAGATACACGTACTTGGTGTGTACAACCCGAACAATCGGTACCACAATTCATATTTAAACTTACCGGTTTAACACCAGAAGATATTAAACTAGCTCCAAATTTCAGAGAAATTGCATCTGACATCATAAACTTTATCGAAAATCATACAATCATTGCACACAATGCCAGTTTTGACATAAATCAACTCAATAAAAGCTTAAATGATTATGGGTTTGACGCCTTAACTAATGATGTTATGGATACACAAAACCTAGCTAAAATACTTAATCCAACTGTTAAAAGTTACAAACAAGATCAGCTATGTCAGGCACTAGGAATATATCAGCAAACAGTCCATAGAGCGTTAGATGATGCGATCGGTGTAGCTGAAATCTATATAAAATTACAAAAGCAAATTCCAAAACTTAAGCCGCCAATTTTAAACCTAATCAGACGAACGTTAAGTAACTACCCAACATTACAAGCGACATTAAATCAGTACTCTACAGAAAAAGACATACTCATCGAAAACTATAAAGACCACATTATTTCAGCAATTCATTCCGTTAAATTTCCTACAAAGCCTATACATCGACCCTCCATTCAAGAACTTTATAAAAAACTATCACAAACAAAAGGATATGAAAAAAGACCTCAACAAGAAGTGCTATCCACATTCATCGAATCCATTTGCAAAAACAATGCACATGGTATTGTAGAAGCTGAAACAGGGTCTGGAAAAACATGTGCTTACTTAATTCCAGCCGTATTAAAAAGTATCGAAGAAAATGCACCAAGTATTATTTCTACAAAAACAAAACTATTACAAAATCAATTATTTAATAAAGACAGTCAAACCATCAACCAGTTGTTTAATAATCAACTCAATGTAACAGTATTAAAAGGTAAAGAAAATTATTGCGACTTATCTCAAGTCGATAAAGAATTACGATTAGCATTACAAACAAGTTATAGTAATCCTATCGAATGGTGCGCCATCATGAATTGGATTCTAAGCACAAAAACGGGGGAACTTGATGAATTACACCCCAGCTTATATGAAAAATATGTCCAAACCCTAAAGTATAAACCCAACTATTTTAGACATATCCCTGATCGACTTAGTTTCTACAAATACGCAAAAGATAAAGCCAAAGAATCACATATCGTCATCACCAATCACGCACTTCTTTTAAACGATTACATTGGAGGGCATCAAACCTTACCTAAACCGTCCACTGTAATTATTGACGAGGCTCACAATTTAGATAGCGTAGCGACATCGAGCGTAGCCATCAAAATCGACAAGCACCGGTTAAATGATACTCTCCACAACTATTATCCACACCACAAACAAGCGATTTATCATCCAATACTTAAAACCACCATGGGACATCCAGATCAATCAAAAGCACAAGATATCCTTCAAAAAGTAGAAGCCTCAGCTCGTCGTATCGAGCTATACTTCAAATCGTGGCAAGAAAGCACCTTGTACTTACACAACCCAGACGATAAAAAGTTTGGACGTAAAACACAAATCATAATTAACGAAGATTGTTTATGTACGCAGCAATGGCCAAAAGTAATCTCCGCTCATCACGAGTTAATTAACGAACTAAGTAATTTAAGAGAACTATTAAAACAATTAAAATCAATCATCCAAAATGCCGAGATAGCAGACTCACAATCACTAGACTATTTAATTGATAATCACGTCGATCAACTCGATTTTTTAAAGGGAGATATTAATTATTGCTTTTCTGCAGATAACGATAGCGTCGCATGGATAGAAATTAATGAACGAAAATATACTCAAAATGTATCGTTTCATTGTACCCCTATTTTTTGTAATACAATGTTAGCCGAACAACTCTTTTCTCAATTACCAAGTTCTATTTGTTGTTCCGCCAGTTTAAGTGTTAATAAATCATTCGAATTCTTCTCAACATTAGTTGGATTAGATCAGCTAGATAAACCCGTAGAAAGTATCCAAATACAATCCGATTTCAACCATCAAGAACAAGCAAAAATCATGTGTCTGTCAGAAGATGCCTCATCGATAACAGCCAAAACACTTAGCCAATACATTGCCAAATGTGCACGCGAATTTAAGGGAAAAACATTAGGCTTGTTCACATCATTTGAAACCTTATTAGACTGTAAAAAAGATATTCAAAAGAAACTCAGTAATCCTTATATTAATGTAATTGCACAGAGTCCTGAAAGCCAAACGACTAGCCTAATCACAAAATTTAAATCCAGTCATTTTCCCAGCATTTTATTAGGTGTAGATAGTTTTTGGGAAGGAATGGATATTAAAGGACCCGCATTAAGTTGTGTCATCATTACAAAATTACCCTTCCATGTGCCAACAGACCCTTTACACGCATCAAGATTGACGTATTATCACAACCATAACCAAAATGGGTTCAAGGAATACTCACTTCCATTAGCTATTTTAAAACTTAAACAAGGGATTGGACGACTTATTCGATCGAAAGATGATACTGGTATCATCTTTATATTAGATCCAAGACTTGGACAAAAAAGTTATAAAAAATGCTTCATCCGAGAAATCGATCAATATCCGATAGAAGAAGGACCCTTTGCTGAGTTGCTCAAATCGAGTATTAGCTGGTATCATAACCAGAGGCTATCGGAGAAATTGAAATGAAACACATTATTCCATTAGGAGTAAGAGATTACCTTCCCAACGACTATCAAAAAAAAAGTAATAATGTTAAAAAAGCACTGCATTTATTTGAAGAAAAAGGATATAAAGCAGTGGCTACACCAATGTTTGAATATTGGTCAACAATTGAACCCTTATGTAGCGAAACACTGAAAGATAAAGTCGTTAAATTCATTAATTCAAAAGGAGAAATTATTGCCTTAAGACCCGATCATACGATCGGAATTAGCCGATTAGCTAGTACTTGGATTAAGGAAAATCCATCAAACTTAAAATTATGTTATGCCGACCCAGTCTACCGCTTAGATCCTGTCACTGGAGAAACCGAGCGATTTCAGCTTGGAGTCGAAAATATTGGAAATTCTGGAGTTGAATCAGAAGCGGAACTCATTCAAACTTGCGCCGAAAGTTTAAGTTCATTAGGACTTCATCAGATCAGTATTGAAATCAATCATACCAAAACGTTAAATTCTTATGACACAGCCACTCAAAACGCGTTCAAAACCAGAGACTACACAAACTTAAGTCAGTACCCAAAACGATGCCCATTATCAGATATTTCATCAGACCACCCTCTTTCCGAACTGAGAAACCAGCTTGACTCAAAATCCATTAAAGCGGACCTTTACTTTAATGAAAGTATTCAAACAACGACTCAATATTACAATGGATTCTTTTTTGAGTGTTGCGTTAATGGTGAAGGTAAAAAAATTGGTAATGGAGGCCGATACGACAAATTACTCGAAAATTTTGACCATCAAGTCTCTGCCATTGGGTTCGGACTCAACTACAGCGTTATTGAAGGGATTCTATCATGAATAAGTCACCATTAACTATCGCCATTGCCAAAGGATATTTATGGGACGAAGCTAAAAAAATATTTAGTAAAATGGGTGTAGAATTCGACACTGATTTAGATCACTCTAGACAACTATATACCATCGATACCAGCGGAAGATATAAAATATTACTTGTACGACCGTGGGATGTACCCGCTTATGTTGAAGAGGGAGCTGCAGATCTTGGAATAGTAGGAAAAGATGTACTGCTTGAACAAAATACCCAACTAACTGAAATTAGTGACTTAAAATTTGGAGCTTGTAGTCTAGTACTGGCTGGACCAGATCCAATTTCACCAAAAGAAATTAAACAAAACAGTAAAGTAGCCACCAAATTTTGGAACTCTAGCATTCGATATTTTCATGAAAAAGGTGTGAATATTCACCCTATTAAATTATATGGTGCGATTGAATTAGCCCCATTTACAAATCTAAGCGATTACATCTGTGATTTAAGTGTAACTGGATCGACATTAAAAGCTCATGGCTTACATATTATTGATACCATTTTTAGTTCAACCGCCAGATTGGTAGCCAATCCAGCCTTATTTAACACTAAATATAATGAAATAATGCAATTCAACTCAGATATTTTAAAGGTGTGTTAATGAAACAATATAAACGACTCATTAAAGCACTAATCTCACCAAATGTAATGGTAGATTCGGTACTAGATATTAATCTAGAAGATTACTACACTAAAGGCTTTAGACAAATATTTCTAGATATTGATAATACCGTCGTTGGATTAACAGAAGCCACCTGTAATTTAGATATTGAACATTGGATTAATACCGCAAAAAAAGTAGGTTTCCAAGTGTTTATTGTCTCCAATAATATTAGTTGGATACGCATCTATAAAGTAGCTAAGCAAATGAATCTGTCTGGCTATTATTTTGCCGCAAAACCACTCACATTTACAGGTGATTTCATCCATCAAAAGCATCAATTAGACCATCAAAAAACCCTTGTCGTTGGCGACCAAGTGTTAACCGATGTTATTTTTGGAAACTGGATGGGATCTTATAGTATTTTAGTAGATCCTATTGAGCGTAAATCAAATAAGATCAAAAAAGCTCAGTATAAATTAGAGAACTCACTATTAAAATGGGTAGGTTTAAAATAACCTACCCAAATTAAGCAACTATTTAATTAAAATTAGTTTGCAGGTAATTGTAATATACGACCAGCGTAAATTTTGTTTGGATTTTTAACGGACGCTTTATTTAATTGATAAATCTCATTCCATGTATAGCGACCATTCGAACGACGTGCGATTTTAGATAACCAATCGCCACGCTTAATTTTATAAGTTGTAGTTTTTGGGGCTGCAGCTACTTCTTTTACTTGTGATGCCTCACGTAAAGAAACAGCTTTTGAAATGGCCTGATCCGCAGTCGAATGGAATGATTCTAACTTAGGTTCCGCCTCAATATAAAACCCATCTTTTGCTAAATCTTTCGCTTCTTTTAAAGACGATAAAGCCGATTCTGTTAAATTAGGAGCATAACGAGCAGTTTGAGCTTGGTTCATCGCTTCAACTTTTTGATTTGCCGACTCAACTTCAGATTGAATACGAGCATAATCTTCACTGTTACAAGAGACCATTAACATCCCTACAACAACTAATAAACTTAATTTTTTTAACATAGTTATTCCTGTCCTTAATACTGGTATGACTATATCGAAATAAAAAAAGTATGTAAAGTTAAATTTATAGTAAATTTTAGGGAATAAATAATTTTTGACCTGGATAAATACGATTAGGATTCCGAATAATATCACTATTTTCCATAAATATATCAGACCATGTTACGGAATATTGTGAAAGTTGCCTAGCAATCTTCATGAGCCAATCACCCGATCTGACAATAATATAACTAGGCTTTGAAGCTTTAGGAATTGGCTGAGCAACCTGAGCTGGAGTAGAAACTTCTAACGCTGTTGAACTAGACACAATAATAGGAGGACTTTCCTCAACAGGTAACTTAGCAAGAACCGGTGGATCTTCTTTTATTGGCGCCTTAACCGTTACTACCATGTGATCCGACTGATCCAACGCGGTTAAAACAACTGTAGAATTACTAATTGTTTGGAATTGTGATTGCTGAATCGCTTGTTGAGAAAACTGATGAAATTTATTTAAGTGAAGTTCAGCTTTTTCAAATTGAGATAAACGGGCCATTTGCTTCGCAAGTGCGAGCTGCTCATAAGCTTTAGTGGTATTCTCTGGAGAAAACCGAGAGGTTTGATGACGTTGTAGTTCATAAAGACGAGTATTTGCTTTATCAACTTCCATCAATAAACGAGCATATTGCTCATCGGAACACGACAATTGTGTAAGAGATACTATTAATAGTACCAACAACAGTCTATACATAATTAAACCTTTCCATCACAAGCATATTTGGGAACGTATGCCATATTATACATAAGACGTCGACAAATCACAATAGAATTTTGACGAAAAATGAAAGGTCTCGTAGAATACAGTTATGAACAGCAAAAAGAAATCAAACTATAAAACATTAATTGAAAATGCAGAAATATATGATTTAGTAAATCAAACCCCACTGTCTAAATTAGAAGGGCTCTCCCAACTCTTCTCACAACATATTTTAATTAAACGTGAAGATTTACAAGACGTTCACTCATTTAAAATAAGAGGCGCCTACAATCGCATTAAACAACTTAGCGTAGACGAACAATCCAAAGGAGTAATTGCCGCATCGGCCGGAAATCATGCACAAGGAGTGGCTGTAGCTTCCAAAAAAATGGGAATACACGCGACCATCGTCATGCCAAACACCACACCTTCTATTAAAATTGATTCTGTTAAAAAACATGGTGCCACTATTATATTACATGGAGATAGCTATGATACAGCCTCTGATTATGCAAAAACGTTAGCAAAAGAGCAAGGCAAGATCTATATCCACCCATATGATGATCCATTTGTCATTGCAGGACAAGGAACCATCGGTAAAGAACTAGTAGAACAATTAGACACAGCACCTGATGCAATATTTATAGCGGTAGGAGGTGGTGGTCTAATCGCAGGTATTGGTGCCTACATCAAAGAAATTTGGCCACAAACTAAAATTATTGGTGTTGAACCGGAAGATGCGGCATCCATGAGTGTCTCACTTGAAGCAGGTAGACGTATTGCATTACCTGAAGTCGGTATATTTGCAGATGGCGTAGCCGTGAAGTTAGTAGGTGAAGAAACATTTGAGTGCTGCCAAAACGTTGTAGATGCCATGTTAACAGTTAGCACAGATGAAATTTGTGCAGCGATTAAAGATATTTACGATAATTGCCGAGCAATCGCAGAACCCGCTGGAGCCTTAGGACTTGCAGGGCTTAAAAAATATTGCGAAGCAACAACAGACAAAAATCAAACATTAGTGACCCTAAACTGTGGAGCCAATATTAACTTTGATCGCTTACGACATGTGTCAGAAAGAGCTGAAATTGGTGAAGGAAAAGAAGCCATTTATGCTGTAGAAATTCCGGAAAAAGCGGGAAGTTTTAAACGATTTATTAACACCATCGGGAACCGTGCCATCACAGAATTTAATTACCGATATAATAGCGATAACAGAGCCGAAATTTTTGTTGGAATTGAGCTTAAAAATGGTCATTCAGAACGGCATGAAATCTATAAACTATTAAAAGACAATGGATATAACACCATCGATTTAACTGAAAACGAAATGGCAAAAGTGCATATCCGTCACATGGTAGGTGGACGAAACAAAACGATAAAAAATGAATGTATTTACCGATTTCAATTCCCAGAAAGGCCTGGAGCTCTAAAAGAATTTCTAACAAAGATGCCTGGAGACTGGAATATCACGTTATTCCACTACCGAAATCATGGCACCGACTACGGTAGAGTTCTTGCCGGATTTGACATCAAAGAAGAAGATCTCGTCTCACTCGAATGTTTCTTAGATACATTAAATTTTAGATACATTGATGAGACTCATAATCCAGCTTATCGTTTGTTTTTATAAATTAAAAAAAGCCCCTTTCGGGGCCTTTCTTTTAAGAATAATTTCTATAGAAACTATTTAGCTTCTGTTTGTTCAGAAATCTCTAATTGTTCAGAACTTTCAGTATCTTCGGCATCTTCAACCACTTTAGCCATTGCAATAAGCTCATCATTTTTATCAAGCTTAAGAACAATCACACCTTGTGATGCTCGACGCTGAACAGAAATATTTTCAACTTTTTGTCGACAAATGGTACCATTTTTTGTGGCCATCATAATCTCATCTTCTTTATTACAAATAACCGCTGATTTCACACAATCTCCAGGAACTGTTTTTCTGAATTTAAGCGCTTTAACACCTACCCCTCCTCGTTTCTGGCACTTAAATTCATTCGTACGTAAATTCTTACCATATCCTTTAGTTGTAATAAGTAATAAGAACGTCTTATCGTCATCGGGATCGATTAAGTTAACATCTACTAATTCATCTTCGTCCTTAATCTTAATAGCTTTAACCCCACGAGACGAGCGACCTAACGGACGTGCTTGAGACTCTTCAAAACGAATCACCATTCCATCAGTAGTCGATAAGATCACATCTTTATTACCATCCGATTTAAGTACCCATTTAAGACTATCACCTTCATCTAGATTAATAGCAATAATGGCACGAGTTTTAAAGTGAGAGAATGCCGAGACTTCTGTCTTTTTAATAATCCCTTTCTTAGTAACCATCACTAAATATTCTTGTGAATCAAAGTTCTTAACCGGAATAATAGTAGTTACCGTTTCACCTTCTGGTAAATCTAAGAAATGCGCGATCGACACACCTTTAGAAGTACGAGACGACTCGGGAATTTGATACGCTTTAATTTTATGAACTTTACCACTACTTGAGAAACATAGTAAATAATCATGACTACTTGTTACAAGTAAACGTTCGATAATATCTTCTTCACGTCTAGACATACCACTCACACCACGACCACCACGTAGCTGACTTCTAAAGTTAGCAATTGGCATACGCTTAATCAGACCATTTTTAGTCATCATAATCGCAACCGATTGTTGAGGAATTAAATCTTCAATATCTACATTATCGACAGACGCACCTAATTCTGTACGACGCTCATCCGCATACTTATCACGAATTTCAATTTGCTCCTCTTTAATAATTGAGAAAATACGAGATTCATTCGCTAAAATATCTTCTAAATCAGCAATCTTAACTAATAAATCGTTGTACTCATTCTCAATTTTATCGCGCTCTAATCCAGTTAAACGCTGTAAACGCATTTCAAGGATTGCTGAGGCTTGTTTCTCGGATAAACCAAACGTCTCCATTAAGCCTTTATGAGCTTCAGAGGTACTCGGTGACTTTTTAATTAAAGCAATTACTTCATCGATATTTTGAAGAGCAATACGTAACCCTTCTAAAATATGAAGTCTGTCCTTCGCAATCTTTAAGTCATATTGTGTACGACGAACAACCACCTCTTTACGATGTGCAATGTAGTGCGATAATACTTCTTTTAAATTAAGTGTTTTAGGAACACCACCCACTAACGCAACAATATTAATCCCAAACGAATTTTGAAGTTGCGTATGCTTGAATAACTGATTTAAGACAATCTCTTCTTGAGCATCACGCTTAAGCTCAATATAAATACGCATTCCCTTACGATCCGACTCATCTCGAAGATCGGAGATACCGGTTAACTTTTTCTCATTAACAAGTTCCGCAATCTTTATAATTAAGTTGGCTTTATTAACCTGATACGGTAACTCATGAACAATAATAGCACGACGCTTTTTCACATCTTCAAATGTTGTTTTAGAACGAATAGTAATGACACCACGACCCGTTCGATACGCCGAATTAATGCCAGTATTACCACAAATAATACCACCCGTTGGGAAATCAGGGCCTTTAATATGTTCCATTAAATCATCAACTTCTGCCTGTGGGTTATCAATTAACGCACATATACCATCCGTTAATTCCACTAAGTTATGAGGCGGAATATTCGTTGCCATTCCAACCGCAATACCCGCTGTACCATTTAAAAGTAAGTTAGGAACACGTGTTGGAAGAACAGACGGCTCGTCTAACGATTCATCAAAGTTAGGTACAAAATCAACGGTTTTCTTTTCGATATCTTGAAGAATATGCATACTCAGCTTCGCCATACGAGCTTCCGTATAACGCATCGCCGCCGCATTATCACCATCAATCGATCCGTAGTTACCCTGACCATCAATCAACATGTAACGCATCGAAAAGTCTTGTGCCATTCGCACTAAACTATCATAAACGGCCGAGTCACCATGTGGGTGATAACGACCCAGTACATCACCAACGATTCTCGCACACTTCTTGTACGCACGACCCGCTGTGTACCCTTGTTCGTACATCGAATATAAAATACGACGGTGAACCGGTTTCAATCCATCTCGAACATCCGGTAAAGCACGTCCCACAATAACGGACATCGCATATTCTAAATAAGAGGTCTTCATTTCCTCATCAATATTAATCTGAGGACCCGCAACGATCGTACCGTCACCACCACCGGCTAGGGGTAATTCAGACTCTTGTTGTTCTTGGTTTAATTCTTCCATCCTAAACTCCTATACATCAATCCAACGGACTGTTTTACCATACTTTTCAATAAACTCTTTACGAGGTTCAACTTTACTACCCATCAAGAGTGTAAAAATTTCATCCGCTGTTTCACCATCTTCAATATTTACTTGTAACATCGTACGGTGCTCTGGGTTTAACGTAGTATCCCATAGCTGATCCGGATTCATCTCTCCCAACCCTTTATAGCGTTGAATATTAGCTTTTTCACGCCCTACTTCTTCTAGGACACGCTCTAAATCATCATCATTATACGCATAAGTAAGTTTAGATCCTTTTTTAACAGAGTATAAAGGTGGCTGCGCAATATAAAGTGCCCCAGCTTCGATAATACCTCGTGCATAACGGAAAAATAGTGTTAACAATAACGTTCGAATGTGCGCACCATCCACGTCAGCATCCGTCATAATTACAATTTTATGATACCGTAATTTTTGAAGAACTTCTTCGGTCGACATTCCTTCTTCAGAAGCATTATCTTCCTCGGTATTAATTTTAGATTTCGATAAACCAGCCACTGTTTCTGGCCCAATCGCCGTAATTAAATTACGAATTTCTTCGTTAGCTAAAATTTTATCTAAACGCGCTTTTTCTACGTTCAATACCTTACCTCTTAATGGTAAAATAGCCTGAAAGTTTCGGTCACGCCCTTGCTTGGCTGATCCACCCGCAGAATCCCCCTCAACAATGTAAATTTCACATTGAGACGGATCTTTTTCCGAACAATCGGCTAACTTACCAGGTAACGTGGTACTTTCTAAACTCGTTTTACGTCTCGCTAAATCCTGTGCTTTACGAGCCGCATCACGAACACGTTGTGCCGCTAATGCTTTCTCAATAATTAAACGCCCAACTTTAGGATTCGTTTCAACATAGTCAGATAATGCTTCGTCCACCATGGAGTCCACAATTCCTTTTACTTCAGAGTTCCCTAATTTTGTTTTCGTTTGTCCTTCAAATTGAGGTTCGGCTAATTTCACACTGATCACAGCCGTTAAGCCTTCTCTAAGATCCGCACCCGTTAATTGACCACCCGATCCTTTTTTAATAAGGTCATATTTTTTAGCAAATGAATTCATCACACGGGTTAAGGCTGTTCTAAAACCAGATAAATGAGTTCCACCTTCTTTGGTACGAATATTATTAGCAAACGACGCAACGTGTTCATCGTAATGATCCGACACATACTGAATCGCCGCTTCAACTTCGTAATTATCACGAGATTTCTTCATATAAATTGAGGGCTCAAATAAGGCTTCCTTATTTTGATTCATATCCTCTACATACGACGCAATACCACCTTCAAAGACATAAGTTTCATCGATAATTTCTTCTTCATCACGACAATCTTTAAAGTGAATAGTCACCCCACGGTTTAAATAAGCGAGTTCTTTTAATCGATGAGCAATCACATCGCCAGAAAAAACAAGCGTATCAAATATTTTATGATCCGGTTTGAATCGAATCATCGTACCGGACGCCGATCCTTTAGCATCAGTTGTTTCACCGATTAAATTATTAGGCTTTCCTCGTTTATAATATTGTGAATATTTTTGCTCATCACGATGAACTTCAACTTCTAACCACTCAGCTAGTGCGTTAACAACCGACACACCAACCCCATGAAGACCCCCAGATACTTTATATCCTTCTCCTTCAAACTTACCACCCGCGTGAAGTGTGGTCATAACCACTTCTACCGCTGGTATTTTCTTTTCTTTATGAATATCAATCGGAATTCCACGACCGTTATCCGAAACAGTAACGATAGAATCTGTCTCTAGAGTCACATAAACATCGGTACAATACCCAGCCATTGCCTCATCGATACTATTATCAACGACCTCATAAATTAAATGGTTTAATCCATTTACCCCAGTAGACCCAATATACATCCCAGGACGTTTACGAACGGCATCAAGTCCTTCGAGTACCTTAATATGTTCGGCGTCATAACGCTGTTGTGCCATAATTTATTCCTTCTCCATACTTATAAATTCAAAAAAGTGACATAATTTGAATAATGATAAACTGTAGTTACTTTTTAAAGTATATCAAAGAATTTAAGCGAAATGAAGCATTATTTCGCAAAATAACGACGTTTTGAAAATTTAGCACCCAAACCAACAAAAAAAGACAAAATAGCTTTAAAAGAGATATTTAAAGGGGTGATTTTAAATCTAGTGTCTTTTTGAAAAGTATTTTATGATGTAAACAATCAAAAAAAGTCTAAAAAATTATGAGCAACTTACACATTTTTACTTTTGCCACTCATACAAACCATCATTTAGATAGGTTAATGACCTCGTCAAAAAAAAACAATCTCAACATTACCATACTTGGGCTCAATCAAGTTTACACCGGTAATGGGATGAAAATAACCTTATTATTAGAAGCATTAAAAAAACTAAACCCAAATGACTTATTTCTTTACATAGATGCATACGATGTAATCTTTTTAAAAAGCGAAGATGCCATCCTTAATGCTTACACTGCCTATTATAAAGATAAGTTAGTCTATGGAGCCGAACAAAATTTTGGCATGTATTCATTTGATGATTTATTTTACTACTTAAAATATCCTATTAAAAACGTTCCCATGCGTTACTTAAATGCAGGAACCATTATGGGACCTGCCAAACTAGCCTTAGACTGTTACAACGACATTGGCTTATCCGCCAAACAAACAAGCGATCAAATGGACACCATTCGTTACTTTGTTAAAAATCCCGAACACATTACCGTTGACCATCGCCATGAATTATTTGCAGTAAACGGTGGACGGGCCGGATTAGAATACGACGATTATGAAATTAGAGAAGGAAAGCTCTACTCCAAACGAACCGATACCTGGCCCTGTTTACTACATATTCCAGGTAAGTTTTTTACAGGCTTAGATTCAATAGCGTATAAACTTGGATTTATGGATAAATTTCCAATTTATACTAAAAAAGAACTAGACTGGCGCAGGTCTCAATTAAAAGATCACAAAATATGTGATCGACTCACTATTGATAATTACAAATTTCGACTCATCAAAAATTATTTAAATTTAATTATAATCACGAGCATTGCAATAAGTATAATATTTAAATTTATATAAATTAACTTAAATATTAAGCAATTTAGATGCAATCCACCCCGCTTATTGATCGATAACTTTAATAACGTAAGAAATTAATAGAGTAGTTATTATGAAACTAGATACAAGCAACCCAATCAATACTGCAAGAGAACCATTTGATAGGAAATGTCCCGATACTCCCAAAGCAACTAATACCACAACTGAAGGAACAGGTAAGTGTAGCAGTGGCACCAGCACGAAAGCGGAAATAAAAGCAATGAAGAGCAATATAGGAATAAATACAACAGGAACTGCATGCGACGTTATCCAAAAAGAACTAGAATTTAGTATTGAAACCCTATCCGAAAATTATAATAGTGCTCCATTGAAACAACAAAGATCTGGAGTAATTTTGGAAAACCCAGCTGGAGAAAAGATATTAAGTTTAACGAGCCCGGATTCTAAAACCCGTTTGGTAAATGAAAGTGATTATCTCTATCACATACTAGACAAAGATGCCGTAGAAAGTAATTTCTGTACACTAACCGGACAAACATTAACAGACAGTACAGATCTAGATAATCTACAATTAGCCAGCCAAACCATTATGCGTAAATTAGGTGATCAATATACAGCCCTTAATAATGTACAACGAACAGAAAAACATAAATATGTAGCATATAGAATTCTTGAGTTGGGAATTACACACGCAAATGATGTAGAAAGATTCCAAGAGGAAGTAAAAACATTACTATCCAACTATAGCTAATCCACTACATAACCTGTACTTTAGAAAACCGTCGTTTCCCAACTTTAAGTACATCATCATGAGACGGATGATACATCTGACGTTCATCAGAAGATACTTTTTCTTGATTAATCGGCAGCGCTCCCTGTGCAATCAAAAGCCGTACATATTTTTTGGAGGGGGCTAATCCATGCTCAAGCAAAAAGTCGGACAAAAAAATGGAATCAGCTGCTACATTTAATACGGGAATATCATCTAATATGTCACGTTTGGCAAAAACGGTATCAAAATGTTGAATGGCTTACTCAAACGATGCTTAAGAATGTAATTTAGTCACAATACGTTTACCTAAGTCACGTTTTACATCATGTAGATTCACACCAAAAGACAACTCTAATTCTATTTGAGATAATTCTGCCAGACTTAGTAAAATTAATATCTGAAAATAACGTGTAATTAAGTTATCTGAAATCGACATCACTTTTCCAAATATGTTGTTGGACTCATCAAAAATTATTTGAACATAGTCATACTCACAAGCATTGCAATGAGTATAATATTCAAATTTACATAAATTAATTTAAATATCAAAGAATTTAAATGCAATAGATATCCCCTTATTGATCGATAACTATAATAACGATAAGAAACTGATCGAGAAGTTATTATGGAAGTAGGTCACAATACTCAAATACCTGGTATATCACTTAGTACTAATCAAGCAAAAGCTAATGATCTAAATAAAGGAGATTTAGAAACAAAGCTTGACGGGTTAATCCAAACACTTAGTACTAATGATAAAATTACAGGTGAAGTAAGTCAGGAAACACTACAAAGCTTTGTTTATTTACCAAAAGGACAAAAAAATGCGGTACTTGAACTATTAAGTGAATTAGACACTAGTCTTATAAACCAGGGTGAAACATGTAATATTAATGAAATATTACAAGAAATTATAGAAACAGTTAAAGAAAACAGAGAATCACCTCCAATATCAGCAGCATCCATACAATCCATTCATAATACCCTTGGAATAAAAAACGTCCAAGCATCCGGAGAAAAATCTACTGAAAAAACAGGTGTTGAAAAACAACTAGAATATAGCATAAATAGTCTCTCTGAAAAACCAGCAAAAAGCACATTAAAAAAAGATGGCTTTCTTGTAAAACTCTTAAAAACTGGCGTAAGACAAGGAGTAAAAAACGCTATAAATACAGCAGCTACGGCACCTCTTGGGAATCTTTTATTTTATGCAGGTGATAAAATATTTACAAGACTAGAAAAAAGTGCCGTAAAAGCTAACTTCCAAAAACTAACCGGAGAAAAATTAGAGAAAGGCGTGAATCAAAGCGAAGCTGCTCAAAAGATTATGGGTAAATTAAGCCCTGAACAACAGCAAGCTCTTGAAAAGGTACCTGTTAATAAACAAGCCATAGTAGCCAAAGAACTACTCTATCTTGGAATAGAAAACGCAGGTGATCAAGGAAAATTCCAAGAAGCCGTAGATACATTACTATCCAAATATAGCAAACCGCCTACATAACCTGTACTTTAGCAAACCGTCGTTTCCCAACTTTAAGCACATCATCATGAGACGGATGATACATCTGGCGCTCATCAGGAGAGACTTTTTCTTGGTTAATAGACACCGCCCCCTGTGCAATTAAACGCCGAGCCTCTTTTTTGGAAGGTGCTAATCCGTGCTCAAGCAAAAAGTCGGCCAAAAAAATGGCATCCGCGGCTACATTTAATACGGGAATATCATCTGGTATGTCACGTTTGGCAAAGACCGTATCAAAATGTTGAATGGCTTGCTCAGCCGCGTCGTCAGAATGTAGTTTAGCCACAATGCGCTTCCCTAAATCACGTTTTACATCACGTGGGTTCACCCCAGACGTTAAGTCGGATTCAATCTGCGCCAGTTCAGACGGGCTCACTAAACTTAGTAACTGAAAATAACGAGTAATTAAGGTATCTGGAATCGACATCACCTTCCCAAACATATTATTAGGCTCATCTAAAACCGCAATATGGTTTCCAAGCGACTTACTCATTTTTTGGACACCATCTAAGCCTTCTAAAATAGGAAAGGTTACAATCGACTGCGCGTTCATATTATCTTGCTGTTGTAAGTGACGGCCCATTAATAAATTAAACGTTTGATCGGTCCCCCCAACTTCCACATCACTTTTTAAGGCCACCGAATCATAGCCCTGAAACAAGGGATACAAAAACTCATGGACACTAATCGGCGTTCCGGACGCATAGCGTTTACTAAAGTCATCCCGCTCTAACATCCGAGCCACCGTATAAGACGACGACAACTTCACCACATCAACCGCCGAAAGTTTGGACAACCACTCGGAATTATACACCACCTCTGTTTTCTCAGGATCTAAGAATTTAAAGACCTGCGCTTTATACGATTCAGCATTTTCAACGACCTGTTCTTTAGTCAGCGGTTTCCGAGTTTGCGATTTACCGGTCGGATCTCCAATCATGGCCGTAAAATCGCCGATCAAAAAAATTACCGTATGCCCCATATCTTGAAGTAAGCGAAGCTTCGTTAAAATAACCGCATGACCTAAATGTAAATCTGGAGCGGACGGATCGGCACCAAATTTAATACGTAAAGATTGAGTTTTTATCGCAGAAATAGTGTCTGATTCAGGGATAATGGTATCCACACCAGACATGAAACGTTCAAATAAATCAGACATTGAAGATATCCTAAATTTAATATTGTAAAATTAGTTTACATTTTGACTTAAAAAAAGGCTAGAGTGAGAACAGAGTGTATGGTAGACTTTAGGTAAGAAAATAAGGAGAGTCTATTGATTTTTAGATCAAAACAACCCATCGGAAAAATATTTAAATCCTCCTCTAAATCAGTTGGAGCTGCACGATATACACGCAACAAAAAACGAAACTTTTGGATGAACGTGTTTAAAAAAATCATGATTGGCTCTACCGTTTTAGGTGTAATTGGAGTGATTAGCGGCAGTATATTTGTAGCGTATATTTCAAAAAAATTACCTGATATCGATAGCATCAACACCTACATACCAGCTGAAACCACAAAAATTTATGCAAAAGATGGAACTGTCCTAGCCGAACTCCACCAAGAAGAAAACCGAATCTTAATTCCAATCGAAAAAATCTCTCCTAATATTATTAAAACAGTCATTGCATTAGAAGATACCGATTTTTACAAACACAACGGGATTAATATTAAAGGGATTATGAGAGCCCTTTATGTAGATATTAAAGCCATGAGTTTCGTAGAAGGTGGAAGTACACTTACTCAGCAATTAGCTAGAAACCTTTTCTTATATAAACAAAAGAAAATCATACGTAAACTGGCTGAAATGGTACTAGCCATAAGAATTGAAAAGAAATTTAGTAAAACAGAAATTCTTGAAATGTACTTAAACCAAGTCTATTGGGGTCATAATGCCTATGGTATTGAATCGGCCGCCAGAATGTACTTTGGAAAACCCTCAGCCGATTTAAACTTGTCCGAATCAGCCGCACTTGTGGGCATGTTATCTGGGCCTGAATTATATAGTCCGTTTAGAAACTTTAGCCGATGTAAAGAACGACAAAAAATTGTTCTTCAACGTATGAAAAAGCTTAAAATTATCAGTTTGCAAGAATATAGAGCCGCATTGAACAAAACGTTAGTTTTGGCCGAACGTAAAAAACATCGTTACAAAGCACCATTTTTTACCAGTTATGTCGTTGAAAAGCTCATCGAAATGTATGGTGAAGAATCCACCTATACCTCGGGTATGAATGTCTACACCACACTCGATTACAAACTACAAACCCATGCCGAAGAAGTGGTTAAAAAAGCCATCGAGTTAGGTGAGAAAAGTTATTGGATCAAAGGAGAAAAAGTAGAAAACTTAAACTTTAATGAAGCAGCGTTATTATCTGTAGATCCAAGAAATGGTCACATATTAGTGATGCAAGGGGGCGCCAACTTTAAAGACACTCAATTTAACCGAACGGTACAAGCCAATCGTCAGCCAGGCTCGGCATTTAAACCATTTGTCTATCTAGCGGCATTAGAAAAAGGCCTCTCTCCGGGTACATTTATTGAAGATAATCCCATTACATTTAATACGATCGAAGGTCCGTACGAACCCTTAAATTACACGCTAAAACATTTAGGAAATATCCCAATGACAAAAGCACTCGAACGATCGGTAAATGTAGTGGCTGTTAAATTAAACGATTTAGTAGGTCCCGAAAAAGTAGTTGAGGCCGCTAGAAAATCAGGAATCACATCGCCACTCAAACCTATTTTATCGTTACCATTAGGGGCTAACGAAGTGACGATGATGGAATTAACCAAATCCTACATGACCTTTGCAAACAATGGAATAAAAGTAAATCCGGTGGCTATCTTGAAAATTGAAGATAGAGACGGAATTCCACTTTATAACCATGTCAAACGAGAAAAACGTGTCTTAAACGCAAACCATGTAGCCGCACTTGTTGAAATGATGCAAGGTGTTGTTAATTATGGAACCGGAAGAGGCGCAAAATTACCACGACCCATTGCTGGAAAAACAGGAACAACTTCTGACTATAAAGATGCATGGTTCATGGGATTTGTTCCACAGATGGTAACCGCGGCATGGGTAGGAAACGATGATAACACTCCTATGAATAATGTAACGGGTGGATGGATTCCAGCTTACATGTGGAAAGAATTTATGAAAGAAGCACTGCGTTCGGTAAAAGCCCAATCCTTTCCAAGAGCTCAAGGCTTAGTCACACGACGCGTCAACTGGGAAACCGGACTTTTAGCCTCTGAATATACCCCAGAAACAGCGAAGGTAACGGATTTAAAATATTGGAGAGGATCCGAACCTGTAGAAAAAGATTCTAGTAAATCGATTTCTAAAGTTAAAAAAGTTAGGCAACAAAAAGAAAAAGAAGAGAACGAACTACTCGATTTCTTTGACATCAATTAATAAGGAGAGTAATGATGACTAAATTAGATGAACTACAAAATGATATCCACAATGTAATTATTGTCGGATCTGGACCTGCGGGACACACGGCGGCAATTTATACAGCTCGTGCCTGCTTAAACCCTATTATGTTTGAAGGTGAAATGGCGGCTGGAGTAGCGGCTGGAGGACAATTAACTACAACAACTGAAGTTGAGAATTTCCCAGGCTTCCCAACCGGAATTTCTGGACCAGAACTCATGATGAACATGAGACAGCAATCTGAAAATTGTGGAACTAAAATATTTACAAAAACAGTGGATAAAATTGATTTTGATAGCCACCCATATACTGTTCATATTAAAGAGAAACAATTTAAAGCCAAAACCATCATTATCGCCACAGGTGCAACGGCAAAACGTTTAGGAATCGATGGCGAAAAAACATTTTGGCAAAAAGGGATATCCGCTTGTGCCGTATGTGATGGAGCACTTCCTATGTTTAGAGACCAGCACTTAGTGGTTATTGGGGGTGGAGATACCGCATGTGAGGAAGCGAACTTCTTAAGTAAGTATGCTAGTAAGGTGAGTTTATTAGTACGTCGTGACGAACTTCGTGCATCAAAAGTAATGCAAGAGCGCACCCAAAATAATGAAAAAATCGAGATCTGCTGGAACACTGAAGCTCAAGAAGCTATAGGAGATACAACTCTGAAGCAATTACGTGTCTTAAACAACAAAACAAATACGGAGTCTGTAATAGACATACGAGGCTTATTTTATGGAATCGGACATGAGCCTAACACAAACTTTTTAAACGAATCCATTACAACTGATGATACAGGATATATCGTAGTAAAAGAGCCTGGGTCTACTCAGACTAATTTAGAAGGTGTTTTTGCATGCGGTGATGTTCAAGATAAACTGTATCGACAAGCTATTACAGCTGCCGGATCAGGTTGCATGGCCGCTATGGATGCGGAACACTACTTATCGTCGCTGTCGTAGAAAATTAGTAGAAAAAGTATTATTTTGTTACACTTATAGAATTGCAACAATCCATACTAACTTAAACCAAGGAGATTTATGAACATTTTTGAAGAATCAATAGAAGAACATCGTAAACATGGTGGAAAATTAGAACTTACCCCTAAAATGCACATCAATAACACACATGATTTATCTATCGCCTACACACCTGGAGTAGCGGGAGTTTGTGAGGCCATCGCGGAAGATGAATCCTTAGCTCGTGAACTAACATTAAAGAAAAACACAGTCGCAATTGTTACCGATGGATCAGCCGTATTAGGTCTTGGAAACATTGGTGCGACCGCTTCCATTCCAGTTATGGAAGGAAAAGCGCTACTTTTTAAAGAGTATGCGGGGCTAGATGCCTTTCCAATTTGTGTAAATTCTCAAAACACACTAGAAATTGTAAACTTGGTCAAAAATATAACGCCAGTATTTGCAGGAGTAAACTTAGAAGATATTTCAGCACCTCGTTGTTTTGAAATTGAAAATGCACTCCAAGACATTGGAATCCCAGTATTTCATGACGACCAACATGGAACCGCTATTGTGGTTTTAGCTGCGGTAATTAACGCTGCCAAATTATCTGGAAAAGATGTCACCGAAATGAAAGTGGTGATAAACGGAGCCGGAGCAGCGGGTGTAGCCATCGCCGAATTACTTCTATCCATGAGTATTGATGAAAACGAAACAAAATCTGTTAAAGAAATTCTCATGTGTGATTCAAAAGGAATCATCTCTGAAAAACGTGAAGACATTGCGGATAACCCAGCCAAAATCCGAATTGCTAGACGAACAAACAGAGATAAAAAAGTAGGTAGTCTAGCCGATGCCATGAAAGACACGGACTTATTTATTGGAGTAAGTGTTGCCGGGGCTGTGACAAAAGAAATGATAAAATCTATGAATGAAAAACCCATTATTTTAGCTATGGCGAACCCAGTTCCTGAAATTATGCCAGAAGAAGCCAAAGAAGCTGGTGCATTCATTGTAGGTACAGGGCGAAGTGACTTCCCGAATCAAGTAAATAATGTATTAGCATTCCCTGGAATTTTCAGAGGCGCTATCGATGCCGGAGCCAAACGAATCACGAGAAAAATGAAAATAACAGCCGCTTATGCATTAGCTGACTCTGTAGAAGATCTTTCCGTTGATAAAATCATTCCTGAAGTTCTAGATAAGTCTGTAGCTATAAAAGTGGCTAAAAGTGTTGAAGAAGCCGCACGTAAGGAAGAAAGTGAAAACTAAGCTCAAGCTTTTTTTTACAATAATATTAAGTTTTTATTTAACTGTTGGAGTATTAGCTAATACTGAAAAGGATACATTAGTCAGTCAAATGATATTACAAAGTATCCAATCCTTTCATTTGAAGCCCCAAAAAATAGATGATAATTATTCCAAAAGAGTCTATGACCTCTTTATAGATCGAATGGATCCAAACAAACAAATCTTCACAAGAAAAAATATAAACACACTTAAGCCTTATTTATTTAAATTAGATGAAAATCTGAAAAACGGAAACTTTGAATTTTTAGATCAAAGCTTTAACTTATATCAAGCACAACTTTTAGATATTCAAAAATTTATTCAAGAAAGTAAAACCGAAAC
>CACECR010000004.1 GCA_902558105.1 uncultured Candidatus Marinamargulisbacteria bacterium | reverse complement strand
TTAGGCACATCACTATACCCAAAAAATGTCATGGTGTAAATACCTCTACCCTGAGTACATGATCGTAAAGATGTAGCATAACCAAACATATCAGCTAAAGGAACTTTAGCTTTTACTAACTGGTTACCACCTTTTCCAGGCTCCATGCTCTCAATTTTACCTTTACGAGAATTAAGATCAGAAATTACATCACCCATATAGTTTTCAGGCACTTCAACTTCTACTGCCATGATGGGCTCAAGAATTGAAGGACCAGCATTTTTAAAAGCATCTTTAACCGCATATGAAGCAGCAACTTGGAATGCAACATCAGATGAATCAACAGGGTGGAATGAACCATCAGTAACAGTTACCTTAATATCAACAACTGGAAAACCAGCAACGATACCAGTTGAAAATGCTTCTTTAGCACCCTTCTCAACTGAAGGTATAAATTCTCTTGGAATACGACCACCAACAACTTTAGATTCAAATTCAAAGCCTTTACCAGCATCAATTGGCTCAATATCTAATATTACATGACCATACTGACCACGACCACCAGTTTGTTTAACAAATTTACCTTCAGCGGAAGCTTTCTTCTTAATAGATTCTTTGTAAGCTACTTGAGGTTTACCAATGTTTGCTTCAACTGAAAACTCACGACCTAAACGATCAACAATAATTTCCAAATGAAGCTCTCCCATACCAGAAATAATAGTTTGATTAGTTTCCTGATCCGTACTGTATTTAAAAGTAGGATCTTCATCTGACAGTTTTTCTAAAGAAGTTGATAGTTTTTCTTGATCAGCCTTTGTTTTGGGCTCTATCGCTACAAATATTACAGGCTCAGGGAATTCAATATTTTCTAACGTAACAGGAGCATCTTGATCCGATAAAGTATCACCGGTTCGTGTATCTTTTAGCCCAATAATACCAACAATATCACCAGCAGTTGCTCGATCTAATTCGGAACGAGAATTAGCATGCATTTGAAGTATACGTCCGACGCGCTCTCTCTTACCATTAGTAGCATTTTGTACGTATGTACCAGGCTCAACAGTTCCTGAATAAATACGAGCAAACGTTAGTCGTCCAACAAATGGATCTGTCATAACTTTAAATGCTAAAGCTGCAAACTTTTCCTTAGGATCCGCTTTACGAGGTTCAGAATTACCTTCCTTGTTTAGTCCTTCAACAGTTGGAACGTCTAAAGGAGATGGCAGATAATCAATAACTGCATCTAATAAGGGTTGAACTCCTTTATTTTTAAATGCAGTTCCACACAATGTAGGTACAATTTTCCCAGCAATAGTGGCTTTACGTAATCCAATTTTTATTTTATCAGTTGAAAGCGTACCATTTTCTAAATACTCTTCCATCAAATCATCGTCACCTTCAGCTGCAGCTTCAATTAAAGCCTCACGAAGTTCAGCAACTTTATCAGCATTTTCTGGTGAAATATCCTTTTTTTCAAAGTTAACACCTTTATCTTTATCATAATGATACTCAACTTCATTAACAATATCGATAACACCTTGAAAATTATCTTCAGCACCAATTGGGTAGTTAAATATAACTGCATTAGCTTTCAAATGATCTTTCATTGTACCAACAACGAAATCAAAGTCAGCACCGGTTCTATCCATTTTATTAACAAATGCTAAACGAGGCACTTCGTATTTAACCGCCTGTCTCCACACAGTTTCACTTTGAGGTTGAACACCAGCAACCCCACAAAATACAGCAACCATTCCATCAAGTATACGAAGAGATCTTTCAACTTCAACGGTAAAATCAACGTGACCTGGAGTATCAATAATATTAATACCATGATCTCCCCAAAAACAACTTGTAGCCGCGGAAGTAATTGTTATTCCACGCTCTTGTTCTTGCTCCATCCAATCCATAGTGGCATTACCATCATGAACTTCACCAATTTTATGTGACTTTCCTGTATAAAATAATACACGCTCCGTTAGTGTTGTTTTACCAGCATCAATGTGAGCAGCAATGCCAATATTTCTTAAATTTTGTAATTCGACTTTCTTATCAGACATTTTAGTTCCCTTGATTAAAATCTATAATGAGAAAATGCTTTGTTAGCATCAGCCATTTTATGAGTATTAATTTTAGTGGTTACAGCAGAACCTGTATCATTAAAAGCATCAACTAACTCTTTAGTTAATTTGTCAGCCATTGGTTGACCTGAACGATTTCTAGAAGCGGCAATAATCCACTTCATGGCAAGTGCTAAACCACGCTCAGGTTTAACTTCCATTGGTACCTGATAAGTAGAACCACCAACACGTCTTGACTTGACTTCCATTAATGGAGTGACGTTTTTCAGAGATTGTTTAAATGCATCTAAAGCATTAGTAGAAGTTTCTTTAGCTAAACGTTCTAAAGCTGTATAAATAATTGATTCAGCTTTACTTTTTTTACCATCCAACATTAGTTTGTTTATAAAGTGTGTAATTTCCAGACTATTATAAATACTATCTGGATAAAATGTACGCTTATATTGTTTTCTTTTTCTAGACATGACGATTAACCTTTCTTAGCACCGTATTTAGAGCGACCACGTTTACGACCATCAACCCCATCAGTATCAAGTGCTCCACGAACAATATGATAATTTACACCAGGCAAATCTTTTACACGCCCACCACGAATTAACACAACAGCGTGTTCTTGTAAATTATGCCCTTCACCTGGAATATAAGCAGTAACTTCAAACTTTGATGATAATTTTAGACGTGCCACTTTACGTAAAGCTGAGTTAGGTTTTTTAGGTGTAGTTGTATAAACCTTAGTACATACGCCTCTTTTAAATGGAGACTTAGTTAAAGCAGGGGATTTCCCTCTTTTAATTTTCTTCTTTCTTTTTCTCTTTACTAATTGATTTGTAGTGGGCACGTTTTACTCCTTATTTAAAATGAACCAAAATAATATCCTTAAATTAACTAAAAGTCAAGCAATTGAACCTATTCCGTTGCGGCAATAGAAATTTCTTTATAGCCTCCAAAACCAGTACCAGCCGGTATCAACTTACCAATAATGACATTTTCTTTTAAGCCATACATGTAATCTTCTTTACTTTGAATAGCTGCGTTAGAAAGTACCTTAGCCGTTTCTTGGAAAGAAGACGCCGAAACAAAGCTAGATGTCGTTAATGATGATCTAGTAATTCCAAGTAATAAAGGCGTAGATTGAGCAATCAATTTACCTTCAGCTTCTAATTTTGCATTTACTTTTTCAAGATCTTTTAAATCAACAACTTCATTTAAAAGAAATTCGGAATCACCCATATCAACGACTGTAACTTTACGAGTCATTTGTCTAACAATAACCTCTAAATGCTTATTGTTTATTTTTACACCTTGAGAGGTATATACTTTTTGAACCTCTTCAACTAAATAACGCTGTGCGTCCAGAACACCTTTAGTTAAAAGAAGATCATGTGGATTAATAACACCTTCAGTTAAAATATCACCTTTTTCAACAAATTGACCTGAATAAACTTTTAAACGCACATCCTGTGGAACTTTATATTCATGAGAATTTGTTTCACCAATAACAGAAATTACTCTTAAGTTTTTCTTATTGCTAATATCAATATAACCTGATGATTCAGCTAATACGGCATTATCTCTGTTTTTACGAGCTTCAAATAACTCTTCAACACGAGGCAAACCTTGAACAATATCCTTTGTTTTTGAACCTTCAAGACTGCTAATGCGTTCTAAAGCAATAATGTCATTAGTCACAATCTTCTGGCCATCTTTGATAAAAAGTAATGTACCTAAGTTAATTGGATAGGACTGACCATATTCAATAACTAAAGAAGCGGTCTTTTTAGTTAATTTAGTAACAATAGCTGTTTTTGAAAGTGATTGCTTCTTAGATAGTTGAAATCCAATGTTCAAACGTTGACCTACTTTTACAGAATCTAGAACATCATCTGATACTTCAAATGTCTCGGAATCTTTAGAATTAGAAATAAAAATCTCACCACTAGTTTGTGCATAGATAGCTTTTCCTTCTTCAGAATCCATTTCTTGTGTTTCTAAATTAATGAAAGTCACATTACCTTTTGATTGAGATAATATATAATCATTTTCAGGATCGTAATCAAAGAGTATATCGCCTTCTTTAACTTGGTCATCTACTTTAACAAATAACCTTGAACCTTTTGGTAGAACATATTTAACAGATGAACCATTTTTAGACTTAACAAAAGCTGTTGTCTGGATAGTCGTTACCCAATATTCTTTATCAGATTTTAATCGACTTAACTGTACATTTGAACCAAGTGTAAATACACCTTCACTTTGAGACGTGACAACAACATTAGATGCCTTTCTTAAATCAACACCACCCGTATGGAAGGTTCTCATCGTTAACTGAGTACCAGGCTCACCGATGGATTGAGCAGCAATAATACCAACAGCTTCACCAACATTGATAAGTCTACCTGAAGACAAATCAACACCATAACATTTTTGGCAAATACCTTTATCCATCTGACAAGTGTAAACACTTCTGACATGAACAGAATCAATTCCAGCATTTTGGATAGCCTTAGCTTGTTCTACTGTAATCAAATCACCTTTTTTAACTAATACATTTTTATCTGCGTCAACAACATCTTCTAATGATTCACGTCCAAGGATTAATTCTGATAAAGGAACCACTACTTTAGCACCATCAGTAATATTAGTTAACTTATTACCTTTAGTCGTACCACAGTCATGACCAGTGATGGTTACATCTTGTGCAACATCAACTAAACGTCTAGTTAAGTAACCAGAGTCAGCCGTACGTAAAGCTGTATCAACTAGACCTTTACGAGCACCATAACATGAAATAAAATATTCGGCTAAACTTAAACCTTCTTTAAAGTTGGCCTTAATAGGAACATGAACGGTACGACCCTGGGCATCAGACATTAATCCACGCATACCAGCTAATTGTCTAACCTGATCAATGTTACCCCTAGCTCCAGAGTTGGCCATAATAAAGACGTTATTTAAACTTCCGAACTCATCTTCCATTTGTCCTGAAATTTCAGATGTAACTTGTCTCCAAACGTTATGACTTCTTAAGTGTTTTTCATCTATAGAAATGGCACCCTGAGACTGCATCTTTTCTAATTTAGCTACCTCTTTTTCAGCTTTATCTAAAATACCTTGCTTTTTCTTAGGAACTCTAAGATCAGAAATTGAAATTGAAATTCCAGAGCGTGTAGCATAGTGAAAACCAAGTTGCTTTAACGTATCAAGTAAAGAAGACATAACTTCAGAGCTGAAACGGTTGAACCACTCAAAAATTATATTTTCTAAACCTTTTTTACCAATAGTATCATTTATGTATTCAGTTTTTTCTAATTCAAACTTATTACAAACTGACCAAATTGCATTATTAAAAATTGCACGACCAATCGTAGTTTCTACAGATAGACCAACCTCTTTTATTCGAATTGTACTATGTAATTCAATAGCCTTGGAATCCCAAGCGAGTAATGCTTCATCAATTGTATTAAAGAATTTGTTATTTCCTTTTTCAACTGATGGATCCGTAACTGTAAGATAATAACAACCAAGAACCATATCTTGAGAAGGTGTAACAATTGGACGTCCACTTGATGGAGCCAATATATTATTTGTAGACATTATTAAAAATCTAGCTTCAGCTTGGGCTTCCATAGATAGAGGAACGTGAACAGCCATTTGGTCACCGTCAAAGTCAGCGTTAAAAGCTGTACAAACTAAAGGATGAACCTGAATAGCCGATCCTTCAACAAGAATAGGCTCAAATGCTTGAATACCTAAACGGTGCAAGGTAGGTGCACGATTCAGAAGTACTGCTTGTCCTTGAATTATCTGTTCTAGTACATCCCAAACATATACATCCTTTTGTTCAATTTTACGTTTAGCTGACTTAACATTTGTTACAAATCCATCATCAACTAAACGACGAATAATAAACGGCTTGAATAACTCAAGTGCCATATCTTTGGGCAATCCGCACTGATGAAACTTTAAATTAGGACCAACAACAATTACAGAACGACCAGAATAATCAACACGTTTACCTAATAAATTTTGACGAAAACGACCTTGCTTACCTTCAATAATATTACCTAAAGATTTTAAAGGACGTCCGTTAGAACCTGTGACAGCTCGTCCACGTTTACCATTAGAAATGAGGACATCAACAGCTTCTTGTAGCATACGCTTTTCGTTTCGAATAATCATTTCTGGAGCACCAATATCCATCAAACGTTTAAGACGATTATTTCGATTGACAACTCTACGATATAGATCATTCAAATCAGAAGTAGCAAATCTCCCACCTTCCAATTGGACCATTGGACGCAGATCTGGTGGCATTATTGGAATAACATCCATAACCATCCATTCAGGCTTATTGTCAGAATTCAATATGGCATCAACAACTTTAAGACGTTTAGTAACTTTAATTCGTTTTTGGCCTGTAGCCGTTTGTAACAATTCACGTAAATCCTGAACCAACTCATTAACATCAGTTTGCTCTAATAGAGTTTTGATTGCTTGAGCACCCATATCAGCGTCAATTTTGTCACCAAATTCTTCTTTTAGATCATAATATTTATCTGGAGTTAAAAGTTCCATATACGAAACTTTATCCGCAATAGAATCATCAACTTTAGTAACGATATAAGAATCAAAATAAATAACTTCTTCAAGCTCACGAGTAGTCATATCCAAAAATAAACCAAGATAACTCGGTATACCTTTTAAAAACCAAATATGACAAACTGGAGCGGCTAGCGATAAATGCCCCATACGCTCACGTCTGACTTTTGAATGTGTAACCTCTACACCACATCGCTCACAGACGATACCACGGTAACGAATTCGTCGGTACTTTCCGCAAGCACATTCCCAGTCCTTTACAGGACCAAAAATTTTCTCACAAAACAAACCTTTTCTCTCGGGTTTGAATGTACGATAATTAATCGTTTCTGGTTTTTCAATTTCACCATGTGACCAATATAAAATTCGTTCAGGAGAAGCTAAACCAATCTTTAAAAAATCAAAATCATCTGGACTGTTAACTAACATACCTATCTCCTATTACCGTGTATCCACTTCGACATTATCTCTAGACATTACTTGTATATCTAAAGCAATTGATCGAAGTTCACGAAGCAATACTCTAAACGATTCAGGGGTTCCTGGCTTTGATAACGGAAGCCCTTTAATAATTGATTCATAAGCTTTAGCACGACCTGTTAAATCATCAGATTTAATTGTCAACATTTCTTGTAAAACATTAGCAGCACCGTAAGCTTCTAGTGCCCAAACTTCCATCTCACCAAAACGCTGACCACCGTATTGAGCCTTACCACCGAGTGGCTGTTGAGTGACTAATGAATAAGGCCCTGTCGAACGCGCATGAATTTTGTCTCTAACTAAGTGAATTAACTTGAGAATATACATATAACCAACAGTAACCTCACGTTCAAAATACTCACCAGTTCTTCCATCACGAAGGGCAACTGTACTTGAGGACTTAATCCACTCATACCCTGGAACTTTTGAAGCCTCTTCTAATTTTGATTCAACCATATTTACAGAAGCATTTTCACCTGAAACCTCATCGAAAATTTGAACTTCATAATTTTGACCAAGAACACCAGCAGCCATTCCTAGCATCGTTTCAAATAACTGGCCAACATTCATACGTGATGGAACACCAAGAGGGTTCAATATAATATCTAAAGGAACACCATTTGGCATGTAAGGCATATCAGCCTCAGATAATATTGTTGATATAACACCTTTATTTCCGTGTCGCCCGGCAATTTTATCACCAATAGAAATTTTTCTATACTGAGCAACATAAACTCTGACTAAACAATTAACTCCTGGCGGAAGATCATCACCATCATCACGAGAAAACACACGGATACCAATAACTTTTCCAGACTCACCAGAAGAAACTTTCAAAGATGTATCTCTCATATCTCTAGCTTTGTCACCGA
This sequence comes from uncultured Candidatus Marinamargulisbacteria bacterium, assembly GCA_902558105.1. Lineage (GTDB taxonomy): Bacteria > Margulisbacteria > Marinamargulisbacteria > UBA817 > CACECR01 > CACECR01. Next base: position 41,428 of record CACECR010000004.1, on the reverse strand, counting down.
AAATAGCTCGTAATAATTTTTCTTCAGCTGGTGGCTCGGTTTCTCCTTTTGGAGTAACCTTACCAACTAAAATATCACCAGCATGTACAAGAGAACCTACACGAACAATTCCTCGATCATCGATATTTTTCAACGCATCTTCAGATACATTTGGAACTTCACGAGTTAACTCTTCCGGACCTAACTTTGTAGTTCTAATATCTACTTCATAACGATGGATATGTATAGATGAAAAAACATCATCTTTAACTAAACGATCCGAAATAATAATCGCATCTTCAAAGTTAAATCCTTCCCAAGGCATAAATCCAACTAATACGTTACGTCCTAATGCTAATTCACCATTGTGAGTTGATGTTCCATCAGCTAGAACATCACCTACCTTTACAGTATCTCCAGGATTAACAATTGGAGATTGATTACGACATGTATTTTGATTAGAGCGTTCATACTTTTCAAGCTGATAAGTATGTTTTTTGCCTTTAGTATCTTTTAGAATAATTTCTTCAGACGTTACAGTTTCTATTGTACCTTGATGGCGAGATTTTAAAATCACACCAGAATCTCGAGCAACAACTTTTTCAAGACCAGTGCCCACATATGGAGCTTCAGGTGAAATCAATGGTACAGCTTGACGTTGCATGTTAGCGCCCATTAATGCACGATTCGCATCATCATGCTCTAAAAATGGAATAAGTCCACAAGCAACACCCACTAATTGTAAAGGAGAAACACCAATGAACTGAATATCATTCATTCCAACAAAAGCGAATTCACGATTATGCCTAGCTACAATTGAATCACCTTGTAATTTTTGATTCTTAGAATCAGTATCCCAAGGAGCTATGTAATGTCTCTCTTCGATATCTGCAGCTAAATAAACAACATCATCTGAGATTTTACCCTTTTTAACTGGGTGATATGGAGTTTCAATAAAACCAAATTCATTAACTACTGCAAATGAAGCTAATGGACCAATAAGTCCAGCATTAGGACCCTCTGGTGTTTCGATAGGACAAATTCTACCATAATGAGTAGGGTGAATATCACGTACTTCAAAACCAGCACGTTCTTTAGTAAGACCACCAGGTCCTAAAGCACTTAATCGTCTTTTGTGAACGATTTCTGCCAAAGGATTCGTTTGATCCATAAACTGAGATAACTGAGAACTTCCAAAGAATTCTCTCATAACAGCCACTAAAGGACGTATATTGATTAGAGACTGTGGCGTGATATTTTCACCAGCTTTTAATGCCATTTGTTCACGTATTAGGCGTTCTAATCGAGCTAAACCAATACGAAATTGACGCTGAAGTTGCTCACCTACTGTACGGACACGACGGTTTCCTAGGTGATCGATATCGTCCATAGAACCCTTACCTGTATAAAGATCAAGAGTATAATTTACAATTGAAAGAACATCTTGATTTGTAAGTGTTACCGTATTAGGATCAACTTCTAATTCTAAACGATTATTTATTTTGTGACGACCCACTTTACCAAGATCATATTTAACATCTGAAAAGAACATACCCTCTAATAAAGATTTGGCCCCATCAACCGTAATTGGCTCACCAGTACGTAAATTTTTGTAAACGTAAATTAAAGCTTCATCCTGAGATTCGAAAGGTGATTTGTCGAATGTATTTTTAATAATATCAGGTTGAGATGTTAATTTATAAATTTCATCATGTGAATAACCAATAGCTGAGAGAAGATAAGTAACAGGAACACGTTTAGTTTTGTTAATGTGTGCGTATGCAATACCATTATGATCAACTTCAATCTCTAACCAAGCACCTCTATGAGGAATGATCGTGGCCATAAAACTAATTTTTTCGCGAGTTAATCCAATTTTTTGCCTAAAATATACACCAGGAGAACGAACAAATTGAGTAACAACAACTCGTTCAGCACCATTAATTAAGAATGTACCTCTGTCAGTCATAAGTGGAATATCACTCATGAAAACTTCTTGTTCTTGGATTTCACCAGTTTCTCTAGAAGTTAAACGAACAGGAACACGTAAAGCTCCAGTATAACTCACCTCACGACGTTTACACTCGTTATACTCTAGTTCTGGATCCATTACATAGTAACCATCCAAAAATTCCATTTCATATTTACCACCATAGCCCACTATAGGAGAAATAGCTTGTAATTCCTCAGAAAGTCCTTCCTTAATAAATCGTTCAAAAGATTTAACTTGTAAATCTAATAAATTAGGAACATCAACTTCTACTGAAGATACATTTTTAATTAATCGATTTCGTTCTCTTGGTTGTCGCTTAAACACTTTATATCACCTCTTAGCAAAAATAGCCTGGAGTAAAAAACTCCAGGCTAATAAAAATATATTAAATTATTTAATTTCGATTTGAGCGCCAGCTTCTTCTAATGACTTTTTAAGCTCATCAGCTTCGCTTTGTGAAATTCCTTCTTTAACAGCTTTAGGTGCAGACTCAACAAAATCTTTAGCTTCTTTTAAACCTAAACCAGCAACTTCACGGATTGCTTTAATAACTCCAATTTTGTTGTCACCAAAACCAGCTAAAATTACAGATACAGTACCGTCGCCAGCATCAGCAGCATCACCACCACCTGCTGCAGGAGCAGCACCAGCTACAGCTACAGGAGCAGCACTAACACCAAACTTTTCTTCTAAAGCTTTAACTAGTTCAGACAATTCTAAAACTGTCATTTTTTCAACAGCATCTAATACTTTTTGTGCGTCAGCAGATAATTCAACTGCTTCTTTTGTAGTTTCTTCAGACATTTAGTTTCCTCCGTCTTTTTGGCTTTTAATAGCACTTAATACATACACTAATGAACGACTTACACCAGATAAGCCCATCACAAAATTTGAAATTGGAGCATTGATACTCCCAACAAATTTCGCCAAAAGCTCCTCTCGTGATGGTAGGTTAGATAAACTTTTAATATCATTAAGATCTAAAGCTTTACTTCCTAAATAACCGCCTTTAATTGTACCGATTTCATTGTTCTTAACAAAATCAACCAGTACCTTGGCAGGGCTAACTATATCTTCTTCACATGTTAAAAGAACTGTAGGCTCTTTTAACAAAGTATCAGAATAGTTATATTCCAACTCGTCTAAAGCACGTTTTATAAACGTATTTTTAAACACAGTGGCTTTTGCATTTGATTCGCGTAATTGAGTTCTAAGTTCACTTAGTTTGGATACAGTTAAACCTCTGTAATCAAACAAATAAACACCAGCTGAACCTTCAACACGAGTTTTAATTTCAGATATTATCTCTGCTTTTTTAGATAACACCTTATCAGTAGGAACCATATTATCCCTCCTTCTCAAACGTATTAGTAGGACAAAGTCTTAGTCCAGGACTCATAGTTGATGAAACAACTAAAGACTGAATATAAGTTCCCTTGGCCTTTTGTGGTTTTACTTTTTGGATAGTGTCATAAACTTCACGGAAATTTTCAACAAGATTTTCTTGTGAAAAAGAAGCCTTTCCGATCACAATATGAACTATTCCAGTTTTATCATTACGGTACTCAACCTTTCCAGCTTTAAACTCGGAAACAGTTTTAGCAACATCTTGAGTTACCGTTCCACTTTTAGGACTAGGCATCATACCTCTTGCACCTAAAAGCTTACCTAATTTACCAACTTTCCCCATCATTGCTGGCGTTGCAATTACAATATCAAAATCTAAAAAACCTTTAGATATACGATCAACTAATTCATCTGAACCAACTTCATTAGCTCCAGCTTCCTCAGCAGCCTTTATATCAGAATCACCGCAGATCACAACAACACGAACATCTTTACCTGTACCATGCGGAAGAGACAAAGTTCCTCTTAAAGCTTGATCAGCCTGACGAGGATCAATACCTAATTTAAAAGCAACTTCAATCGTTTCATCAAATTTTGCGAATGATTTTTCTTTTAAAATTGTAACTGCCTGGTGAATTGTTAAATCTGTAGTTTGATCTAACGACTCTGCATATTGTTTATATTGTTTACCTCTATTCATTATACTACCTCAAATCCCATACTTCTTGCTGTACCTTCGATAATACGAACAGCAGATTCAGTTTCAAAAGCATTTAAATCTACCATTTTTTCTTCAGCTATAGCAACAAGTTTATCTCGTGCAATTTTTTTAGGAGCTTCACGGCCAGGCATGTTAGCTCCACTTTTAATACCAGCGGCTTTCAAAATCAATCTTGCTGCCGGAGGTGTTTTGCATATAAATGTAAACGAAGTATCCTCGAAAACTGTAATTTCAACTGGAATTACAGATCCTGCCTTATCTTGGGTAGCTGCATTATAAGCTTTACAGAAGTCCATAATATTAACACCATGCTGACCTAATGCTGGTCCAACAGGAGGCGCAGGATTTGCCTTTCCACCTTCGATTTGTAATTTAATAATAGTTTTAACTTTTTTAGCCATTTATTTAACTCCCTACAGCTTGTTCAACTTGATCAAAATCTAACTCAACAGGTGTTTCTCTACCAAAAATTGAAATCATTGCCTTTAATTTACCTCTATCGGAATTAATTTCCGAAATGACACCAGAATAACCTCTAAATGGACCAGAGACAACCCTTATCACTTCATCAACTTCAAAATCAACTTCAATTTTCTTAGTTTTATCACCCATTTGACGTAAAATCTTATCCATTTCAGAAGCTGCAATTGGGGTTGGAAGGGTTTTACTACCAATTACCTTGGATACACCTGGAATTTGCCTTAATAAAAACCAAACCTCTTCACTAGGTAAAGTTTTTACAAATATATATCCAGGATAAATTTTAGTCATACGTTCCTGACGTTTATTATTTTTAATTTCGACAGTTTCTTCTTCGGGGAGCAGTACCTGAAAGACCTTATCTTTAAATTCATTTTCCATCATCTGACGAATACGAAGGGTCACTTTGTGTTCATACAATGCGAAACACTGTAGAGTGTACCACTTAGCTTGTGCCTCAAGAGAGTTTTCTTCTTTGACATCTTCTGAATCATCATCAGTTGAATCATCATTTGAATCATCATAATTCTCAATATTATTGTCTAAGCTTTCTTCCTGAACTTCTTCATCTGAAAAGATAGGCTCATTAGTTAACTCATCATCTTCTAGAACTAAATTTTCATCTGACATTTTTAAATTCCTTTAAATTTGAAAAAAACTTTTGATAACAATAAGTCGGATATCGCAACGAACCCCACAAAAAAAACAACAAACACTAATATAGATATAGAAGCTTTAACGACTTCTTGTTTACTAGGCCAATGTATCTTAGAAAACTCAGATTTGATATTACTTGCATAAGAATTATTCTTATTCCGAGCTTTCAAGTATTGTGATTTTGTTTTTACACTACTCATTAATTATCCAAAATATAACATGTTAAATCTAAATTTTGTTGGCAGGCCTGGTCGGATTCGAACCGACAACCTTCGGTTTTGGAGACCGGCGCTCTACCAATTAGAGCTACAGACCTATAAAATAAATGAGCATCTAGTTTGGCAGACCAACAAATTAGAGTTGAAATATAACACTTGTAAATTGAAGTGTCAATATTAAAATTATTTTTACAAAGGTGACAGATGTGTAATCATAGTAAAGTAAATTAACAAAAAAACACAAGATCTAATTTCTTTTCAAACTCATTTCTCACGAATTTACAAATTAACAATTTGATTCACTAAAACTATTGACAGAATAATGTTAAAAATGATAAAAATAAACGTTACATTTTAAGCTTAACAAAGTGGAGATATTGAATGATAGCCGTAATTGAACTAGGATCTAAACAATTTATTATTGAAGAAGGCAGTATAATTGATGTTGAAAAAATAAATACAGACTCTAACAAAATCAACATCGATAGCGTTTTACTTTTAAACGATTCGAAAACAACAACCGTAGGTCAACCGACTGTAAAAGGTGCAACTGTGGAAGCTGAAATTCTTGAACAATTCAAAGACGACAAGCAAACAGTATTCAAATTTAAAAGAAAAACTGGCTACAAAAAAACCCAAGGTCATCGTCAACAATTAACTCGTTTAAAAATTAACAAAATTGCACTTAAAGCTTAAATTCTAAAGCTTTAAATTAATGTAATAACTCTAAGGATAAAAAAATGGCTCATAAAAAAGGAAAAGGAAGTACTAAAAACGGTAGAGATAGTGAATCCAAACGATTAGGAATTAAACGTTTCGGTGGACAAGTTGTTAAATCTGGTGAAATTATAGTAAGACAACGTGGATCTAGGTTTCATGCTGGTGAAAATGTTGGTGTTGGTAAAGATTTTACTTTATTTGCTAAAGAAGCTGGAACTGTTCAATTTTCTTTTGTTAGCAAAGGAAAGAAAAAAGTTTCCATTCAAACAGCCTCTTAACATCTAACTTTTTTACACATGACTTTCGTCGATTTAGTTTCGCTTACTGTATCATCCGGTAAAGGTGGTGCAGGAGCGAGTAGCTTTAGACGAGAAAAATTTGTTCCAAAAGGAGGTCCTGATGGTGGAAATGGTGGTAAAGGCGGAAACGTAGTTTTCCAAGCCAATACAAACCTTCAAACATTGATGGATCTTAAAATTAGAAAAAAAATTAAAGCACAAAATGGACTTCCAGGGGAAGGTGGAAAACGCTTCGGTAAAGATGGTGAAGATGAAGTCATTCAAGTTCCTTGCGGAACAATTATCAAAGATTCGGCTGGGGCCATCATTGCTGACTTAACTCATCATGGCATGACATGTATTGCAGCAGAAGGTGGTAAAGGGGGAAGAGGAAATGCCTGCTTTGCAAGCTCAACACACCAAACACCCACTTATTCACAACCTGGATTACCAGGAATCGATAAAGATATAGAACTTGAATTACAATTATTAGCTGAAGTAGGGATTATTGGATTGCCCAATGCCGGTAAATCTACATTATTGAAAACACTCACAAGTGCCAACCCCAAAATTGGATCCTATCCATTTACAACACTATTTCCAAATTTAGGAATGCTTAAATATCATGATCGAGAAATTTTATTAGCGGATATTCCTGGACTCATTGAAGGAGCCTCAAAAGGAGTAGGACTAGGCCATGAATTCTTAAGACACCTATCACGAACAACTGTTCTAGTACATCTAATCGAAATCCCTCTAGAAAACCCTGAAGAAGCCATTGATAATTATCATAAAATCAATAATGAACTCATCGAATATGATGAATCACTCGCCAACAAATCACAACTCATTGTACTTAGTAAAGCCGACTTAGTTCCAAAGGATACCTACCAAAAACTTCAAGAACTCTTCAAAAATATCGATAAAAACAGTCAATTAATATCAGCTCATGCTAGAATTGGATTGGATGAACTAAGCCAGGCAATTGCTAATAAATTAATGGAGAGTCAGGAGTGCATAAACGAACAATAGTCATTAAAATCGGTAGCCGACTACTGACCACTCCAACGGATCAAACAGATCTCAATAATTTACGTCAATTATGCAAACAAATTGCAGAAATAAAAAGCAACCACCCCATAAATGTTTGTATTGTAAGCTCTGGCGCTATTGTAAGCGGACAATATTACCTAAGTAAAAAGCCTAGTACTATTCCAGAAAAACAAGCCGCTGCCGCCATTGGACAACCCGCACTCTTTCAGGAATACTCACTATTTTTAAAGCAACTAGGACTTAATACAGCTCAACTATTATTAACTAGAGATGGACTTGATAATCATGAAAGGCAAACCCATACAAAGAATACAATACACACACTATTTGAACATAACGTCATCCCAATTATTAATGAAAATGACTCAGTCGCTATCGAAGAGTTAACATTTGGGGACAATGATGGACTCTCCTCAAAACTAGCCACCTTAATAAGTGCTGAAACACTAATTTTACTGACAGACACTAATGGCGTATATACCGAAAATCCATCACTAAACCCTAACGCAACATTAATTGAGTTACTACCTAATATCAGTGATGAACAAATCGCCAATACAATAGACAACCTAGATGCAAGAGGCGGAATGAAATCAAAGTTACTAGCCGCTAAAAATGCCTCACAATCAGGAATTAATGTCTACATTACAAATGGCCGAAAATCTGATAGTATAGTTAATATTCTTAATAATATTAATCCAGGAACATTTGTACCCAAAAATGATGACAACAACAATTGAAAGCCAATGTCTAGAGGCTAAAAAAACAACAGATAGCTTATTACAATTATCAACAGAAGAAAAAAATAATATTTTAACTAACATGGCCGATTGCTTAACCAGCCAATCAACTATAATCATTGCCGAAAATAATAAAGATATTGAAAACGGAAAGGCCAATGGACTTAGCCAATCATTAATCGATCGCCTCACCTTAAATGAAGAGCGCATCAAAGACATCGCCGACAGTTTAACCACTATTAAAAATTTAAACGACCCCATTCATACCATCATTGACGAATGGACACGTCCTAACAATCTAACAATCCAAAAAGTACGAGTTCCGTTTGGGGTTATTGGTATTATCTATGAAGCAAGACCAAATGTAACCGTAGATGCCATTGGATTAGCCATTAAATCGAGTAATGCCATTGTGCTAAGAGGAAGTAGCTCTGCATATCACTCCAATAAAGTGTTAAGTGACCTACTGAAAAATGTACTTAGTCAACACAATATAAATTCTAACGCAATTCAATTACTGGAGGATACTAGCCGTGAAGGTGTTATTCCGTTCGTAAAAATGAAAGGATATCTAGATCTTGTCATTCCAAGAGGAAGTGCCGGTTTAATAAATACTGTCGTAGCAAATGCCACGGTACCCAGTATTGAAACCGGTGTTGGAAATTGCCATGTCTACATACACAGCGATGCAGACTACGTACTCAGTGAATCCATCGCAATCAACTCCGCGACACAACGTGTTTCTGTTTGTAATTCATGCGAAAGTCTTGTAGTCAACGCTAATTGGGGTGAAGACAATATCAAAAAGCTACTTCAATACTTTCAAGACAAAAACGTTACCATCAAAGGCTGTCATCAAACTCAAAAACTGAACCCAAACGTTGACTTAGCAAGCGAAGACGATTGGAGTGAGGAATACCTTGATTATATTGTCTCTTGTAAAATCGTATCATCACTAGATGAAGCCATTGAACACATCAATACTTACGGTAGCATGCACACCGAATGCATTGTCTCAACTGACGAAGATGCCATAGCCAGTTTTAACAAACGAATCGATGCATCTAGCGTGATTAATAATGCGTCAACACGATTTACAGACGGCGGTGAATTTGGCTTCGGTGCTGAAATGGGAATTTCTACACAAAAATGTCATGCCCGAGGACCAATGGGACTAAACGAACTAACCACCTATAAATACATTGTTAAGGGTAACGGTCAACTAAAATAGTTAAGCAACGGTTGAAAAACTAAGGCCATTTTCGTCATCATCTTCCGACTCAAACGTAGTCTTTTGATACGGTGATGGTCGATCTGAAATTATAGCATCAAATAAGCCATCCACATGAGATTGTCCACTCTCAGAGTCTAGCGCAACAAATGAAGGTTCGGAAACTTGAGCTGGAGCACCAACGCCTGAGTGAATATCATGTACGGAAAAAGATCCAGATGATATATCTAATGGAACCCTATTATATCGCTTACCTTGTACTTCATAACAAGCAAAATCAGGATTATTAGGATCTCTCATGCTAATTATGAACATATACTTTTGAATATGCTTCAAATCCTGTTCTGAAGGCATTGCACTTCCAATTGGATGCGTATGATAAACACCTAAATACTCTAAGTTATTTTTTTCAAAAAACTGTCGAGCTCTTATTGCATCTTCAGGCATATATCCGAATGTGCCCGTTTTATCGCCATCAAAGGAATTAAATAATGGTAAAATACCCTTGATAAAACGACCATGACCACCTAAAAACCCCCCCGTCTCTTTTGGTAAGTTTTTTTGTGCCTGATCAATGAGTGTCTCATAGTGCCTAGTTGTGATTTGAAAAAATTCACCCGTAAAATGTGCTATCATAATTGTCCCTTTTTTGTAGCTACATTATACCATACTACACCCATTTTCAGAATGATTGAGTCAACAAAATCGATTGAATATAACGCCTCAAAGGTGGGTACCAGAAAATTGGCAAGGAATTTCTTAAACGCACATTATAACCACAGCCAGAACGTAAGAAACCTTTTTCGATAAAATAACTATATGGATACAACCGACAAAAATCGGGACGATTTTCATAATCTAAACATCGATTATTTTTCGATAATTGAGAGCAATCATACGACTGAATTCGATGAGCTGCCCCAGAATGATAATTAAAACGCTGATACTTAAAATCTTTACTTAACGCATCCTGAAACTTGGCCACAGTATCTAAAGGATAACCATTAGAAAATAACATAATACCCGAACAGCAATTTCCACTAGATTGACACTCCCCTCCAATATAGAAAGTTTCAGCCAGTATACAGGCCTTTAAATACTCAAGATCGCGATTTAACAAAGACAGAACACTATAAATTAAAATATATATATGAAGCCTAAAAACACGAGCATTTCCGGACTCACATAATCGAGTATAAACTACACTATGCAATCGACTGCTTAATTTCAGTAATAAGTTCAGTAATTCCAAGTTCAGCTAAATCTAACATCTCATTCATCTGAGAGCGAGAAAATGCCTGTTCTTCTGCCGTACCCTGAATCTCGATAAAACGACCCGATTCTGTCATCACGACATTTAAATCAACCTCAGCTGCGGAATCCTCTTCATAATTTAAATCTAATAACGCCTGACCATCACAGATCCCTACACTTACAGCGGCACACCACTCTTTAATAGGAGAGCGATCTAAAACTCCTTCCGCTATGCTATGATTAACCGCATCTACCAATGCCAACATTCCACCCGTAATAGACGCCGTACGAGTACCACCGTCCGCCTGTAAAACATCGCAATCGATTGCAATGGATCGTTCACCCAACACATCAAAGTCAATCACCGCACGTAACGCACGACCAATTAATCGCTGAATTTCAGAGGTGCGACCACTACACTTGCCTTTATTGACCTCACGACGATTTCGGGTGTGAGTAGCCGATGGTAACATGGCATATTCCGCACTTAACCATCCGGACCCAGTATCACGTAAAAATGGAGGAACTGAGTTTTCAATAGTGGCCGTACATAAAACTTTAGTATGCCCACAAGAAATTAAAATGGAACCCGGAGCATATCGTGTAAATTGTCTCTCAAGCTGGAGGGGTCGTTTCTGATTGTAAGACCTCTTGTCTAATCGTAGATTGCTCATTTTGGGAATCCTCCTCGGTGGATAGTGTTTCATCTAGGGTCAGTCTACCATGTTTAATATTTTCTTCCAATCGCACCATATTTTTCTGCATTTTGGTCACTAATAACTGTAATCTTGATAAAACATTATCGGCATAACGACTCGCCTCTTGTCGAATATCTTGAGATTCTTTTTTGGCATCTAAGACCATTTGAACCGCACTATCTTTAGCTGGATTATACGCTAACGCATCCGGGGTTACCGATTGTGGATTTAAATGAGCAGCCATTTCAACTTCTTGACGTTTTATCACAAAAGATAATTTTTCAATCAACTCTAATGCCATATCCTGCTCGATCATGACCTTCTTAGATAATGGAACTTTTTTCGCATCTTTTATTAAGACCTCCAAAGTTTGTAAAATACCTAAACTCTCACTCATAAACTTTCCTTAACGCTTCTTCAACACACTTTGGGACAAACGACGAAATATCCGCACTATAACGAGCTAATTGCTTCACTAAGCTAGAACTTAAAAAAGAATACTCACTGGCAGTCATTAAAAAAACAGACTCTAACTCCGTACATAACTGACGATTCGTTAAGGCCATCTGACATTCATAATCAAAATCAGAGACAGCTCGTAACCCACGAATAACCGTGTAAACAGACGTTTGATGAGCATAATCAACAAGAAGCCCATCAAATGAAGACACCGTAATACCAGGCACCCCAGAACATGAGTCCTCAATAAGAGATACACGCTCGGAAACTGAAAACAAAGAGTCTTTATCCGGATTTTGCATAATCACAACATCCAGCTCATCAAACAATGAAGATGCTCGCTTAATAATATCTAAATGACCATTGGTAATTGGGTCAAAACTACCGGCATAAATTGCTTTTTTCATAAATTAAATACTGCGATCGAAGAGTTTCCATAAGAATACGTTTGATAATCAATAGAAAATTGATTAAATAGATAGGTAAGTTCAGAGCGAAATTCACATACTAAAATACCATCTGATTTTAGTATATCAAAATCAAAAATCAGCTTCAACGACTTCTCATAAATGTCTAAACGATCATACGGAGGATCAAAAAAAATAATATCAAACGACTCCTTACAATAATTTAAATAAGATTCTACTTTTCCACGTTTTACATCATAGGGTTCCTCTACAAATTCTAAATTCCGTTGAATATACTTGATGTCTAAGTCTACAAAACAAGCATACGAAGCACCTCGAGATAAGGCTTCAATACCCATAGATCCACTCCCCGCACATAAATCTAAAAAATGTGCCCCTTCAACACGCCCCTGAATGATATTAAAGACAGACTCTTTCACAATCTGCTTAGTAGGACGCAACTCTACATTCTTTGTGAAAACAAGTTTACGACGTTTATATTTTCCTGAAATGACTTGCATATACGTTTTAAAAATCAGAAAATGTCATAGAAAATGTCATAAAACATTAATTCTGTACATACATTATATAAGTTTCGCAATAAGTTTACATTTAAATATAAAATAGCAAAAAAAATGAACGATCGAATACTCTGAAATCCAATACTTTGAAAAGATAAACCATCAGCATAATCTACACTCACGGTTTTGTAATTTATCATTATCAGTTAACCTCACTACATCATTAGTAAAAAATTAATTATACACAAAAAAATAAATTAATCTAACTTGATTATTAATAATTCATTAAAATCACATTCAAACTAGCTTTATTAAGAATTACAAAAAGTATCTAAATATTGATTCCTTAGCTCAATAGATTCCAAAGAAAGACAAATTACATTATTTACTTGATATACACCAAACAAAAAAAAAGAAAAACTAATTGAATACATTAAATATTCAAAGTATTTAAAACCCAAATACTGTATTAGATAATCAGAAACAAAACGATTTTCATGTTCTAATTTCGAATGAGCAAGAAAAGATTCAGAACGAAATAGAAAGGATTCAGAATGACGTAGAAAAAATTTATAATGAGGAGTATTTGTATGTAAAAAATTTTGAAAAAAAGAGAAATAATTAACTGAATGATCATTTAAAAAGAAAAGCAATTGCTCTACATTTTTACTATCTAAGAATATATGCATATAATTAACCAAACAATTTGTAATAGAATGATCACTATCAGTTCTAATATCATCTATTTGATCAAATTGAACTTTATAATTTGGTAACTCAAAAGCTAAAATTTTAATAAATAATTCAAATTTACCAAACTCTAATGCAAGTTCCATCAAACTCAACCCTCGATACTTAAATTTCTGATCTAACAAATTATTTAAAGTGGCATCGGTTAACTTATCTTTTAAAAAAGAGTCACATATTATAGGAAAATGACATAAGTCTTTTGGTATATAATCATCTTCACGAAGATTAGAAAACTTAAAAAGCGAAAACTCAGCAAAAATCGTTTTCATCATTCCCTCTGATCCAAATCTGGCGACCATTTTTAGTTTAAGCTTAAAAAGAAAATTTAAATAAAACTCATACCTCACTAATCTAGGATATAAACTCCAATTAAAATCAATAACCTTATCCTTAGAATCATACTTAGCTAAAGAAACTTCAGATAAAATATGCCAAGCCCCAGAAAAATCATTACACTCCAATAATCTCTCAACTTCACGAATTAATGAGTTATATTTAATCTCTAATAATTTAAAAAAGTTCTCTGATTTTAAAACTGATTCTAATGAAAAATCATAAGAATCTGGATCTGTTTGATTTGTGAAGGGGTGAGTCGGATGATCTAATATCCACCGATATAATATCGGACTATCGACACTATGACTATGATGAGAGGTCAATGTAATTGGAGACCGATATATTGAAAAAGATATTGGGCAAATACAGTCATCATCATTGATAAGACGCTTTATATTTAATGGTAAAGCATCTTGATAAATAGGGGCCAAAAAAACTTGCAAATCAACTGGAATCATCTGACGAAAAATACCATAAGATTTTAATATATCCGCAATTTGAATTTGCTTTAATAAATTAAAGTTACTTTGTCCATGTTTACTGCCACCTAGGTAAACGATGCCCTTTATCCAATAATCAAAAGCCGATCTTCCTTTTGAATTTTGTTGAGATAAAGCATTAAATAAAGACAGTTGATCAGTCGTGATATCGTGACTACAATAACTATTTAAAACATCTATTAATTGTTCTGGAGATTGGTTTGCCATAGCCTTTCTTAGATGAGTTATGTTAGATAGTTCAATTAAATAGTCTCTATTTAATGAAGCTAGAATTTTATAAAGTTTCAAAATTATTCAGATAAATATTAATACGATATTAGTAAACTCTATATTATTTTAAAAAAAAGAACTAGTTTAAACGCTTATTACCTGCAAAAGGAGCCGACGATAATGATAATTGTTCTTTAATATTACTGTGTCGATCTTGTAAAAGCTCTGGGTCATTAGTTAAGATAGTAGAAGCTAGCTGACGTGCCTTTAACAAAATCGGCTCATCATGAATTAAGTTGGTTAAATCAAAAATTGATTCCCCAGATTGACGATAACCTAACATATCTCCGGGACCTCGAAGTTTTAAGTCTAACTCAGCCAGTTTAAATCCATCCGTGGTCTCTAACATCGCATTAATTCTCTGTTTAGACTCTTCTGACTTTGCATTAGAAACAAGAAAGCAGCTAGACTCTAAATTACCACGACCTACTCTACCCCGTAACTGATGAAGCTGAGACAAACCGAATCGCTCCGCATGCATAATCACAATCGTACTCGCATTAGGAACATCGATCCCTACTTCTATCACCGTCGTAGACACTAACATAATGAACTCTTTCGCTTTAAATCGTTGCATCACCTCGTCTTTTTCAGCCGGTTTCATTCGACCATGAATAAGTCCAATTGAAAGTGAAGGATAGTTTGATTGCAACTCTTCATAAGCAGAAATCGCCGACTCCAAATCGATTTTTTCAGAATCTTCCACTAAAGGATAAATCACAAAAACCTGCCGACCCGCTGTAATTTCGTGGTGACAAAACTGGAAAACCTGTTCCTTCTTATTTAACTTAACAAAATACGTTTTTATCGGTCGACGTCCACCCGGAAGCTCGTTCATTATCGATTTATCCAGATCACCATAGCAAGATAGCATTAACGACCGAGGGATGGGTGTCGCTGTTAAATATAGTGAATGTAAAATAGAATTATGACGTTGCAGATGGAGCCGTTGCATAACCCCAAAGCGATGTTGCTCATCAATAATTTGAAGACCTAACTGTTTGATCTGTACCGTTTCTTGAATAAGCGCATGCGTTCCAACAACCACTAATGGCTGATCTGATTGACAAGCCTCTAATACAATCGCTTTTTCTTTTTTACTTAACTTACCCTTAAGTAAATAAACGGGTATCGATAAAAATGATAATCTCTCTTGAAGTTTAAGGGTATGTTGTTGTGCTAAAACCTCTGTTGGTACTAAAAAGGCAACTTTATACCCAGCTTGAATAGCAACAATCATCGACAAAATCGCAATATCTGTTTTTCCAGATCCAACATCTCCTTGAATTAAACGATTTAACACAAAGCCACTCGATAAATCTTTGCAAATGTCTCGAAACGTTTGTTTTTGAGCAGACGTTAGCTCGTAGGGTAATTGATCCAAATAGGCTGATAAAAAATCCCCCTTAATACCCCACGGACTGACACGAAGTTTTGTTTGACGTCGATGATGATGCATCATATAGGGAAACTGAACAAAAAAACATTCATTAAAAACCAATCGCTCTCTGGCCTGGGTATATAACTGATGTGTCTTCGGAAAATGAACATTTAAAATAGCCTCATGAAGTGGCATCAATTGTAACTCCTTGCGAATACTCCCATCAAAAAAATCAAATAAATGCTGACTATATGATTCCAATAAATGGCGTGATAATTCTCTCATTTTCGATTGATACAACCCCGCCACCAACGGATAAACCGGAAGTAGTTGATTGAAATCAGGATTCTTAGAAATATCCCCGTCCAACCGTTCCGTTTCTTGTACAATAAGTTGACGTTCATTGGTGAAAGAATTTCGTTCCACTTTCCCCTTTAAATATAAAAAAACACCCTCTTTTAAAACTGATTTTAAATACGCCTGATTAAACCACACACATGCAATTGACCCCGTTGCATCCTTTAGCTTACCCTTAATTAACACCTTTTTACCAACTTTCTGACTAGTAAAGTTTGAGAAATACCCTAAAATACTAAACACCTTATCATCTTCAAGTTGATTTATTTTAGGTAAGCGACGACGATCTTCATAAGATCTCGGGTAAAAAAACAAAAAATCTTTAACAGTTTTAAGGCCAAGCTTATCTAAGCGACGAGCTGTTTGCTCACCCACCCCAAAACAATCTATTAATAACGTCCCTAACCCATCATGATTGGGCATAAAGATCCTTCAACCATTGTTCTGATGAATAATACTTACAATTCACCCAAATATCGGTTTCAAGATCAGTAACAGTTCTGGAAACCGGCGAATGTATAGAGGATAATGAAGATTTATCCGGTCCTTTTAAAACCGGTAGTGCATGTGAATCGTTCATCACACTTGGTGACATAAACGCATGATACCTGTCTACAATTCTAGCGGATAATGCCGATGAAAAAACACCTGAACCACCCTCAATTAAAAGATGATAAATTTGATAATCAAATAATTGACTTAAAATATGACGCCAAGACTCTTCATGTGACACAGCGGGTAATTGAATACGTGTCGCAACGTTATCAAAAGCCGCCCACTCATCATCGGAACATGTTGTGGCAATAAATAAAGAGTCTTTATCAAATATTGAAAATAATTTAGAGCATTTTGGAGTTCGAAGAGAAGAATCTAAAATTAAAATATTTGGCTGAGAATATCCTCCATCTAATAAATCATAACGAACTGTAAGCTCTGGATCATCTTTAATAACCGTATCGACTCCAACAGCAATCATATCTACAGATCGACGTAACCGATGACATTGTTTTCTAGACTCTTCAGACGTAATATAGCAACTATCTCCACTAGCCGTAGCAATTCGTCCATCTAATGTAGTCGCTACTTTCATTGAAACAAACGGTTTTTGATATAAAAAACGCTTAAAATAGGACTCATTTAATTCAATGGCCTCCTTTTCACAACAGCCTATTTCAACTAAAATCCCATGTGCTTTATAGTCTTCTAAGCAAGTCTCTATTTTAGGATTTGGATCTAAGGTTGCAATCACTAATCTCTTAATCCCAGATTTTAAGATTAGACTATTACATGGAGGCGTATTTCCATAATGAGTACAAGGCTCTAGTGTAACAAAAAGTTCAAGACCTTCAAAAGAACCAGAGTAAGAATTAAATAACTGACGTTCGGCATGGTCAGCACCAAAAGCTTCATGAACACCTGAAGCAATCAACTGACCATTCTTAACAAGCCCCGCCCCAACCATAGGATTCGGTTTGGTTAAGCCTTTAAAATGAGAGGCTTCCTCTATGAGCTGAGTCATAATATTTATATCATCACTAGAAAATACAGATCTTATTATTGTCATCTACTTATAAATTTCGCTCAAATACCAGCTTTTGATCATAATACAACTCTATCTGACTAGATTTCTCTAAATAAAACGATAGATCCTGTCGCTCTCCTCTAAAAAAGTAGTAAGAAAATAACGGGACTGACACACCATCTATACGTTGAATTAGAGAAACATATGTAGAATGAAAATAGTCAGGTATCCAAAAAGACAAGTTAAACCGTGTATATAGATCATTAAATTCATCATCTGCTAAAATTGGAGAAAACTGAACAGGTACACCCTTACTAATCACCACATCTAAGGGAGACTCTAAACCTATCGTACCATTAGGTGTGACTGACTGAGATATGATTGAACCTGATGCATGTTTTATTGAAAATTGTTCATCAATGATATCAAAAGAAATATCCTTTGCACTTGGTTTTGACGTCGCTAATTCAATTGAAAGTCCTCGATAATCCTCGACCACCACCGTTCTAGGGCCTTTAGAAATATATAATTTAATCACTCGACGTGTCTTCACATCTCGACCCGCAATAGGTTTAGTCTCTACAATCATACCCTTCGGAATAGATGGGTGAAAACGTTCACCAGAAAAATGACTATTTAACCCTTTTAATCGTAATTCTTTTGAAGCTTCAGCATAAGTTCTATTTAACAAATTAGGAACCCTTACGGTTTCTACAGTGCCCGTAAAATAACGGTAACTATAATAAATAGACATCATTAAAAAAACAGGAAGCATTAACATCAGAAGCTTCTTACGAAATGCCTTTCTAGAAACCCTTCGATCATCCGCTAGGGACCGCTGTATATCGATAGATGGCTGATGGTAAGTCATCGGTTCACCATAAGTTTTAAGCAACAAGTCCTGCGACGAATGAAACGCTTTATATAATGCCGACATTGAATCGAAACGATCCGATAACGATGGAGCAGTAGATTTTGATACCAAGAGAGGAATACTTTTAGGTAAAGTTGAACGTTCCTTCAACAAATCTGGAAACGGTTTCAAACGTGAAGTCTTACAATCGATTAAACTTTGATGAGGTGGATATGGCCATTTTCCAGTATAAAGAAAATACATCAACACACCAAATGAATAACAATCTGCTCTATCATCTAAAGAAACACCTAACAATGCCTCAGGAGCTAAAAAGACTGATTCTTCTATAACAGGTAATTTACCTATTTGATTCGATAAAATAATGTAAGATAACTCAGGCGCCAATAATTGGACCTTCGATTCTTGAGTTAAATAAATTGACTCTAAGGATAAATGAGAATAAGTAATCGACTTTGATGATAGATAATACAACCCATCTAAGACCTGTGTTAATATAGAGCGAACAAATTGACCATTTAAAGCCTCTTGCTTAGATAGGTACACATCTAAACCCATCAAATTTTGCGAAAATGAGTACATTACATAAAATAAGTCTCCATCATAATGATAATCAATAACTGGTAAAAAAACCGGATGACTAATAGATTCTTGCCGATCTAATACTTGAATTAAACGGTCTATAATTTCTTGTGATAAAAAATCATCAAGATACGCCACAATATAGATATTTTGACCATCTTCTAATGACTGAGCAATGTAATGCTTACTTAAAGTAGTTTCAGCAATACATTGATCAATTCTGTAAATCGATTTAATAACACTCATAAAAACATTTTACAGCTTATCAATTATCTTGCCAAACCAGATACCGATCCTTAAAAAACAAATAAAATTTATTTTCTAAATGAACGGCTTTAATAAAATCTTTTTTTGTCATTGTATCATGTGTGAACAAGCTTTCTTTAGTATCACCAACAGATAATATTTTGATCCCTCCGTCATAGATAAAACTTACATAATCAGCAAAAGGCTCCACAAACTGAGAGACTGAGTTAAGAGGAATCGATAGCTCTGTAACAGTTTCCAAAGACCCGCTATCTTTAACAACTACGGTTAAATCCTTATTGCGTACAAACAATGACTTATTATGAACCGATTGACGATACGTCAAAGACTCTGACACATTAGTATTAGATTGTAACTGCTGATAAAATGAGTACTCAATTTGAACAGGTTTAGTTAATAACCTCGAGGAGAAAACTTGCTTCAATGAAATTGAATACCCCATTTTTTGGAAATCAACCTGATCACCTGAAAACATATCTCGAGTAGATACACCAGATGAGTTAGAAACATGAAATTCTCCATTTTGAACATCAAATAGTAAATGGTCCCAACTATTTGATTGATTAGACCATGCATATTGGCCTGAAAAAAAATCAATCGCGCTTAAATATCCATCATTAGATAACACAATAACTAAAGGATAATGAAGAACTAGTTGTCGAATATTTAATGACTTTGGTCCCCAAATTCGATACCCATAATCCGAATCATAAACCGTTAATTGCCCCTTTCGATCCACAACAAATACAGAATTAAACGAAACATACAGCTCTTTTATGGACTGACTATCTAAAGAAACAGTCCAATCTTTTTGACCATCTGAAGCTAATTTAATTAACTGATGAGAAGAATCGACATAAAAAAACGAGTTCTCATATAAAATAGGACCCACCGACACTGAAGAATCAAAAGAATGAAGTTTAAAATCTGAAAATATTGGAGAGCTTATTAAAGAAAGAATCATTAAGCACGCCAACATTTTCTTTTTCATCAATTAATCGTCCTTGTAAAACCGAAACACCTTTTCTGAAGGCAGTACATAACCTAAATCAGAACGAATCTTAGACTTCCAAAACTCATCATATTGAGCAAACTTCATAGAAGATTTGAAAGTAAGATTTCGCTCTAATTCTTTTGCATGCCGTTGATGAAGGTTTTGAAACGATGTAAATAGAGTGTAATAACTAAAAATATTTTGAATGCCTAACAAAAAAATATAACTTAATACAACAGTTACAAAACCAACAAACAACACATGTCTTATCGATAGAAATTGACTTTTCTTTAACACACCGTCACAGCTTGCTTAAACAAAGCCGTTGGGTAAGTTGCAACAGACCCTAAATCTTCTTCGATACGTAATAATTGGTTATATTTAGCAATACGATCTGAACGACACGCCGATCCTGTTTTAATTTGACCTGCATTAACAGCAACCGCTAAATCAGCGATAAATGTATCCTCACTCTCACCTGAACGATGCGAAATAACGGACGTATAACCCGCACGATGAGCCTTTTGAATAGCTTGTAAGGTTTCTGTAATCGTTCCAATCTGATTTACTTTAACAAGAATCGAGTTCCCAACACCCTTTTCAATACCTTCTTGTAAAATAGATGGATTTGTCACAAATAAATCATCACCAACGAGTTGAACCTTCTCACCTAAACGATCTGTAAGTACAGACCAACCGTCCCAATCCGACTCAGACAGTCCATCTTCAATAGAGACAATAGGATACGTTTCACATAAACGTTCATAGTAAGCCACCATCTCTTCAGATGACTTAACCACACCCTCACCCTCTAAATGATACGACCCATCTTTATACAATTCTGATGCCGCCACATCTAAAGCTAATACCACATCCTTACCAGGAACATATCCTACGTTTTTAATCGCATCTACAATAATAGCTAAAGCTGCTTCATTACTTTCTAAATTAGGTGCAAATCCACCTTCATCTCCAACCGCTGTGCTGAGTCCTTTAGCACTTAATTCTTTTTTGAGTTGGTGAAAAATTTCGACACCCATACGAAGACCTTCTGAATAGGTATTAGCACCATGTGGCATCACCATAAACTCTTGGATATCAACGTTATTGTCCGCATGCTCACCACCATTCAAAATATTCATCATTGGAACAGGAAGCTCTGAAGCTGATACACCACCTAAATAACGGTATAATGGAAGTCCTAAAAAATCTGAAGCCGCACGAGCAACAGCCATAGAAACACCTAAACATGCGTTACCACCTAAAGATTTTTTAAACTCCGTTCCATCTAAATTGATAATCGTTTGATCAATTTCAACTTGATCTAAAACATCTAGCCCAATAATTTCAGGAGCGATTTTTTCAATTACATTTTTAACAGCTTCTTGAACCCCTTTTCCACAATAACGTGAAGAATCCCCATCTCTAAGCTCTAATACTTCACGCGCACCCGTTGATGCCCCTGAAGGAACAATAGCACGACCAAATGCACCACTTTCAGTAACAACTTCAACTTCTACCGTTGGATTCCCACGAGAATCAATCACTTCTCTAGCGTGAACATCTATAATAAATGACATCAAAATCTCCTTAAATTAGATCATTATAAATATAAAGATCAGCCACAAGGCTAATATGATTCAGTTTAGCACTTTTTTAGGGTAGCTCCAAGTAAGAGTATTACTCAAAATTTGAAAAATACCCCAAGTTTGAAGCGGTCGTATTGATCGCCTCATCATTAGCTTGAAGCATCGCCAAGGAATTCCAAGTACCTTCTAAAAAAGCGGATCGATTCTGATCAGAAAGTGCGATTGGCACAACCTTATCGGAATAAGAAACTGTCATTGCTTCTAAATCTAAGGACACATCCAAACTAGGATTTGAGTCTAACTCCTCCATTAACGCATTAATTTCTGGACGAAGCATCATAACAGCTGGAACACCTAAAGACCGACAATTACCAAGAAAAATTTCTGCAAACGACTCTCCAATAATTGCATTAAACCCGTACCGTTTAATCGCCTGTGGGGCATGTTCACGAGACGACCCACATCCAAAGTTATTATGCACAACCATAATAGAAGCGTCTTTAAAACGATCTTCATTTAATGGAAACTCTAATGGATTACCATCACTATCAAAACGAGCATCATAAAATAGGTACTCTCCCATTTTATCAAACGTAATTTCTTTTAGAAATCGAGCAGGCATAATACGATCCGTATCAATTTCGTCGCCTTCAATTGGGACCGCATGACCGGAAATATGCGTAATTTTATCTGCCATTAGTAACCCTCCAAAAGTTGGCGAACATCAGTCACATGACCTTTAACTGCAGCGGCAGCCACCATCGCTGGACTCATTAATAACGTTCGGCCTGTCGCACTCCCCTGGCGCCCCATAAAGTTTCGGTTACTAGAAGACGCACATACCTGATTCCCAATCAGTTTGTCCGGATTCATCGCTAAACACATGGAACATCCAGGTTCGCGCCACTCAGCACCTGCCGCTGTAAATATTTTATCTAATCCTTCAGCTTCAGCTTGAGATTTTACTTGCTGAGACCCAGGTACTACTAATGTTTTAACAGACTCAGACACACGACGTCCATCTAAAACATGCGCCACTTCACGTAAATCTGAAATTCGAGAATTCGTACAAGATCCTATAAACGCAACATCAATCGGAACACCCGCCATCGATTGACCTGGCTGTAGTGACATATAGTCAAAGGCTTCTTCTAAGGTACGTCGATCCGCACCGGAAAACTGAGCTGGGTCTGGTAATTGTTCTGAAATACCTACCCCTTGCCCGGGATTTATTCCCCAAGTCACCATAGGCTCAATATCAGACGCATCAAAAGTCACAATGTCATCATACTCCGCATCCGGACGTGACTGTATCGACTTCCAATAGCTAAGAGCCTTATCAAATGCCTGACCCTTAGGGGCAAACTCACGTCCTGAAACATACTCAAATGTGGTGTCATCCGGATTGATATAACCAATTCGTGCCCCACCTTCAATACTCATATTACAAACGGTCATACGCTCTTCCATCGACATGGATTCAAAAACAGACCCTGCATATTCATAAACAAAGCCAATCCCACCTTTTACACCAAGTTTTTCAATAATTTTTAAAATAACATCTTTAGCATAAACACCTGTTTCTAATGAACCATTCACTTCCACACGTCGCACTTTTAATGGAATCAAGGATAAAGTTTGCGTTTGCATAACATGATGAACCTCCGTCGTACCGATGCCAAATGCTAACGCACCAAACGCACCATGTGTACTCGTATGACTATCACCACAGGCAATCGTCATTCCAGGTTGAGTAAGTCCTAATTCAGGTCCCAAAACATGAACAATACCTTGTTTTCCAGATTGTCTTCCAAAAAACTGAATACCAAATTCATTTGCATTTTTCTCTAAAGTAGCTCCCATCAACTCAGCTTGAGGATCTTGATAAGGGCGAGCAATAACATCAGTAGGAATAATATGGTCCATTGTGGCATACGTACGGTTAGGAAATTTAATTGATTTACCTTGCTCCTTTAACGCCGCAAACGCTTGAGGACTCGTCACTTCATGAACAAGGTGTAAGCCAATTAATAACTGATCAGCACCAGTTGCTAACTGTGCAACTTTATGTAAATTCCAAACGTTATTATATAGTGTGTGCTCAGCCATGTCTTACTCCTTTCAGATATCCTTTATAGCGTATCATAAATTAAAACTTTTGTCTGGACTTCCGTATATAATGAAACATATGTTACATTAAAATAAGGTATTCAAGGCCAAATCCCCCATGAAAAAGCTTTATAAAATCGGACATATTATAGAAAAATTCAATATCACAGCACGTACCATTCGGTATTATGATGAACTCAATCTACTTCCAAATGTTAAACGTAGTGAAGGTGGCGTTCGTCTATTTGATTCCGAAGATATAACCATCATCAACCAAATTATGGAGCTTAAAAGTCAAGGTTTATCATTAAAAGAAATCAAAGAAAAATTCACAGAATCGCCAGCTAATCAACCCGTACATATCATTACTAACTCTATCAGTTTCAGTGGCGACTCAACATCTATAATCAGCAATATAGACTGTAAAATTTACGCAAATAACTATATCCTAAATACTCAAGAAAATCTTTTTTGGTCAAATATTTACTCCAAAAATTGGAATTGGAAAGTAAACTTTAACACAACAATTGAGACATTAAAGTCTCTAGACCCTCAAACACAATTCTTTTATATCTACAATTCCAATACGCCAAAATCTATCCATCAAAAAATTATTAAAGAACTTAAAGACCATTCCATACACTATTTTGAATTACCCATTAATGGACTTGGATTCTGCTCTGACTTAATAATCAACGAAATAATTAAAACCATAGAGACAAGTGCCATCAAAGATCCTCGTCAGATGATACAAGAAAGCATCACGTTAAGTCATGAGATCATCGCACTAAATAGCTTAGATTATCAGCTAACAGGAAACCGCCAAAAAAAATCAAAGTCACCATTTTCACTCTCTTTAGAATCTGTTATCCCAATTTATGAAACAAATCTCAAAAAACTGAAACTGCAAAAGGCTTGCATCAACGAAGAAGAAACCATTGAAACACTTATCGAACTATGCCTAAAAGAAATCCAAAATCGCCGAAATTACATACGGCGTATCAAACTATCCTACGGTTACCACTATCGAATAGCACAAACTGTTCTGGATATCTTAAAAGACCACATTCATCCTGATAAATGCTATATCGAAGAATGTACTGCCGAAAAAAGTATTTATTGCGGTGAACGATTTATTTCAATTGCGATTATCTAACGACGTTGAAACGTTTTAAAGGAATAATTCAAAGATTTTGAGTAACAATTAGACGCATACGTTCCAACAAAAGCTTCGTTGTTAAACTCTGGAAAAAAACAATCACAATCAAATGTTTCCCAAATAGTCGTCAGAATTAACCGTTCTAAACGATCATGTTGAATGGCTTCTTGGTATAGTTGCCCACCCCCAATTACAAATGTATGCTCAATGTGCAACTCAGCGTTATCGGCTAAAGAAAGTGCTTCTTCTAAAGAAGCCGCCAACAATACACCTTCAGGTAAGTTATAATCAGCATTTCGACTGACCACTACATTTAAACGATCCGGTAATGGACGAAACGACTCAGGCAAAGACTCCCATGTTTTACGACCCATAATGCACATGTTTTGAGCACCTTCAGTAAAAACGGTGGAGGTATGAGCTTTAAACCACACCATATCTTCTTTTAGGCGCCAAGGAATACTATTATCTTTTCCAAGACCACGGTTTTGATCCATGGCCGCTATAATTGTAAATGTTTGTGTCATACTGCAATCGGTAACTTAATAAATGGTTGAGGATTATAATTATGCAGGACAATGTCATCAAATTCAATATCAAAAATCGATTTATCCGCAATTTCAATACTAGGAAGTTCATCGGGCTCACGAGACAATTGCTCTTTAACACCGTCTAAGTGATTCGTATAAATATGAGCATCTCCAAATGTATGGACAAAATGACCCGGCGTTAACCCACATTCATTCGCTATCATATGAAGTAATAAGGCATAACTGGCAATATTGAAAGGTACTCCAATGGCAACGTCAGCAGAACGTTGGTATAACTGACAATCTAAACGACCATTAACCACGTAAAACTGAAAGAAGGTATGACAAGGTGGAAGTGCCATGCGGTCAATATCCGCCACATTCCAAGCATTTACAATTAAACGTCTAGAATCAGGGTTTTCTTTGATTTGAGTAATAAGCTCCTTAATCTGATCGATATGAGATTTTTTATACGTTTGAGACTCTTCATCAAATGAAAACTTTTCCCAAAATCGCCATTGATAGCCATATATAGGACCTAAATTGCCCTCGTCATCGGCCCAATTATCCCAAATTTTAGTATGAGGGTTTAAACCATTGTAAATATTCGTTTCACCTTTTAAAAACCACAGCAGTTCATAAACCACACTATGAAAAAATACTTTTTTAGTCGTCACCAAAGGAAATCCATCGGCTAAATTAAATCGCATTTGATAGCCAAAAACAGACAAAGTTCCAGTTCCTGTACGATCTCCCTTATGCTCCCCATGATCCACGATATGCTGAAGTAAATCTAAGTATTGTTTCATTAAAAATATCCTATTTCGTTTGAGCTGTAATTTTATTTAAAGTATATCAAAAACAAGCTAAATCCGCTAGAAATATGTAAAAGGTCAACTTAAAATAAAAAGCTATTTGTATGCTAATCAAAACTTAAGTACACTTAAGACTATGAACTCAACAAATTTACTATTTATAGACAACGACGACCCGAAAAATGCCAAAAAGCTTTATCAAAATCGTCGAAAAAAATTATCAAAATCATTTGACGGCGCTTACTTTATAGATGGATTAGACCACGATGCAAACGGAACCCATGTATGGGCCCACTGTCTAAGCCCCATCTTTCAAGAACCACTTCTACTATACTTAACAGGAATCAACCAAATTCAAACGGCTCTTTTTGTCGATCCAATCAATAAAATAGAATGCTTATTTTTACCAAACTATAATGCGAAAAATGCGTTTTGGGATGGACAAAAGATCTGGCATGACGAAGAGACTGGATCCAAAGACGCACAAGAAACCACTGGAATAAAAGCCATCTACGATTGGAACGACCGGCACCAATTTTTAACAGAACATATCGACGAATATAAACTTAAAAAAATAGGACTATACTGGCATCAGTCATCTAAAACAAAAAAAGTTATTAAAGACAATTTATACAAAAGCAAAAATAAAATTAAAAAGCTCATACCTAAAATAAAAGTAGAAAATATTAGCCCACTACAATGGCAACAACGTGGCATCGACTCTGTAGCAGACGACAAGCTAATGAAAGAAGCACAAAAAAAAACAAACTGTGCATTTAAAAATACCCTTGCACAATTAAGTAGATGCAAAACCGAATACGAGGTAGCTGGATACTTACAAGGAGAATGCCTCAGACAATCACCATACGGACTAAGTTTTAATCCAATCGTAGCGAGCGAAAAAAATGCCACGGTTCTACACTACATATCTAATCATCAGACTATTAAAAAGAACAGTTTGATCTTAATAGACTTTGGCATTCGTTGGCATAGCGTTCAAACCGATATTTCACGGACTATCCCAGCCAACGGAACATTCAACCCACTACAAGCACTGTTATACACGATTGTTTTAGACACCCAAAAATATGTTGAAACACATGTAAAAGCCGGCATCCGCTTAATAGACTTGAACAAACTATGTTGGGACTATTTAAATAAAAAACTCGACTCACAAATTAAAGAAAAGGGAGGATCATACGAATTAGACTACGATGAAAAGCCTCATTTTGTTGGACACCGTATTGGCTACCAAGTGCATGATGGCGATCCATTTGGAGACTACCGACACGATAAGCTTATGGACGGCACCATCATTAGTAACGAACCCGGACTATACGGACAATTTAAACTCAAACTTAATAATAAACTTTACAGCGAAACAATCGGTATTCGAATTGAAGATAATTTGAAAGTAACCAAATCAGGTTGTATCAATTACAGCAAAAGTATCCCTAAAGAAATCTCGGAACTCGAAAACTTAATCAACAACGCATAAAATAAGCTTAACAGTAAACATTTTAACATTAGCATACGTTAACCATCTATACTAATCTACTACCCATAATCCCTATAATCAAATCGATCGAACAATTAAAGCAAACTGAACTACTTCATACAGAAACAACAATAATAATTCAAAAGACTTATTGGTCACATTGATAATTTATAAAAAAGAAAATGAGTCACGAAGGTACTTTACACTAAAAAAAAACTTTCAAAAGTCTCTTATCTAAAGACTCATAATACAAAAAAGCATAAATTTACCACAAGAAAAAAGCAAAAAAAAACGCCCGGACTAACCGAGCGTTTCTTGAGATGGATAATTAAATAATTCTTAGAATAAGTAAGCAACACCTACACGACCAGAATTAAAAATTCCAGTTGTTTTAGATTCTGTTGTAGCACCAGCAGTTTTACTCTTAAGTGTAGTAGAAGTGAAAACTTGTACATCAGCAACTAAAGTAATGTTAGAAGATAATGCTCTTTCAATACCTGCATTTAAAGAAATAGCGTTTGAACCATCATGCTCTTGATTAGGCTGAGCTGCACCGTTTAGAATAACATCTCCAGATTGCATTGTATAACCAATACCAACTGTAGCTGAAGTAGCTGAATCTAATGCTATTTTGTAGTTAGCATTAAAATTTAATGATAACTGACTAGGGTCACCAGCATCGTCTGTAGACTCATTTCCTAATAATAATGATGCATTATACATATCATCAGTTAAGATCGCACCAATGTTAGCACCATTGTTACCACCTGTTTGTGCAACAGCACCAAAACGTGGCGCAGCGTTTGCAATTGTAGCCGCAGCTAAAACTGCTAAAATTGAAAATAAAAATCCTTTTTTCATTTTAAACTCCTTTTAGAGATTACCAATACAAAAAAAAAAATAAAGGCTAAAAAAACTAACCATCTCCTTTAATTCTTAAAACCGCTACTCCTTTCAACTTGTATTAACACAGTAATAAATAATTATTATACATAAAAAAACTTTTTTTCAAATTCTTTTTTTAAGACAATAACTATTTAATGATTATGCGTTGAGTATGAATGAAAAAAATAAATAATGCAAGTTTTTTAATAAACACGAAAAATTTAATTTAAACAAATGATACTAAAACTTAAAGAGTACAAGCATTTTATTTTTTGCTATACTATTTTCAATAAGAAACTCATCACATGAAACAAAAACAAGGAGTCTGACATGATGACAAATACTCAAATTAACACTCAACTTAGTCAAACCATCCGAGAAACACTAGCCAAACGAGTGGTGGGACAAGAAGACACTGTAACAAAATGCATGATTGGATTATTAAGCGATGGGCATTGTTTATTAGAAGGAATGCCAGGACTTGCTAAAACATTACTTATTAAAAGTTTAGCCGAAATTTGCCAACTGAAATTTAACCGAATTCAATTTACGCCAGATCTTTTACCCGCAGACATTACCGGCACCATGATTTTCAACAAGCAAACTCATACCTTCGAACCCAGCTTAGGCCCTATTTTTAATAATATTGTACTTGCCGATGAAATTAACAGAGCGCCAGCTAAAGTACAAAGTGCGCTTCTTGAAGCCATGCAGGAACAGCAAGTAAGTCTAGGTGGAACAACACATCAACTCCCTGAACCTTTTCTAGTACTAGCCACTCAAAACCCCATCGAACAAGAAGGAACGTATACACTACCAGAAGCTCAGCAAGATCGATTCTTATTAAAGATAGAATTAAATTACCCAAGTCGAGAAGAAGAAAAGCAAATTATAAAAAACCTACATCAAAATAAAAAAACAGCCTTAACTAGCCCAATTACAATCGAGCAACTTCAAGACGCCAAAAAAGAAGTAAAAAATATTTACGTTGATGAAAAAATTATAGATTACGTCCTAGATCTCATACAAGCGACACGAGAGCCAGAAAAAAATGGGATTCATAAGTTAAAAGGGTTACTAAATTATGGGGCCTCTCCCAGAGGTTCTGAAGCGTTAATTAAGGCAGCCCAAGCGCACGCATATATTAGGAATAGACAATTTGTAAGCCCTGAAGATATCAAGGCGATTGCACACGATGTACTAAGACATCGATTAGCCCCAAGTTTTGAAGCGGAAGCTGAAGGATTAACCATTAACGATATTATTACAACACTACTCAATGAGGTCCAAGTTCCATAAATGATAAACTCTAAGCTAATTACTAAAGTTAAAAAGCTAGAATTAAAAATAAACCATCACATCACGAGTCAGATGGTGGGAGCATATCATTCAAAATTTAAAGGACAAGGGCTTAATTTCTCGAATGTAAGAAAATATCAATTTGGTGATGATGTTAGATACATTGATTGGAATGTTAGTGCACGATCTAACGATATTCAATTAAAAGAATTTGAAGAAGAACGAGACTTAAACGTTTTAATTATGGTAGACATAAGCGCCTCTAATTACTTTGGAACACACTCTCAGAGTAAACGAGAAGCTGCTGCTGAAATCGCCGCATTATTTGGATTTACCGCTCTTAAAAATAACGATTCTGTGGGACTAGCTCTTTTTTCGACCCATATCGAAAAATACTACCCACCAAAAAAAGGTAAACAACATATCTTAAGCTGCTTAAGAGACATCTACGGATTTAATGGAGCCGAAAAACATACGAATATTAAACACACACTCGAACAAACATATTCCTTACTAAAAAAACCAAGTGCCATCATTATAATTTCAGACTTTCAAGACTTTCATTATGACCAAGCCTTAAAGAAACTATCTAAACGTCACACGGTCATCCCTGTTATTATTGAAGATCCACGTGAAAAAAAGCTGCCAAACTTAGGATTTATCGAACTTGAAGACCCAGAAACCGGAGAAACACTGGTAATCAATACAAACAGCAACGATAGCCAAGAAAAATATAAAAGCTTAATTCGCACCTTAATTGCTGATCGAAATAAGCGATTTCGTCAAGCCAAACTCACTCCAATATGCCTATCCATTGACCAAGACGTTATTCAACCTGTACTCCAATATTTAAGCTCATGAAAAAAAAATTTATTCTTATACTTTTTTTAATACAAAGTGCCCTATATTACGCAAATGACATCAATGCAACGGCCACACCAACTATAACGAGATTAGGCGAACCCATCACCCTCACCATAAATGGCCCTAATGTAAATCAACTACAATTACCCAATTTAGCTCCATTTGAAATCACATCAGACTCAAAAGAAAGCACACGACGTGTACTCACTATCCGCAGCTATCAACTGGGTGAGCAATTAATCCCCACCCTAAATATTTATAACACGACAGTTCCATCCATTCCTATTTCCGTTGTAAGACACTCTTCATCTAACGAGATTAGTCCGATTTTAAATGAAATTAAATTACCAAAACCTTGGCTACAATGGACACTAATGACCTTAGTCATCATATCTAGTTTGGGTTTAATCTATTACTTACTTCTAAAGCGTAAAAAGAAAAAAGTAATTTATACTAATCAATATCAAAAACAAGTAATTAATCCTAGCGAACTTGCCATCAAACGATTAAAACAACTCCGATTTTCTGAAGAAAATAGTGACGACTACTTTGTGGGTATTTCAAAAATCTTAAAAGACTATTTAACGGTTACCCTTGAAACTAATACAGCCGAATTAACGAGCACTGAGTTACTCAATATCTTAATGAAATCTAGTTACAACAAAGAAGAACTTAAACGGTTTAGATCCATATTTAATTACTGCGATACCATCAAGTTTTATACCCTCAACGAGATTAATCATGAGTATGCAAACGACACCGTGATTCCATTTATCAATCAGCTTAATAGTGAAGAAAATAGACGGAGAACAACCACATGATTATCGTCTACCCTCTAGCACTAATCTTTATTCCACTACTGATTTTTTGGATACTCAAATTAACCCAATCTAGGCATCAAGCTAGTATACTACTTCCAAATACATCTCAGCTCAAAAAACTAGAAAAAAAGAGCCACAAATGGCTAATAAATAGTCCAATAATCTTACGAACTCTCTGTATATGTTTATGTCTATTAGCGATAAGTCAACCTCAAAAAATTGATAGTAAGCAGCATAATTACAAACAAGGCATCAATATTATGATGATTTTAGATCTTTCACAATCTATGTTAGAGCAAGATCTTTTGCCCAACCGACTTGAAGCCGCAAAAAAAACCATGCGCCAATTCATAAAAAAACGTAGTAACGATCAATTAGGTCTCGTCGTCTTTGGACAAGATGCGTACACAAGCTGCCCGCTAACCACCGATCTTTCGCTTTTAGATACCTTTGTATCACGATTTACTATTGGAACCGTAAACCCCTACGGAACAGCGATCGGATTGGCAATAGCTACCGCCATTAATAGACTGAATGACCCTAAGCAAAGCAATATCGCGATTCTTCTAACAGATGGTCTAAATAATGCTGGAAATATCGACCCGATCACCGCGACATCCCTTGCAAAAGAAAAAAATATCAAACTCTACACCATTGGTGTTGGAAAAAACAAGGACTACAATGCCGACTTACTACAAGCTATCGCCTCTAACACCAACGGCGTATTTTATGAAGCCAAGAACACAAAAGCTCTTGAAGAAATTTATAAAGAAATTGATCAACTGGAACGACATGAAATTAAGCAAACACATCGCTTTAATACAACTGAGCTCTATCCCTATATACTTACAGTTGCGATACTTTGCTTATTATTAGAACTCATTTTAACCCATTTAGTAATTGTGAGGATTCCCTAATGATAATCGCTGACCCAACTCAATTACAATGGCTAATCCTACTCCCCATAGTAAGTGGAATTTTTTGGTTTGGGACAAAGTTAAAACATAAAAAAATGAGTCTTTTTTATTCACATACAACGTTTACACTAAACTCTTATAAAAAAGAACTCATACTCGTAATTTTTGTAATTCTTGCACTCATTTTAGCCAAAACACAACCTCAATATGGACAAAAGTGGACACATACTTATAAATCATCGATGGACATCGTCATTGCACTAGATTTATCAACAAGTATGTTAGCAACAGACACCCAACCCAATAGACTCAGTCGAGCTAAACAAGAAGTTCAATTATTACTTCAGAAGTTAACCGCACATCGTGTGGCATTAATAGGGTTTACCGAAACAGCATTTACTCATGTTCCCTTAACCACTGACCATTCTATTGTTAGCTTATTTTTAGATGAGTTAGATCCAGGCTTTAACAGCTCAAGTGGAACTGGTTTTAGCGACTTAATGATTAAAAGTAGTTATTTATTGAGAGAAAGTGCAAAAAATGAGCGTGTATTAATTATATTAAGTGATGGAGAACTCAGCAATGAATCTATTGATGACAGTGTTAAACTCGCCAAAAAAAATAATTTAAAAATAATTACTATTGGAATTGGAACGACAAAAGGAAGTCCGATTCCAATCCAAAAAAATAACAGCCAAGTATTTTTAAAAGACACTAACAACCAAATTGTAATTAGCAAATTCAATCCAAAATCACTAGAAACACTCAGTAAGGAAAGTAATGGAACTTTTCTTGAATCTAGCGACGAACAACTTGTCTCATCAAAGGTATATAAACTCATTAAAAACTATGAGCAAAACGATTTCAAAGAAAAACAACGTCAAAACCAAGTGCCAAGATATCACACACTCGTTATCATCGCAACCATATTACTTATACTAACACTTCGCAATCAATTTACGAAAAAACATCCAAGACTGAGGAATTCAAATGATTAAAATATTAATAACTATTCTAATCTTTCAAAGTTCTCTTATAGCCCAATATTGGTCGAATCACCAAGGCATAAAAAACATTAACGAAAACCCCAAAAAAGCCCAAAGCTACTTCTTAAACGCATTAGAAAAAGAAAGTAACGATAGTAGAATTCTTTACAACCTTGGGAACAGTTACAACAAAGCCAATGAATTCGATAAAAGTATATCGGCCTACTCTCAAGCCTTACAAAATATCTCAGAACAATATAAAACGGCCACTCACTATAACCTTGGAACAACAGCCCTTCAGCATAATAAATTAGACCTAGCCATTGAACATCTAAGCAAAGCCCTAAAACGGAGTCCTAATTTTGAAAAAGCGCGTCAAAACCTTGAAATTGCACTAGAAAAACAAGCGAAAGAAAAAGAGCAATCAACTAATAATTCAAACTCAAACTCCAATGAAGAAATTAACGAGACTCCTCAAAACAAAAATACAGACTCAGCTACTTCAAACAAAAACTCTAATACTCAAGAATCGGATGGATCCACAAAATCTACTCAATCCATCGAACATTACGTTAATGAACAAGAAAAACAAGCTCGACAAAACTTTGTCAATCGACTGAAACAAAGTACTAAATTTAATAAGGATGTCTCATGGTAAACTTCGTAAAAATACTTCTAGTCTCCATACTTTTCAGTGCAGTAACATTTGGAAATACTAACGATGACGAGTTACAAATTAATGCGTTTCTCAATACAACGGAAACCGCACTAAATGTTCCAGTAACCCTCACCGTGGACTTATTTTATAAAGATCCCAAACAAAAAATGTCAGTCAAATTACCGGATCTTTCCTCATCATTTAAAATTCTCTCTCGATCCGAGTCTAAAGCCCTTGCGAATCGCAATGGTGAAATTGAAATTAAATACATTTACAAGTATCAATTATTACCACTTAAAGAAGGTAATCTGAGTATACCGGCTATTAAAGTCAAAACAAACGATGAGCCCGTTCTAACCGATCCACTATATCTAACAGTAGGTAAATCAATCGACTCTCCAAACAAACCCAATACAATAACAACTCAATCCATCCTTGAAACAACGCCTAGCAGCGATGTAATACTCGAGGCTCAAGTTTCAACAGAAAATATTTATTTAGGCGAATCCATTCAATACAAATTAGTGCTCTATCGAAAACGAAATTACTGGAATACCATGAATGTATCCTTTCCAAGTTTCGAAAAAGCATGGGTCCAAGACTTAGAAATTCCAAAAAAAGAACAAATTGTTACTAAAGATAATCAGCGATATTATGCATACGAAATTACAAATAAAAAAATTACACCCCTTGAGAGTGGAAGCTACGAGATCCCATCAGCTGGAATTGTCTTTTCAACAGGTCCATTTAATCCTACTCAGTCATTACAAACTGAAGCCGTTAGCATCAATGTACAAATTCTACCTGAAAATGCCCCAAAAAACTTTGACAATGCCGTTGGAGACTTTAATATCAATGCATCCATTAAAAAATCGACACTACTTGCAAATACGCCGAACACCCTGAGCATCACCTTATCCGGAACTGGGAATTTAGATCAAATTAATGACATAACTATTAACGCTCCAGAGACTCTCTCAATTTATAAATCATCCGCACAAACAACCCTCAACCCAATGAGTAAAGAAGTTGAACGGCTGCTGGATTACATCATCGTATCAGAAACAGCCGGTTTGGTTACCATACCCAGTATCTCATTTAGCTATTTTTCACCCTCAACACAAACATACGAAACATTACAAACAACTCCTATTCAATTTAATGTATTACCTAATAACGCAGATACTATCCGCGACAGTAACCCAAGTATAAAAAACAACACAGACTCACTATTAAGGCCCTACAAACTTGTATCTACTAACTCACAATGGCCAAAATTACTCATTATTGGATTAAGCACACTTCAATTAAGCCAATTGGGTGTCATCTTAGCATCTTGGATACGTCAAAAACGGAATCCAAATTATAAAAAACAACTTGCGACTAAAGCTGCCTACGAACGAGCCATCAAAACATTATCCAAAAACAATGACATCACAGCTTACGCGAAACTTCTTTACGAATTTTTAGAAACGAGCACCAATCATCAACTAGTGGGTGCAACCTATCAAACACTGAAAGAGACGCTATCAAAAGAGTTTTCAGCACAAGCAATCGAAAATATCATTCTCGTGCTTAAGCAAGTAGATGAACACCGATTTACAAACCAAAAACCTGAACAATCCGTTGATCTAAAAGCAACACTAAGCACTCTGCTACAAACTCTTAAAAAGGAGCTGATCTAATGAAATATATTATATTATTATCACTACATCTATTATTCATTTCTTCAGTATTTGCAAACGAAAACTATACGAATGAAAACCTAATTCAAACCGTAAACAAGAACCCCAATAATAGTCATGCTCATTACAATTTGGGAACAGCTTACCTTAAACAAAAACAAATTGGAAAAGCCATCATCCATCTTGAAAAAGCTCACTCACTCAAGCCTCGAGACTTGGATATTAAGCATAATTTATTAATCGCAAGAGACTTCGTAATTGATAACTTAAATACAGAAGACTCACTCTTTGCACTCTTTAATAAAAGTTTTAAAATCTTAACAGCTGATGAATGGATCATTCTATGTTTAATCGTCATTATTCTCAGTACCTGGCGTTTAAGACGAAGCACAAATCCAATTTTAGATCACAAAGTATTAATCACACTTAATAGTATCTTAATAGTAATAACAATAAGTCAGTTGACCAAAAGTCTGGATCACTATGTAGTTATTCAAGAAAACCAAACGCCACTTCGTGAAAGTCCCAGTGAAACAATCGACTATACACTATTATTAGACGAAGGAATTAAAGCAAAAATTATTAAAAATCATAAAAAATGGATAAAAATATCATTCTCAAATGGCTTTTCAGGATGGATCGAAAAAAAATATACAAAGAAAATTTAAGACTGTACGAAGCCGAATAAATTTGAAACAATAAGAAGTAGTGCAAGAGATAGGTCTCTAAGTGAATTTACTAAAAAATACATATCATTTTATTGGAATTGGTGGATGTGGCATGAGCGGCATCGCCAAACTATTACTTCAACTAGGTTGTTCTGTCAGTGGTTCCGATATTAAAGAAAGTTTAACCATCAACTATTTAACAAACCTAGGGGCTACCATTTACCTCAATCAAGAAGCGAGTAATATTAAAAACAACTCGATTATTGTCATCTCAAGTGCTATTTCAAACGACAATCCTGAACTTATAGAAGCAAAAAAACAAGGCCTCACCTGCCTAATGAGAGCCGAAATGTTAAACGAACTGATGAATTTACACAGACAAAAAATTTCGGTGGCTGGAACACATGGAAAAACAACTACCACAGCCATAATCGCCACTATCTTAACTGAAGCAGGACTCAATCCAACGTATTTAACTGGGTCACCAATGAAAACCACAGGGTCCAATGCGAATTTAGGCCAAAAAGATTACTTTGTTACCGAATCTGACGAAAGTGATGGTTCATTCTTAAAACTATCACCAAATGTTTCGGTCATTACCAATATTGAACCTGAACATATGGATTTTTATGGATCAACAGATAACTTAATGTCACACTTTAGAGAGTTTGGTGATAAAACAATCCAACAAAATGGCTATGTCATCTTAAATAACGACGATCCTTACACGAGAGAGTATCTGACATCGATTGAAGAAAACAGAAAAATAACATTTTCAATCCATCACAACTCTGATATTCGTGCCACAGACATCATACACACAAACGAAGGAAGCTCATTCAAACTTTGGATATATCAAGAAGAGTGTGGCGAGATCCAATTACGAGTACATGGAAACCACAATATTTACAATACCTTAGCCGGAATCGCTGTCGCCACCAAAGAGAATATTGACAAACAAACTATAATTAATGGCGTGCAAAAATTTAAAGGAACCCAAAGACGATTCGAAAAATATTCCGAAATAGATGGCATTAGTCTATATGACGATTATGCACATCATCCAACAGAAATTAAATTAACACTTGAAAGCGCAAAAGCGAGTCTACAAAAAAGTATCATTTGTGTGTTTCAACCTCATAGATTTTCAAGAACCAAACAATTTTTAAATGAATTCTCTGATAGCTTTCAAAATGCGGACACCATTATCATTACCGATATTTTTGCAGCAAACGAATCGAACGATCATAGTATCAGTGCCAATGATATTGTCATCCGATTAAAAGAAAAAGGTAAGGACGCCTACTACATCCCAGACAAAGATGCGATTCCCACTTTTATTCATGGTCAAACTACCCAAAATGATGTCATTATTACAATGGGCGCAGGAAATATTAGTTCAATACTGCCCAAAATTTCTCAAAAATTAAAATGAATTTAGAAAAGACACTAAACCCAGCACTCAGCAACCTTTGTAGTTTTAAATTAAGCGGCCAATTAAACGAGCTTATCACGATTCACTCACTCGAAGAACTTCGTTATATTAGACAACATTACGCGTCCATTTTTGTTTTAGGAAAAGGATCCAACACCCTAATAAATCCAAACCATCATTACGACGCAATCATCAAATTATCTCCTAAACTCCTAGAGCCCAGAGTATCTAATCAATACTTAACTGTCTCTGCCAGTACAAGTGTTAACAAATTAATGACACTTTGCAAGCAATATGAACTTAGTGGCCTTGAGTTTTGTGCAGGTGTGCCAGCTTCAATTGGAGGAATGGTAACAATGAATTTTGGTTGCTGGGGAAAAGAGATCAGCCAGTTAATTACTGATATTATGGTAATGACACCATCAGGTGAGATTCAAAGAATATCAAATTCAGAATGTCAATTTTCGTATCGATCGAGTACCATAAAGAAAGAAGACTGGATTGTACTATCCTGTACATTAAAGCTAACAAAATCAAGAAAAGCCCTTGTTGAAAAAGAAATTAAAGATGCCATAACACAAAGACTACAAAAGCAACCATTACGTGAAGCAACATTTGGAAGTATTTTCAAAAACCCTAAAACCAAATACGCTGCTGAGTTAATTGAAAGTGCTGGTTTAAAAGGTAAACAGTTTGATAATATAACAGTATCTTCAAAGCATGCTAACTTTTTAGAAAATACAAACAATGCTAGCTATGCAAATGCCATAAACGCAATCCAAACGATTCAAAAAGAAGTATCTAAACAAAATAATATACATTTAGAACCAGAAGTAGACTTAATGATAGCAACATGATTTATACTAAAGATCAATTAAAATCACTCAACATTTCCGTTTTAGCTGGTGGAGTATCTGACGAACGAGAAGTGTCTCAACGATCCGGAAAAAATGTCTATGAAAGCTTGCGAAAAATGGGTTATAAAGCCAAACTATTGGACCCAAAAACTGACCGTATTGACAAAGACACCACAGATATCGCCTTTATTGCACTGCATGGAACATTTGGAGAAGACGGTACGATCCAAAGTCACTTAGACAAACTTGAGATTCCATACACTGGATCCACATGTATACCATCCTTATTGGCTATGAACAAATTAACCTGCAAAGCCATCATGTCACAACACCAGATTCCAACAGCCGACTTTAGCCACGCCTTACGACTCAACCTAGATTTACCCGTCGTTATCAAACCCATTGCCGCCGGATCTAGTATTGGCGTTCATTTTATTTATACAGAAGCAGACTATAACCAGTGGCTAAACGAAACAAACGACCCGGAAAATTACTTTATGGAATCCTTGATTGAAGGACAACAAATTACGGTGGGTGTTGTCGCACTAAATGCAAAAGATACGGCATTTCCAATACTAGAATTAGTACCTAAAAACACATTTTATGATTACGATGCCAAGTACACAGAAGGAATGACTGAATTTATTATTCCAGCTCGATTAGATAATAAAACCGAACAACTCGCCAAAGATATGGCCATTAAATTACACCAAGCAATTGGATGTCGTGGATTTTCACGAACCGATATGATTGTAAGTAAGAAAAGTGAGTTAACAGTTTTAGAACTTAACACCATTCCAGGATTAACCGATTTATCGGACCTACCTGCACAAGCCAAAGCTCATGGAATCTCCTTTGATGAATTAATCGAGCATATTCTATTTAGCGCATTATGAAACGTTTGTTAGTCTCATTTACACTATTTTTATGGATGATCACCACATGTTATATCGTATTTGGTTCAGACCAATTAAAAATAACAGAATTAAAGATTAAAAATAATAATTATGTCCCTAATGAGGCCATTGAACGCATCGCGTCTCCGCTCAAAAAAAAGCATTTATTATCACTACTGTTTAGCAGTAATATAAGAAAAACACTCACTCAAAACTTTCCTCAAATAAACACTATAACGTTTAAAGTTAAATGGCCAAATACAGTTGAAATTCATATCGAAGAAAAACCAGAGTGGGCCATTTTTATTCAGAGCAATCAAGATATTATTGTGGCGTCAGATGGCACACTTTTAAACACCTTGCACCAAAATTACCATATTCAAAATTTAGAAGACCTCATCATAGTCAAAGGAGTTAGTAGCCAGACATTTAATAATAAATCGCTAGATAAAAAACTAGTCCAAAATATTCAAAAAACAAGACGAGAAATCGAATCATTCAAACAAAATGTTCCCGTTCAATACCAATTCAATCCAATAAACGAACTATCATTACTATACAATGATGAAGTAGAAATAAAACTAGGAAAACTCCAACTAATTAAAGAAAAATTTGTTCAACTAAATAGATTTTTAAAAATCAACACGGTTGCATTAAGCAAAATTCAATACATCGATTTACGAGATCCTGAAAAGGTTGTGGTAAATTATACCCCTGAGTAATATTAACGACTTTAGGTAAATTATGATACACTTATAAATAAGTTGTAAGACTTGGGGAAAAAACTGACTAATCAAAATATATTTTATGGTCTCGATATCGGGTCGAGCATCACAAAATTAACACTTCTAGAGCTCGTTCCTAATAACGAGCTACTCGTACATGGAACCAGTATAACCAAAACGTTGGGTGTACTAAACGGATGTATTGTTAATAAAAATGAACTCAAACAATGTATCCAAACAGCCTGCGAAGACTTAACTGAAAAATGTGGAAAGTCAGCAAAAAATATCATTAGTAATCTTCCACTTTATAACTCCTCTTTCAAATCACTTAAAGCAAGACAGTTAATTAAAAGGCCCCAAACTGGTGTTAGTGAAACCGATTTATTAAGTATTAATAAAGCACTCAATATCCCTGTCAAAAATATTTACCAAAAGCGTCTACA
>CACECR010000003.1 GCA_902558105.1 uncultured Candidatus Marinamargulisbacteria bacterium | reverse complement strand
AATAAAAATTCTGCTAATCCTTTTAATTTATTTTCGTTAATCCATCTTATCACTTCTTTAGTTGTTTTTGAGTTGTGATACTTTGGCTCCACTACGGCCTTATAGGCCGTTTCAAAATTCTCTAAGGTGAGTTTTCCATATTGATTTAAAGTTCGTAACAAATCGTCATCTCGATCTTTGTAACTGCCTTTTAGTTTAATCATCATTACGGGAATTAGTAAGGCACCTTCTTTACTGATAGTGTGTCCTTTAGGAGTGGTACTATCTACTTCTGTTACTGGAATATAGATACTTTCAGCACCTTCTATTGTTCCAAATATGTATAATGTAGGTGTGGACACTAATTTCTGTTGTTCATCTGTGGATGCTTGATAGGCATACCCACCTCTACTTAAGAAATTTAAATCAGCTACAATACGTGTGGAATAAAACGCATCGCCTTCACCTTCAAATCTATTTCGTTTGCTTTTCATAGCACCATTTGAAATAATTCCTAAGGCTTTTTCGAAACTGGTTCCATGAAATGATAATGTTGATATTAAGCTTTCTTCCGATAGTTGTGAACATATCACTGTATCCAGATCACAACCTCGACGTTTGGCTCGTATCAACAACACCGCCAGTTGAGTATAGAAGCTTTGTTCAAGAATTTTTTTGAATTGTTCATCCAGTACTTCTTCACGTTCAAAATAAGGAGATAGCATGACATCCGCCACAGATAATGGGTGCATGTCTGGAAAACATTCTTTTGGGTAATTTTTGTTCCATATTTTTGTAAATTTTTTAACTTTTTCGTTAGCTTTTGCTGTTGGACTTTTTTTGAATAAACCACCCTTTTGTTTAGTATCAGTCATTAAATCGGAAGTTTCTAAGGGTCTTATTAATTCATGGATCAATATCTCGTCTTTTTCACCAAATGTTTTTTGTAAGTCTGCGGGTAACCCTGCTATCATTGCGTCTAGTTGATGACAGACGCTTTCAATATATTTTTGTTTTAAATCTACCTCTGGTTCAAATAATTGATACGAAATACCTGTGATGGGTTTTTCTATAAGGTGATCAATATGTGAACTTAATTCAAGTTTTGTAATAATGTTTTTTTCTGTTAATGGACGTATTGTTTCTAAAGAGAGTTTTTTATATCCAAATCTTTCTGTATCATTTTCTTTATAATATATTTTTAATTCTCTTCCTTCACGAATGATGGCCCCATATCGTTTTGGTAGTGGGTAAGGCATTCTGTTACTAGGAAAAACATATTTTTGATTAAACTCTCTAGGAGTTAACATAATGTCTTGAGTTTGGATGGCTATTGTTTTATTTAAGGTCATGACAAGTCCCTGTTTTGTTATTTACTTATTAGACATTTAAACAGGTTCAAAAGTTTCATATTTTTTATTTTATTTTTTTATGATATATTTTAATAATTTTAATATGTATAAAATTCTTTCTTTTCAATTTAACGAGGATGGCTTAAGATTCTTACTATTTAGCTTAAAGTTGAATCAAAGTTTGATTGACGCCGAAATGTTTGCGACCTATCATTTGCGAGAATCTCAAGA
Source organism: uncultured Candidatus Marinamargulisbacteria bacterium (assembly GCA_902558105.1). GTDB lineage: Bacteria > Margulisbacteria > Marinamargulisbacteria > UBA817 > CACECR01 > CACECR01. The sequence continues at coordinate 51,259 of CACECR010000003.1, read as the reverse complement.
ATCTGCTTTTGCTATGGTGAATCAGGCTTATTATAATGAATTTCTAGAGAGTTTAGAACAGGGACGACTCATGCCAGAGTTTTATTTGTCTCAACTTGAAGGAGCTTTAAAAGAGCAGGCGATTCAGTTGCTTAATGCGGCGTATTTTGACGATTTTAAATGTTGTTTGTATAAGGGCTCGTTATCGTTGGCTGAACGTTATGTAGAAAAATTACACGGATCGTATCAATTGGATGCCAAACAGTTATTGCAAGACGTGTATCGTCGTGAATTTTATGAATGGTATTCTGTTCAATTCGAAGATAGTGCCGAACGCTATGCGTATAAATTGCAAGGTTTATCTCGAGAGATTGCATTTATTCAACTGATTCTTTTAACAGACTCTTTTGATAAATATACAGAGTACGTAGGCGCTATTCAATCATCACGATGTGTTAGCATTGCAGAGGCTGTGTGGCAGATGAAATCATCAGGGGGGCGAGAGTCCTTCGCTTAAAGGTGCTTAAGAAGGACCTTCATGCTTTGTTCTAAACTGAGTTCTTCTGTCAGTTCAAGTGCCGCACGATGATAAGCTTTTTTAACTTCATCGGCGCTGTAACCTAAGCTCTTGAGTGCCATAATCAGGTCGTCTTTTTCTTGCTCAACTTTTGGTGTGATAATCATAGTGTCAGCTGCATTACTATCGCTTACTAAATGTGCTGGAACTTTGTCTTTCAATTCAACCACTAAACGTTCAGCCATTTTTTTACCAACGCCAGATACCGACGTTAAGGTAGGTAAATTATCCTGTAAAATTGCGTTTCCAAATTGAGAAGGGGTAAGCGTAGATAGAATTTTTAATCCAACTTTGGGACCAACACCAGATACTGAGGTCACTAATATGAAAAAATCTTTGTCTTCAATCGTTTGGAACCCAAATAATTGCTGATTATCTTCTCGGATGTGGTGATACGTGTAAATAGTAGTTGTTTCATTTGTGTTTAAATCATGTAAGATTGTGGTGGGCACAAAGATTTGGTAGCCCACACCCTGAACATCTAAGATCAGATTGTCATTATATTTTGAAAGAATGGTTCCGGTTAATTGAGCGATCATGATAACGATTTTAACCGATACGAATGGCTGTGGCAAATCGCGATGGCTAAGCCGTCGGCCACATCGTCGGGTTTGGGCACGGCATCTAACTTTAACAACGCTTTCACCATGTGTTGTACTTGTTTCTTATCTGCTCGTCCATCTCCACACACAGCCAACTTAATTTCGGGAGGTGTATAATGATAAATGGGGCATCCCGCTTCTTCCGCCGAAAGTAATATTACACCCCTTGCATGACCAACCGTTAACGCTGTTTTTACATTTTTATTAAAAAATAACGATTCAATGGCCACATGTTGTGGTTTGAATTTTTTAAACACTGCCGTTAGTGTTTTATGCATGATATTGAGACGTCTGGGTGTTTCATCGGTACTTTTGGTTTCCACAGCACCATAATAAAGTGGGGTTAATTTATTTCCATTCACATGAATGACACCTAAGCCCGTAATCGCAATTCCTGGATCGATTCCTAGTATAATCATAACTTTAGTGTAGCACAGCCTTTATTTTAAATGGTATCTCAATAGCTTTCCCTATGATATACTAGGCGATATTACAGAAGGCTTAAACAGTTATGGTTACTATTGGATTAGTTGGAAAAAATGGATCAGGTAAATCAACCGTGTGTCAACTTTTGGCAGACAAAGGCTTTTCTGTTTATTCTTTATCGGATTGTATCCGTGATGTAGCCACTGAACGTGGTTTAGCTCACGATCGGGATCAACTTACCTTGTTAGCCAATGAACTAAAACAACAATACGGTACCGATTACTTTGCAAAATTTGTATTTCAAAAAGCTAAAGATCAAGGAATTACCCATGTTGTTTTTGATAGTATTCGTCATAAGGATGAATGTCGTTTTTTACTTTCATCTGGTGTTCGCTTAGTGGCGATTGATTGTTCCTTGGAGCAACGATACCAACGAATTTCAAAACGTCAACGAGAGTCCGATTTTGTGGATTTTGAGACGTTTATACGTCAAGATGAACGAGAGTCCGATGGGTCTAGTTTTGGTCAAACCTTAAATGAGTGCTTATCCTTATGTGAGTTTACCGTTCTTAATAATGACGGACTTTCAGAACTTCAAACAGCGGTAGATGAGGTGCTTGATTATGTCTCATAATTCTCGGTTGATTATTAATGGAGGACAGTCATTACATGGAACTGTTCGCTGTTCTGGTGCAAAAAATGCGGCCTTGCCCATTTTAGCGGCTTGTTTGATGGTTCAAGGTGATTATATTGTTCATAATGTCCCCAATTTAGCCGATATACGAATCATGGTTCGGATGTTAAAGGCCTTAGGGGTTCATGCGGAATATTTATCTTCTGGGTCGGTTCGTATTTCTAATTCAGGTTCAATTAAACATATTGCTCCTTACGAACTGGTCACCTCGATGCGTGCGTCGTTTTTTGTTGCCGGGCCGTTGTTGGCTCAAACCTTACATGCGAAGGTTCCTTTACCTGGTGGTTGTGCTATTGGCGCTCGTCCGTTAGATCTTCATTTAAAAGGATTTAAAGCGTTAGGTGTTGATGTTTCTATTGAACATGGATTTGTAGATATGAAAGCCAGTTCCTTGAAAGGGGCTTCCATTTGTTTGGATTTTCCCTCTGTTGGAGCTACTGAAAATGTGATGATGGCCGCTGCGTTAAGTGATGGTGAAACGGTGATTTCGAATGCGGCTAGGGAGCCAGAGATTGTTGATCTTGCCGAATTTTTAATTCAAGCAGGTGCGGTTATTACAGGTCTTGGATCATCGACGATTACGATTCAAGGAGTTCCTGAACTGAAAGGCGCTGACTATGCGGTGATGCCCGATCGAATCGAAGCAGGTACTTTTTTAATGGCAGGGGCCATTACTCAAGGTGATGTCACAGTTGAGGGTATTTCCAAAGAACCCTTAGAAGCTTGTATACAAAAATATACAGAAATGGGCTTAGGTGTTGAGCATGCCGAAAATAGTGTTCGTGTCTTTTATAAAGAACCCTATCGTTCCGTTTCGATTGAAACAATGCCATATCCTGGTTTTCCGACCGATATGCAGGCACAAATGATGGCACTTTTAGTGTTAGTGGATGGTGTGAGTATGATTAAGGAGACCATTTTTGAAAATCGTTTCATGCATGCCAATGAATTGATGCGAATGGGAGCTAATATTCAAGTGGATTCTCAGTGTGCCATTATTACTGGTGTTTCTCAGTTAACTGGTGCGGAGGTTAAAATGACCGATTTACGTGCTGGTGCGGCTCTCATATTAGCGGGATTAGCGGCTGTTGGTGACACGTATATTTACGATTTATTTCATTTAGAGCGGGGCTATGAAGGTTTTACCGATAAACTAATCGAGTTAGGAGCTCAGATTCGTTAGGAGTTTGAATGAGTCGTTTATTTAATTTTATAATGACCTACCTTTCATCAATAGCCACTTTAAGCACCATTGTTTTACTGGCTGTTGAATTGGTATTTTATACGAGTTTTGAAAATCGTGTTTTGTTTTATCAGTTACATTTTGGGTTATTAATATACTTTTTAATCGATATTGTGCTGCGTTTCATATTTAAAGCCTCTTTTTCGATGTCGTTTTTGTCGACTTTGATCAACTCTTTAGTAGCTATTCCGCTGTTGTCTTTGGTGGTGTTAGATTTAGAGATGTCCGAACTTTATGGTTTGGTTCAATTTATTTTTGGCTTAGTTGTTTTGGTTCGTTTTTCTGATTTGGTGAGAGCGATCAACTTATTACGTGTTCAACCCGCACAGTTATTTGTGTTAGGGTTTGTGATATTTATTTTTATTGGTGCTTTGTTGCTTTCGTTACCGGTTTCTCGAACCGTTATGACGCCTATTTCCTTTGTAGATGCTTTATTTACGGCTACGTCAGCATTATGTGTTACGGGTTTAGTATTGCATGATGTTGGAGAATATTTTTCTGGATTTGGATTGAGTGTGATTTTGGTTTTAATTCAATTAGGTGGTTTGGGTATTATGACATTTTATGCCTTGATGATGCTGGTGATCCGATCTAAAGTGTCACGAACTCAATCTATTGAGTATCAAGAAGCCTTGGCTACCGAAGGTGTGGGAGAAACCTTTGCTTTAATTAAGTCTATTTTTCTTTATACGTTTTGGGTGGAGTTACTTGGTGCTATTACGTTGTTTTTTCTTTGGAAAGATCAGTTTCAAACGTTTTCTCAAGCGGTGATTCATTCTGTCTTTCATGCTATTTCGGCTTTTTGTAATGCGGGGTTTTCATTATTTACGGATAGTTTAGTGAGTTTTTCACAGAGATTAGATATACTATTGGTGTTTTCGGTATTGATTGTGATTGGTGGTATTGGATTCCCAGTTATTTTTAATCTACGGCAACATTTTTTCTCAAAGAAACGTGAACGACTTAAAGTTCAAACAAAATTACCGTTATTAATGACGTTTGTTTTGTTAATTATAGGAACCGTTGTTTTATATTTTGTTGAGCGGGATTTGGCATTAAGTGGGTTTTCGTTTATGAATCAACTGGTGCTTGCGTTTTTTCATTCGGTATCAGCTCGGTCTGCTGGGTTTAATGCGGTAGATATGGCTGGGTTTTCAGTGGCGAGTTTATTAGTCATTACCTTGTTAATGTTTATCGGTTCATCTCCCGGTTCTACAGGTGGTGGGATTAAAACAACTACATTTGGAATTATCCATGCGGCATTGTTTAGTGTGATACGTGGCGAAACTAAAGTAGAATTATTTGGACGAACCTTATCGTCGTTGAATGTGTATCGTGCGTTAAATATTTTTTTTATATCCTCTATTTTGATAATTACAGTGTTGTTTTCGTTGTTATTAACCGAAGTTTTTTCGTTTGTACCTTTGTTGTTTGAGACGGTCTCGGCATTTGGAACCACTGGATTGTCCTTAGGTATTACTCCGGGCTTAAGTACGGCTGGAAAAGTATCGATGATAGTCGTAATGCTAGTTGGTCGATTGGGTCCATTAACGATTGGAATGATTTTAGCGAAGCGTCGAGTTAAATCGAATTATAGTTTTCCAGAAGAAAGGATTTTGTTAGGATAATACTATGAAAAATGTTGCAGTTATAGGATTAGGTCGCTTCGGCTCAAAAATTGCGGTTACACTTAGTCAAAAGGGCTTTGATGTGATCGGTATCGATGAGGATGAAGATATCGTAGATGACCTGAAAGATCTTATTGATCAAGCGATTGTATTAGATTCAACTGATGAGAAAGCAATGCGTGCCGTTCAAGTCGATACGGTGGATATTGCGGTGGTGGCGATTGGGTCAAATATTCAATCTAGCTTATTAACAACCGCTTTGTTACAAAAGATGAGCATTGAGGAAATTCATGTAAGAGCTATTAGTACGCTTCAACAAAACATTTTAGATTCTATGGGTATTAAACATATGATTAATATTGAGGAAGAGATGGGGAAACAGCTTTCTTCCAGTTTAACCTTAGGTAAGACGGGTCGTTTTGTTCAGATTAGTGAAAAGCACGTGTTAATGGAATTAAACGTTCCTACAGATTTGGTTGGAAGATCTTTAAAAGAGCTTGATTTGAGGTCTAAGCATCGTATTAATATTGTTGGAATTAAACAGTTTTTACCAGAAGTAGATGATGACGGTGATATTCAATATATTAGTCGTATGACAGATGTTCCAGATCCTGAGTATCCTTTAGAAGAGTCGGATGTATTGGTGGTAGTGGGTACTGATGATAGTATCAATAAATTTGTAAAGGTTTATCATTTATGAGGTCATTTTTAAATCGTATTCCATTTTATTACAAATTATTAGCGGTTATCTTTTTATCGGTATTTAGCTTTGTTGGTATTTTATTATCATTTAAATCAGCGTGTTTTGAAGTTTTTGCTATTGAAAATGAGATCTTATTTAAGCAACAATACCTTCATGTAATGTTAAAGCATATTGCTGTCGGCCTCTTTCTTATTATGGGGATATGGGTTGGATTTTATTGGGACATAAAATATCAATTAGAATACTTTAACGATCAGTTGTTAAATTCCGTCATTAAAAAACGGATGAAGGTGAACTTTGATGAATTTCAGGCTCAGGATGTGTTTGGGTCCATTGCTCGTAACGCTACTAAGTTATTTGATTTGTATCGTGAGTATGATGGGATGAAATCGTCACGTTTGTCGATGGAGGTAACGACGGTTAAGCAGCTTATGAATAGTATTGATGAGGGGGTTATATTAGTGAGTGTTGATCGTTTGATTACTCATATTAATCATCATGCTGAAACGATGCTCCGATTTGTACCTGGAGAGGTGTTGGGGCAGGCAGTCTCTAGATTTATTAGCCAATCGGATGTTTTAGATGCGATAGATGAGTGTTTGGATAAGGGGATCAAAACGGCGTCTTTGGAAGCCGTGATGTCGGATGAAGAATCGTATTTGTTCAAGGTTTTTCCAATAAAAAATAAGCAGAAATCTACTCAGCGTGCGTTAATTATTTTAAAGCATGTATAAATTCTTGTTGTTTTTTTAAATATAATTAATTTCAAAAAATCTTAAAACAATTAATTTCAAAAAATCTTAAAACAATTTGTTTTTAGTTATTGTTTCATAAGTCTCAAGTTTTTTTAATTCTAATACGAGTTTGTTAATTCGGCATATTTAAGAATTAGTGCGAAGTGTTGATTATCAAACCTTTAATGTCTATGATCTTAAATTATTATTTGTGTATGGCATAAAACAATTTGAAACTTGTTTTAGTTGGCACCTATGAAGACTCTGTTCAATTGTTTGGTGAAGATAGTTTTTTATAGATAATGTACGAGAGGTCTTGGTTGAGAATTTCAATCTTTTTCGTGCAAATCTCAAAGAAAGTATGGATTGTTGTCTTAATCATGCGTTTCATTGTTTAATTAAAGGACGGTGGGAATTATATAATAATATTTTTTAGGTTGATTGGCCTCTGGTGCCTCCAACTATGTTGTCTTGATAAGGGTCATCACAGTACTCTAGAGCTATATCAGTGGCATTATTTTCGCCAGCTTTCTAACCCTAGTACAGCTTGTGGTTTAAATGAGCCTTTTTCTAAAGAAATGCCCGTTTCTATTCGTTTTGATGAAGAGACATTAAATATTTCAGTGATGGGAACATCTTTGATATTGATTGAACTTTTGAACATGTTTTCAGAAGTTTCTGGCTCTTTCAAAAAATCAGAATAATAAATATCAGAGTTTAACTTTTATGCAATATTAAAATCTTAAGTCTTTTTTGTATTGTAATTTTGAAAATCTTTGCTATAATTTTATAAAATTTCAAACTTAGGTATGTACAATGTTAATTCAATATAAAATTGTGTCGTGTGGCCTTTTTTTAAAAAAAGATGACCCAGAAGAAGGTTCTATTAAAACAGTTTTTGATTTTTTGGTTATACCTGGTGATGTTTTATTAGATCGTTGTGATCAAATTGTGACTGCCTATAAAAAAAATGCTACAGTCCGGTCTGGGCGCTCAAAGTTTACACGTCTAGGTGTAGGTGACATATCATTACCTACATCAAATTCATGTAATATTGATTTATATTTAGAACGTGTTAAACATCAAATTATTATTGATTTAAGTCCTAACGATCAATGGGGCACTATCCAACATAAAACTGGGAATCCCTCTGAATTTGTACGTGCAGATCTAACTATTAAAACACTATTGAATGAATTTAAAAATGGGACAACAACACCTCTGTTGAAACAATTTCATCTTACAAAACCCAAAGATGTTTTTACTGAATTTCAAAAAATGTTTATGCATTGGAATTTAAATCAGCGATATGTAAGCGCTTACTTTAATCTACTTTGTGTAAAATACGGGTTGGAGTTATTTTATCCTGATTTTTCAGTTGATCGTTCTTTTGACACTAGTTATAGACATGGTTTTTTTACTGAACCTGACTTTTCACCTGATGGTTCAATGCCTTCAAAAGGTGATAGCTACGAAATTTTAATTGATAAATTTTTCGACATATTAGCTGATCTTAATTCTGGTGATAGTAAAAGTCATTTAAAAACGCCACAACAATTATGTGAAATTAATGAGCTTGAAGTATATTTTACTAATTTGAAAGAATGGTTAAGTCCAGAAGCTCTTTCGTCTTCAAATTCAACTTATGGGTATTTAGAAATAGGAGCTGCCGAGGATGAAGGTAAGGCATTAGGTGGTTCGGCAGATCTAAAGACTCCAGAGTTTAGTGACATAATAGAAACGTTGACAGCCTATATGGCATTTTCCATAGTCAATAAAAATTCCTCATTATCAACTATAATTACCATCATTATAGATAAGCTTCAACCTCAAATTTACTCAACTCAAAGATGGGATGAGTGGGACGAGGCTTCTGAGTGTGTTAGTCTTGCAGGCAGCAGTCCTTCACGTCCAGGTAAAGGATAACTTTTTTTGCCTTTCTTACGTAATGTATTTACTAAGTGCCGTTGGTATGTAAAAATATTTGTATGACATTATCACAATCAGATTTAGAACAAATTAAGTCTTTACTGGGACGCGATCCGTCCGCTGTTGAAGAAGTGGTCTTTGATACCATGTGGTCCGAACACTGTTCGTACAAAAGTAGTAAGCCGACTTTAAAAACCTTACCTACCAAAGGTAAGGATGTCTTATTAGGTGTTGGAGAAGATTCTGGTATCGTTGATTTTACCGATCATAATGGTAAAAAATACGGAATTGTTTTATCCCATGAATCACATAATCATCCGTCACAGGTCTTGCCTGTTGAAGGTGCGGCTACGGGTGTTGGTGGTGTGGTTCGAGATGTATACTGCATGGGAGCCGATGTGATTGGGGTTTTAGATTCGTTACATTTTGGCATTAATCAAGATGGAAATGTTCCAATTGTCGAAGAAATTGCAGAGCGTGTTGTAAAAGGTGTTTCCGATTATGGAAATGCATTAGGCGTTCCCGTATTGGGTGGTGAAACTTTGTATCATTCGTCTTACAATGATAATTGTTTAGTGAATGTGGCGGCTCTTGGTTTAATTGAAGCAGATCACATTATTCATAGTTACGTACCAGATGAGGCTAAGACAACACCGTATGATGTGATTTTATTTGGAAAATCTACTGACTCAACAGGTTTTGGTGGGGCGAGTTTTTCAAGTGATGTACTGGATTCAGATGATGATATGAAAAATTTAGGTGCTGTTCAGGTTCATGATCCGTTTTTGAAGCGAGTGATTGCCGATGCTATCCAAGCGTTAATTGACTTAGTCAAAGAACGTGGTTGGGCGATTGGATTTAAAGATTTAGGCGCGGGTGGTATTTCTTGTGCAACATCTGAGCTTGGGGTAGGGGCTGGATTAGGAGTTCGTTTAAATTTAGATGATGTGAATGTGGCGGTTGATGGCTTAGCTCCTGAAGTGATTTCGTGTTCAGAAACACAAGAACGTTTTTGTTTAGTGGTACCCAAACATGCGAGTGAAGAAATTCTCCGTTTATTTAATGAAACATTTGCGCTTCCAGAATTATATTATAAAGCTGGTGCGGTTGTGATTGGTGAAGTTACACAAGAATCACGATTTGTGATTACCCATCAAAATAATGTGGTCTGTGATTTACCTATTGAGGCAATTACTACAGATGTTCATGCCGATCGTCAGGCAGATCCTAATCGCTATGTCGCTAAAGGATCGGAAGTACCGACACTTTCTTTAGATCAACTTAAACAACAGTGTGAGACACAACTTGCGATGCATAATAATACGTCTAAGCGATATGTCTATCGTTATTACGATAATGCCGTTCGTGGCAATACCGTTATTTATCCGGGTGAAGCCGACTCTGTGGTGATTACTCCGGTTGAGGGTTCTCAGGCGGGAGTAGCGGTCTCTATGGATAGTAATTTGTATGGTAATGTGGATCCTTATGTATCCGGTGCCGCGGCTGTTGCTGAGTCGGTTCGAAATGTGATTGCGGTAGGTGCGGTTCCACTGGCCATATCCGATTGTTTGAATTACGGTAGTCCCGAGCAACCGTCGGTATTTTATGATTTTCAAGAAGGTGTCCGTGGAATTGGAGAAGCGGCTCGAGCGTTATCATTACATGATGAAAATATTCCAATTATTTCTGGTAATGTTAGTTTTTACAATGAATCGAAAACTAGTAACGCGGTGGTTCCGTCACCAGTTATTTGCTGTGTTGGGCGTGTGGACGATGTTAAAACTGCTCGTACCATGCAAGCGTCTACTTCTGGCTTAACCCTTCTCTTAGTAGGAAAACGATACAATGAATTTGGAGCCACACAATTAGCAACGGTATTTGGCGATGATATAAATACAGATCAGGCGGCGCCTCAGGTACGTTTAACAGAAGAAGCTGCTCATAACCGCTTTGTTCGTTCGTTATACGAGCAGGACTTTGTAGAAGCTTGTCACGATATTAGTGTGGGTGGTTTATGGCAGTCCGTATGTGAAATGGTGCTTGGAGAACGAGCTTCCTACAGAGTTGGAGCGTCATTACAATTACCTCTTGATTTTTCGGTAGCTTCGTCATTGTTTTCTGAAAATGGTGGCTATGTTGTCGCGATTTATCCAGCTAATGTTCCTAAAGCATTAGAAGATGCAGAGTCTCAAGATGTTTATTGTGAAGTTATTGGTCAGACTACAGATACTTCGACCATTACAGTTGTTGGACCTGACGTTGAGTGGTCATTTAACTGTGATGATTTATCGAAATCTTGGAATCAAACTAATCTAAGTAAGTTGGGAACCCCTGTATAATTATTGCTTTCGTTTCTTTACCCATTGTAGTGTGACTATTAGTCCAACAATGACAGCGATTAGTAATATAAACTTTGGATAGGTCCAGGCCTTTTTGAGTTTATTTGGGTCATTGTAGCTTGCGTTTTCGGACCAAGGTTCCGTGCTGATTATGGATGGTTTTTGAGATAAATTAAGGGATTGATTATGAATTTTGCTTACAGGATACTGATGATTACTTCCATAATATAAATAGAGAGGGCCTTTGCTGCTTTTAAAAAGCAAGAGATGGTTTTTGTACGTTCCTACAATGCGTTCAATACTAATATCTTTTGCTGGTTTTATTTCGAGTTCGTAAAATGGATAGTAGGTTTCTTTAAATAACGGAATCATTAATGTTTGGCTGGTAGAGGGGACTCGTGTCATGGATCGTGCTACGGTTCGTTTGTCTTTAATATTTTGCATGTATCCGTTGATATTCAGTCTTGTATTGTGTGGGAGGGTTCCAGATTTTGTTAGGATGATTTCTTTGAAGTAAAGTTTAGGGCTTTTAAGGTAGAGTTTAGTGCTTTTTGAAGAGTCGGTACCCTTTGGTGTGGGTATTGGGTTCAGTTCATATTCGCTTGTACTATTTTGCTTGATGATTTTGTAAGGAACAATTTTTCTTTCTTTATTAATTATAATTAAATTATTCTTACCGGCGTTAAGAGTTTCAATAACATGTGGGTCTAGAAAAAATGCGGCCACCGTTGAGTTTTTGAGCTTGATTTGTTGTTTGTATGGGAACTCTTCTGGTGAAATTCCAAATAATAATTGTGTGGTACAAATGGTTAATAATAATATTTTTTTCATTGTCTTTTCCTTAGTCCCAATATTCAAACTATATCAAATTTTTAGAGAATTAGGTATATCTTTAATTAAACTTGCATTAATGGTTGTCATAGGTTTTAATGAGGTTTATGAGTATAAGAGAAAGAATTATTATGGCATCTTTGATAGGGCTATTTGTTTTATCATTAGTTTTGGCACAGTTTAATTCTAATACCTCTTCTACTCAGCGTCAGTCTAAGTCGTCTTCAGATTTAGTGGCTGTAATCCCTATTTATGGACCTATACAGTTAGAATCTCCCGATTTTTTTCAAACGTCTGGTATTGATGGGGTTCGAAATCAACTGACCCAAGCTGCTAATCGTGAAGATGTTAAAGCGGTTATTTTGAGAGTGAATAGTCCAGGGGGCTCTGTAGGCTCGTCTCAAGAGCTATTTTCAACTATTCAGCAGTTTAAAAAAGAAACTGCTAAGCCCGTTGTGGTGTCCATTGTAGATTCTGGTGCGTCAGGTGCCTATTGGATTTCTTTAGCATCTGATCATATTGTTGCTCAGCCAGGATCTTTGGTGGGGAGTTTAGGTGTGATTATACAAGTTCCAGACTTTACTCAAGTCCAAGAGAAATATGGTGTGGCGTTTAAAACATACAAAGCGGGTAAAATGAAGGATATTTTAAATCCATGGCGATCGTCAACACCAGAGGAAGAAGCGTTGATTCGAACTCACTTGAAAGATGTTCATCAACAGTTTATCGAAGTTTTAATGACGCAACGGTCCTTTACTCAAGCAAAAGCCCAGCAGTTAGCAGATGGTCGAATTTTTACGGGGCGAAAGGCTAAGGAGATAGGATTAATCGATTCTTTAGGTGGATTAGATGCGGCGATTATTCAAGCTCAAATTTTAGCAAATTTAGAGTCCGTTCCTACTATTATCTATTTACAAGAGGCCTCATTTCGGTCATTATTTCGTTCGTTTAGAATGTCTATTGCGAATAGTTTTCGTCCATTTTTATTTAATGAGGGAGTTTTAGTTAGATGATGTCGTTATTTTATAATTTAATAACAAAACCTAGTGTTGTGTTAAATAGTTCTACGGATGAATTGCGTAATCCGGCCATTTTGTCTTTATTTTTAGTTGCATTAGTGGGAACATTAGATACTGGATTTGATTTTGCTGTCTTAATTTTAGCTTTTTTGTTTATTGGGGTATTAACACTATTTAATTGTGCTTTTTTTCATTTGACCGCTCGTTTTATGAGTTTGAATGGTCATTTTTTACGTGTGTTTTATACGATTTTACTTGCGATGTTTCCAATGGTTCTTTCAGTAAATAGCTTGGTTTTAGGGGCTGATTTTTTGGTTTTTTCAGGACTTATTGAGGTTTTGATTTATATTTGGGTTACTTATCTTACGGTTATATTTATTCAATCCAATTATCAAACCTCTATTTTACGTTCCATTATTATTTTATTAGCTCCTATTATAATATCTGTACTTTTAGTGACTATACTTGTCATTTTATTTGGTGCGTCATTGACTGCCTTATTACCAGAAGGGGCCTTTTAAATGTCTTTTAGAATTGGACAAGGGTATGATGTTCATCAGTTTGCAGATAATCGGCCATTAATTTTAGGTGGTGTGACCATTCCCTTTCCTAAAGGCTTATTGGGACATTCGGATGCCGATGTATTAACTCATGCGATTATGGATGCTATCTTAGGGGCTTTGTGTTTAGGGTCTTTAGGAGATCATTTTCCAGATACCAGTCCTCAGTTTAAAGATTCGGATAGTATGCTTTTATTAGATGAAGTGTGCCGTCTGATGCGTAATCGAGACTATGAGATTGTGAATATTGATACAACAGTCGTTACGGAGCAACCGAAGTTAAAGCCGTTTATCGATCCGATTCGACGGTCTATTTCCGAACGACTGTCGATTTCTTTTGAAGATGTTTCGGTTAAAGCCACTACTTCAGAGTTAATGGGATTTGTGGGGCGTGAAGAGGGAATGGCGGTTCATGCCGTTGTGTTACTGAACAAAAGATGATCACGAGTCGGCATAATTCTGGACTATCGCAGTGCCGGCAATTATTATCTAGTTCGGTTTATCGTCGAAAACATCAGTTATTTGTGATGGAGTCGTTAAAAGTGGCTAGTTTATTTTTTACGTTCTATCCAAGTTTGATTTCTCATATTTATTATAAAGAGTCGGTACAACTTCCTGATGTGTTCTACTCATTTAAATCAGACCTTGTGTCTGACGGTTTAATGGACGACTTATCGACGATGCCTTCTCCTTCTGGGGTTTGTATTGTTGCACGGTGGCCTGATATTGCAATGCTCAAGCCAGTTCCAAATGGCCGTTATTTGTATTTAGATGGAGTCCGAGATCCGTCTAATTTGGGTGCGATTTTTCGATCGGCGGCCGCGTTTAATATGGATGGAGTTTTATGTTCATCGGACTGTGCTGATTTTTTTCATCCAAAAACAATTCGTGGATCGGCGGGAGCCTGCTTTGGGGTTCCGGTTTTACTGAATTCGGAACATGTTTTTGAGGATGACAATTGGCGGGATTTATCTTGGATTTTATTGGAGGCATCAGGTGGGGTTACGTTGTCTGAGATTGTTTTAGAGGAGGCTACCGTATTTGTCTTGGGTTCAGAAGGAGTGGGTGTCTCTGAACGATGTCGGTCCTTGCCTAATGTGAGATCGTGTACGATACCGTTATCTAATTCAGTTGAGTCTTTGAACGTAGCTGTGACAGCAGCTTTAATTTCGTATATTAGTCAGTAAGCTTTTGAATGTTCAGTTTTACCTCTCTATGCTATAATAAGCCTAATATTAATTAAGGATATTATGAGTTTAGGTATAAATGGGATGGGTCCTAATATTAATCAAGTGAATTCGGCGGCGGCTGAACTTCGCGAAGTGAATTCTCAGATTTCAGATTTAAAATCTGATTTGATGAATTTAACGGAAGAGTTGATGGCTGGACAATCTACATCCGGAACTAAACAAACCGATGCGGGTCAACAACAAGGAAACCTTTCTCAAACTCAACAGTCTCAAACCCAAAAAACTAGCTCCGATTATATTCCGGCTGAAGCAATTGCAGTTGCCGCGGATGAAGAAGATAAAAAATTAAAAAAGAAAAGTAAAAAATCATCCTTAGAAGAGAAAATGGAAATGTTGCTTGCACTTGAAGAAATGGTGGATGGTGCGGTTTTAGACGACCCGGATGATCAAGCGGCATTAGATCAGTTTTTTACGAATATGAATCAAATTAAAAATTTAAGGGGACGATTAAATGGACTTGAAGAAAAAGAGCGACGATTAAAAGAACAGCTTGATAAAATGGAAGAGGATGGTTTAAAATCCGGTTCAGTAAAAAAAGAGCCAGAGCCTAATTCTTCCATGGGGTCTTCACCCGCTTCATTGTCATCGGCGTCAAATAACCCTTCAAATATCCCGTCTCATATTTCTTTTACTGATCCTCAAGCAGATTCGCCACAATCATAGTTTTGGACGTGTAGTATG
Organism: uncultured Candidatus Marinamargulisbacteria bacterium; assembly: GCA_902558105.1. GTDB lineage: Bacteria > Margulisbacteria > Marinamargulisbacteria > UBA817 > CACECR01 > CACECR01. Next base: position 36,064 of record CACECR010000003.1, on the reverse strand, counting down.
TTGTCTTTATTTAAACGAAAAAAGAAACTCTCGAAAAAAGAAATCGACTCGATTTTACCTGTCATTAAAGATTTTAACAGTGTGGCTAAACATTTAATTGGAGTTTTAAACACTAAAGTTACTCAAAAAGAACAACAGGTTAATGTCATGATTAGTAAGATTGGCTTACCGACACAAGAAGAGCATTCGGTTCGAGTGATGAATGTTGATATGTCGAAATCGTTTTTAAATGATATGAAAAAGAAATCTAAACAATCTGGTTCGAGTGAATGGGATGAAGGGTTTTCTCAAAAGAAAGGGTTCATTATTTAAATGTTAATTTGTCGTATTTTTCCTCAAAAAGTATCATTAAATACTAGTATTTCCTCAATTCCTGGTGATAAATCGATTTCTCATCGTGCGTTTATTTTAGGTGGACTGTGTGAGAATAGCTCTCGATTTTCACATATCTTAGAGTCTGAAGACTGTTTAAATACTTGTAAAATTATGCAGCAATTAGGTGTCTCTATTACAAAAGAGAACGGTCAGTATGTGGTGGAAGGCCGGGGTCTTCGTGGCTTACAGTCTCCTGGAACCGGGATTACATTAGATGTAGGAAATTCTGGGACTTCGATTCGATTACTTACTGGGCTTTTAGCGGCTCAGTCGTTTGAATCGGTGATTTCAGGAGATATATCGATTCAGGGACGGCCTATGAAGCGTATTATTGATCCGTTAACTGGAATGGGTGCGCGTATTTCTGGTCAGTCTCGTCCCGATTCTGAAGATATTTTTCCACCTTTACGTATTCAACCCGTGGATTCATTAAACGATATTGATTATGCTTTACCAATGGCGAGTGCTCAGGTTAAATCGGCGGTATTGTTAGCGGGTTTATATACCGATCATGTCTCGATTGATGAACCTGAACATTCAAGAGATCATACCGAACGATTATTACAGTATTATGGGGCGGCTATTAATAGTTATGGCAAGCGTGTTACTTTACAAAATATGGAGTCACTCAAAAATCCTAACCCAGAGCAAGTATTAAGAGTGCCTGGTGATATTTCATCGGCGTTATTTTTTATTGCACTAAGTGTGTTAGCTAAAAAAACGTTTGTTGAATTGACAGGAATTGGTGATAATCAAACTCGAAATGCAGCGTTAGATTGTATTACTCGCATGCGGGGTCGCATTCGTAAGAATCGTGCCTCGGATACATGGGAGCCAACTATTAATGTAGAGGTTCAATCATCCGAGCTTTTTAATACCCAATTAAGTGGGGATGTGATACCAAATATTATTGATGAAATTCCAATTTTATCGATTCTTGGATTGTCTGCGAAAGGGACAATGAAGGTTCGTGATGCTGAAGAACTTCGGGTGAAAGAATCGGATCGTATAAGTTCTATCGTTCGATTGATAGAAGCGATGGGCTGTTCAATTACAGAATATGTCGATGGGTTTGATCTTGAAGGTGGTCAAGACATTCAACCGTTTTATTATGATTCGGGAGGTGACCATCGTATGGCCATGTCTGCGATTATTGGTGCGTTGGCGGCTGGTGTTGAAGCGACGGTAGAGAATTGTGATTGTATTGCGACGTCTTTTCCTAATTTTTTTGACATTTTAAAAGAATTAGGGCTATCATTTGAAGTTATTGAACAGTAATGGATCTATAATGAAGCGAATTACAACATTTAATGAGTTTTTAGATTGGCAAGAGTCCTACCATCAGGCATTGATGGGAAGTGAAACCACCGATTTGCGTGGTACTTTGACAACTATTCGTCAAGAATTACGCGATAAAGGTGATGATGCTTTAGTGGAATTTGCTAAACAATTTGATGGTGTAGAGTCTCATTTTTCGCTTAAGGTGACACCAGAAGAACTAAAAGAAGCCTATCAAGATGTGTCTTCACATTATGTGGAGGCCTTAAAACGAGCGATTGAAAATATTCGAACGTTTCACTCCAAACAAATTCCTCAAAATTGGGAGTCTAGTCAAGATGGAGTATGGTATGGTAACCGATATACACCATTAGAATCGGCTGGAATTTATGTTCCAGGTGGTCGTGCCGCGTATCCCTCAACCGTATTAATGGATGCGATTCCAGCACAGTTAGCCGGTGTGTCACAAATTGTAATGGTGACGCCGCCTTCCGTTCCGTCACAGGTTTTAGTGGCCGCTGATTTATGTGGATTAACTGAGATTTATCGAGTGGGAGGTGCGCAAGCTGTGTTTGCACTTGCTGATGGGACAACGTCAGTTCCCAAAGTGGATAAAATTGTGGGGCCTGGGAATGTGTATGTTACTCAAGCGAAACAGATGGTCTATGGAAAAGTCGATATCGATAAACCGGCGGGACCTTCGGAAGTCTTAGTGGCTATTGAGAATGTAGACTATGCACCTTTTGCAGCGGCAGAGATGTTAGCTCAGCTTGAGCATGATCCTTTGGCCAATGCCGTTGTGGTGGCTACTTCTTCTGAGTTACTAGATGCAGTTGAATCGTCTTTTAAAGACCAATTAACACGTTTAAAACGACAAGAAGTTTTAGCTCACTCCACTCAATTTGCCTGTTTTGTTCAAGCCGAATCCAATGAGGAAATGATTGATTATATTAATCATATTGCGTCGGAACACTTATCATTATGTATGGATGAGTATCAACCCATATTAGATAAAGTTAAGCATGCTGGATCTATTTTTTGTGGGCCTTATACGCCGGTGACCTTGGGTGATTATTATGCGGGTACGAATCATGTACTACCTACTGAAGGAACGGCTCGTTTTGCATCTCCCCTAGGTGTTATGGATTTTATGAAGTATTCGTCGGTGTTATCGTATTCTCAAGCGTCATTACAAGCGGTACAAACTGATTTGCATGTCTTAACTGAAATGGAAGGCTTTGATGCTCATTTTAATGCTGTTGAGGTTAGGGTTTCTAAAGATTAGGGAGTTTTTATGAATTATCTAGTTGTATTATTTATGCTTTATCTGCCGTAAAGTGGGTATGAGTTATCAATTTTAATAGTGTTTAGTTAGGGGGGGGGTAGGATGTGTTATGTATAAAATAATTGCGGTTTGTTTAAGTAATCCTGTGATGGATGCGGCCTTTTTTTCTGAGAAAGGAAAAAAGGATTTATCTAAGGCATTGGGGTTGAGTGCTTTTGCTAGTAAAGGGTGGGCTTCTATTAGACCTCATTTTTCAACTCCAGACTTGGTTCCAACATTTTGCAATTATTTGACCGAATTGTCTGGTAGTTTTCAGGAGTTATCCATACACCTTTCCCCTGATAGCTATGAGTCTTTTTTATTAAACTTGAGAGTACTGTTAGTTAAAGAATTTAATCGTAAAATACATGGTCTTGAGCAATCTGATGTTGCTAATATTAAAATGTATGAGCTCCAACAAGTATTAGACGGAGTAGATTTTCAACGCTTTCACTTTTTCTTTTTGAGTTTAAAACCCGAGCATCGATTGGTATTTGATATGGGAACTAACCTGACCGATTTGTCTCATTTTAATGTGCCTTCAACAATTCGTGGGTATGTGTCGAAGCTTTCAAAATATAAAGGTAAACAGGCCAGTGTTTTTGTTTTGATGATTATTAAGCGTATAGAGATGACATTAGGAGAGCGTCTTTCTGATGAGCATTTGAAAATGGTTTGGGACAAGTGTCATGAATTAGCTATTTTGAAAGTGAAACCAGATGAATGTAAAAAACTTTTAGGAGCAAAGGGTTTTTTAGAGGGTGATTTTAATTCATTTTTTGATAGTAAAGTGGCTAATAAAGGAATAATGAATGTATCTGGGCTTATTCAGTTATTAGAAAAATGTCAAATCAAGACATTTTGCAATCAATTTATTGAAGAAAAATTATCGTTAGCTATGCTTCTTAAAACTGAGGATCGTGATGTGTTTTCTAAGGATTGGATGGTGTTAAAAATAGCTACTTATTATCTAAATACTAAAGTGTCCAAAGCTACTGATAATCCATTATTACTTGAATTGGCTAAGATGGAAGGATTAAGTTTAGATGAGATGCTGAAAGTTCTTAGTTTGGCTCGGTATCCAGTAGAATTAGTAATAAATAACGGTAAAAAATAAATTATTATATTTTATGCAATATCCTGAACTGTTTGTGCGATATATATAATATATATTAATTAAGAGGACTTATGATGACGCAACTAATTGATCCATTAGATATTTCTGGTGTACCTAGAGAAGATTCTTCACATGGGGTTGGCTCTTTGGATTCGACTTCTCTTGAAGAGTTGCGTTCTCAGGGTATTGATAGTGTTGAAAAAATTCAGGATTTATCTCAACTTCGTGATATTTCGGATGCGTTAGATTCAAGTCCAGTTATAGATAGAAGCGCTGCACAAGAGTGTCCCACTGTTTCGTTGGATCTTATTAATTCACAACAATTACATGAGGCGACTCGATTATTAGAAAGCGAAGGGTTTTCAACCCCTAAGTCTTTTAGATCAAACTCATTTTTCAGTATGAAAAGATTTGTTCAATCCGTAAAGCATTTATTTTCTTCGAAACAAACGAAGTTTGTAGAAAAAACAGATAAACTGCTTCGTTTAAGTATGGCATGGGAAGAACAGTTTGCTACAAGTCGTTCGGTCCAAACTCCTCAATTGAAAGAAGCGTTTAAAACGGTGTTAACGCATGAGTCACAACGTTATGCTACAAAGTATCATTTTGGGTCATTATTATCGAACCAGTTGTCGTATTGGACGCAATCTTTGATGGATTATACCGCTCAGTTTTCATTTCGTCATGAGGCGCCTGATTCTATGCCTTCTCAACTTTTAAAACCATTTACTATTGAAGATGTTGCGTTTAAGGGTGATTTTGAAATGGCGTTTTCTGAAGCTGAAACGTTGAATATACCTTCGCAATTTGGTCCATTAACTGTTAATTTACAGCATGATTTTATTGCTGAAGGAGGGGAAGGTAAAATTTTTAAAGCTCATGCAAAAAATGGTGCGGAGTATGTGTTAAAGCTGAGTATTCTTGATAATCAAGATGGGTTTCTAAAAGAAATGTTTCTATCAAAAATGAGCCCACGACTCATTTCACGTTCAAGTGAAGACTCTCATTTAATTTCAGCTTATGATGGGTATCGAATTGTTGATGCAAATCAGCAGGCTTATTACGCGATGTTAATGCCTTTGGCGGTTGGTGATCTTTCTGAAGATACATATTCAATGTGTTTAGAAAACTCTATTCATGCACAACAAGAGGTGTTTTCGTCTCCTCTTCCAAGTTATATGTCACCTAGTAATATGGAATTAGTAAAAGATTCTGCTTCTGTTCAATTAGTGCGTCAAGATTCATCGATTACATCGGTTAGTTTAGATAAGCTTCAATCACTTATTAAGTGCTCGACTGATATGACTTTTTTATCTCATTTAAAAGATTGTGATACGCCTGAACAGTGTCATCGTGTACTTTCAGACTATTTTAATTTAACTGAATTAGAGGCTTCTTTAGATGTATCAGCGATTTATCAGTTGAGTAATAAACGCTTTAACTTTCTAATTGGATTTGAGCAATCGTCAGTTTATTCAGCTTTGAAGGACATTAATAGTGGAACTATTAGGGAGTTATCGGATTTAGAAGACATCGTGTCAGCTTCTGTTCAGGTAAATTCGATAGATGAAACAACGGTAGCGGATAAAGCGTCGTTGATTTCTCAATTCTTATCGTACTGGGAGTCGGCATTCACCGCCGTTCAAAATTTACATGATAATGGCTTAGTCCACCGGGATTTAAAACCTGAAAATATTTTTAAGATGAAAGATGCTAGTTTGAAACTCGCTGATTTTGGTTTGGTGGTTAGTCAAGGGCAAGAGGTGTCCTCAGTTGAAGGAACCCTTAAATTTATGCCACCTGAAGCGGTGCTGTCTAGTTCTCAAATAATGGCTGCGGATGGATCTTTTGATATTTGGAGTTTGGGTGTCATGATGTTTCAGCAAGTGACTGGAGATGCTTTTTTTGAAAATGATCGGGCATCGTTAGAGTCCAAGCTATCGTCATTTTCTATTCAAGATACCTTAACAAAATACTCCCATTTAGGACCTTTTGTTCAAACATTATTGTGTCGGTGTTTAGAAGTGGATCCTAAAAAACGTGCGACAATCGGTGAGTTACAAGGCTTGCTAGCTGCTTATCGCACTAAGATGAGCTAAAGCACTCACATTTATGTTGACGTAATAATCGGCTCATCTGTTTTACTTTTTCATTAAACCAAACGAGTGTTTTGGCCCCTGTTTGTTGTTGATTATGTGTAATGCTACAATCGCTCATGTTAAATTCAAAGCGTTGGTTTGAGATCTTGCTTTTTTCGGTATACGTACTTTGTTTGGCATTGATGGTTAGTGTGTGGATGGTATTTAGTGCGGCTTTTTTTAGACGAGAGTCGCTAATGATTAATGATTTAAAGATACCAAGTGCTTTTAGTAATCGTTTTTTGATTTGTTGGCCAATACCCGATTCTTTTTGACTGGCGTTTTTGAGTTGTGTGCTAAATGTTTGTAGTGAGATCCCGATGTTTTGTTGGATGGTGTCGGTATTGGAATCAGGTATTTGGTAGCTCGCATAGCTTAAGAGAGGTTTATGAGCGTGCATAAAGTTGCTCATATTTGAGGAACCTTTGCTGGTGTTACTCAGTACGGTTAGCGGTTCTTTTAGTACAAGCAACAGTAATTTTCTGATGAGTTTATGAAGCGTTTCTAAATCGTTTTCACTTCCTTTTTTCTTGTTAACACTTAAGAAGTGGGTTTTGAAATTATAGTTTAATTGTCTGGATCGTTGGTCTTTTGTTTCTATAATTGTCAGATCTTCTGAATTAATATGTAGGTTAAGTGTGTGCGTGTTATCGGAGCCTGCTTTGAATGTGCTAATGAGTATCGAGTTGTTGTTTAGGCTTGAGCTAAATGAATTTTTAACTTTAGGAATGGGATTGCTTTTGACTTGTTGGCGATGGTCTTGGGCTAATAATTGATTGATATCGATCGATTTCATATTGGTCTAAGTAAGTTTTACACGATATAATAGACTTATCGTTAATTTTATCATAATTTTAATGGAATGCGATGATAGCTTTTGGAATCAGACTACTTATATTTTTATGTATTTTATCGGTACATTTACAGGCTAAGACTCCTATAAAAATAGGGATGTCTTTAGCATTGTCAGGGCCCGTTTCTACGATTGGGTCTGATTATTTAGCGGTGACCCAGGCTGTGATTCAAGATGCTAATCAAAATGGCGGTATCAACGGTCGTCCCCTTGAACTAGTGGTGTACGATGATGCCTATACTCCCCAACTGGCGGTTAAAAATACGATGACATTAATCGAAAAGGATCAAGTGGATTTGTTATTGGGTTATGTGGGTACTCCGACGGTTACTCGAGTGCTTCCTTTACTTAAACGATTTGAAGATCGATCGATGATGCTTTATTTTCCCTTTACAGGTGCGGAGCCTCAACGTCGTGATCCTTATCAATCGTTTGTATTCAATTTAAGAGCGTCTTATTTAGAAGAAACAAAGGCGTTGGTTTCTTATTTTCGATCGATTGGGAAATCGAAGATAGCTGTTTTTTATCAGTCTGATGCGTACGGTCGCAATGGCTGGGACGGAGTTCGTCGGGCACTGGCTTTATATGGGGAAACGTTAGTAGCTGATGCGAGTTATGCTCGAGGGTCTCGTTTTACGGATTCCTATCAGTCACAGTTATCAGTTATTCAATCCGCTAAGCCCGAGGTTATTATTGTGGTTGGATCTTATGAAGCGAGTGCCGGTTTTATTCGCGAGTTAAGAGCGTCTGGAGATCCAACAATTGTGGCGAATATTTCTTTTGTTGGGGCTCAAAAAGTAATAAGTTTACTTAGTAATCAAGAGTCTCTTTATAGTTCAAATTTAGTCTTTTCACAGGTAGTTCCAGACTATAATTTAACTCGTTTACCGGCGGTGAAGGCGTATCGACACCTTGTCGCATCATCTGAGTCGCTGCAGTCTCCTAACTTTGTTGGATTGGAAGCGTATATGAATGCTACATTGTTAGTTAATATGATGAAAAAAGTGCCTGGAGAGTTTTCAGCCTCCAAGTTACGTGATGTATTTAAACGCTCTTCAGGTATTTCAATTGGGTTAAAGCAATCGATTTCATTTCGCGAATCTAATCAAGCCAATTTACCTGTTTACTTATTGAAACCTGGAAAAAATGGATTTGAAATGATTGAAAGGGCCTCCAAATGAAGTCATCACAATCTCCGTTATTTTATAGAGTAATAGTAGTAACTAGTTTGATTTTTTTGGCTATACTAGTGTCCATTTCGTTAATGATGGGAGTTCGAATTCAGAATGAATTAGAGAAAGAGGCCAAAAGTAAGGGCTTAGCTATTGCTCAGAGTATTTCGGATGCTGGGGTTGAGTTGATTTTAAATAGTGATGCGGCGACTCTTCAATCGAAAATTGATGAATATCTTAGCATTAAAGGCGTCTCTTATATTATTGTAAGAGATTCAAACCTAGACGTGATTGCACATACTTTTGTACCTGTCATTCCAGATTTACTTCATCAGAAGTATCAACCCGTATTGTCAAAGGAAGATTGGGTAAAACGACCCATATTTTTAACGTTTAACGAGGATGGGGCTCCCCATGCATTAGATGTAACGGTTCCTATTTTATTTGGTGAAGTGGGTGCTGTTCATGTTGGGATGGATTTAGACTTGATCTTAGAGTCTATTGGCGAGCTAATTATATATATGATTGCTATTTTTTTAGTATTATTTTTGATAGGTGTTCTAACGTTGAAAGTGGTGATGGGGCGCATCTCAGAACCGTTAAGGAAACTGATGCGCTATGTGTCTGCACTCTCGACGCATCATTTTGAATCTCAGCATCCACATAGAGATACTATTTTGGCTATTCCAGCTCGCCATCGTGATGAAGTTGGGGAGTTATCAACGACGCTTTTAGCAATGGAAGATCATTTAATTAGCAGTCGTCGTGAATTAGAGACGACGATTTCGGCTAAACAACAAATCGAATCGGAGCTTCAAATTGCTACGAATATTCAAATGAGTATGTTGCCTAAAGAAGATGCACTTTCTGGGAATGATCAGTTTTCACTTAAAGGATTTATGAAACCTGCGAAAGAGGTGGGTGGCGATTTTTATGATATGTTCATGAGAAGTCCTAATGAACTTTGTTTAGTTGTTGGAGATGTATCTGGAAAAGGGTCTCCGGCGGCATTATTTATGTCGATGACCTTAACGTTATTGCGTGCAGTGACTCATCAGATGCACGATTTAAGTGATGTGGTTGCTTATGTGAATAAGTATTTATGTGAGCATAACGATCATTTTTTATTTGTGACGCTATGGATAGGAGTGTTTAATATCCAAACGGGTGAATTAACGTATGTTAATGCGGGTCATAATTCGCCATTTGTTGTGACGGATAATAAGGTTGAAACTCTTGAACTAACCGACGGTATCGTTCTTGCATTTGATTCAACGGCTTACTTTGCTTCTCAGACAATACACGTTTCACCAGAATCGAAACTTTGTATTTATACGGATGGTTTAAGTGAGGCGATGTCTCCAACAGATGAATGTTATGGTGAGGATCGGATGGTGCAACAGTTGATTCAAAGCTCAAATCAAGACGTGTCGATAATGTTGAATAGCGTCATAGATGATATTGAAACATTTGCTGATACGGCACCGCAACATGATGATATGACCGTCTTGATGATGCACTATCATCCAAAAGATATGGAAATTCCGAATCCATTTAAAGTTCATTTTATAAATGATATTTCAGAGATTGCTAAGTTGCATATGGTGGTTGAGCGATATGCGGATACTCATCAGTTAACCCAAGCTATGGCGATGAATGTGAATGTGGTTTTAGAAGAGTTATTAAGCAATGTTATTTTCTATGGGTATCAAGATCATGACGAACACTTAATTTACGTGACGTTTGATTATTCTGCTGAAGAATTGTCGGTGATTATTGAGGATGATGGGGTTCCTTTTAATCCACTTGAGCAAGAGGATGTGGATATGTCTACAAGTTTAGAGGACACAGATATTGGTGGTTTAGGAATTCATTTTGTTAAATCACTAACAAAATCAGCTGTTTATTCTCGAGAAGGGGCACAGAATAAGTTAGTGTTAGTATTTACTCAGAATAAGGAGGCTTCGAATGATTAAAGAACGTCAAGGAGACATTTGTATTTGTAGAATTGATGGTAAAGTGGATACGCTTACGGCTCCAAGTCTAGAAAAAGAGTTGTTAGGTGTTTTAGATGAAGGTCACACTAAAGTTGTTTTAGATGTATCAAAAATGACCTATGTGAGTAGTTCGGGGCTTCGGGTATTTTTATTAGCTTATAAAAAATCTCAGGTCGGGTCTGTTAAACTGTGTATTTTAGGTTTAGTTGATTCGTTAAAAACGATTATGGATGTCTCTGGATTAACTCGCTTTTTTTGTTTTGTTGAGTCGATGGAGGATGCGATTCATTTTTTTGATGGGGGCTATTAAAAAATATCTTTCCACTTTTGAAAGAACCATTCTTCTCCTTTTGGATAGTCGGGGTTTGAATAACTCCCGGTGGATTGATGAGTGATACAAATATCACTTACGCCAACTTTTAATTGATTAGTTACGGCTTGTAAACAATAATCTAAATCATAAAAATCAAAGCGACTTGGGCAGTTTTCGTCGAATCTAATGGTTTGAATAGCTTGTTTTGAGAGTGCCATAAACTGGCCATCGATGATGAGTGCTGGACTTGGGTAGTAGCCATAAGAGCTCATCAATTTATAATCTGGGTCACCATGAGCAACGGCTCCATGCTCACAATGGATGGTGGTTTTACCGTGATCTTTTGCATGTTTAGCTAAATACCTCCAAGTAATGGGTTTTTGAACATGAATACAGCTTGCTCCGGCTACTCCAACAACATCGTACTCTGTTATAAAGTGCTTAAGTTGTTGGGTAACATTACTATGGATAGCAATATCATCATGGCAAAGTATTAAGCAGTCAAGTTCTTCCTCTAGGGCAAGATTTAATTGTTTATTATAGGCCTTCGCAATGGCGAGTTTGTTATGTTCAATGATGATAGGCCCTAACTCTTTATTATAGTTGTAGAGTAAACTATCTTCTTTAGCCCCTTTGCTATGTGCGACAATTTTTATTTTCATATAGTGGCTTGTTATTAGTGGTACCGAGGGCCGGACTTGAACCGGCACGACGTTTAAAGGTCAACGGATTTTAAGTCCGTCGTGTCTACCAATTTCACCACCTCGGCAGCAACTATACGACTCATAGTAATCTAAAATAATCTGATCGTAAAGTTTATTATTTTTTAAGTGTTTTTTTTTTCTTTATTTTGTACTTGAATTAAGTTCTTGATCACGTTAAAATAGCACTCTAGCATGTACTGTGCTAACGGTTTAAATTGTATCAATGCAAGGAGTTATTTATGAACTATAAACCACTATCGGATCGTGTGATCATCGAGCAACAAGAAGCAGAAGAGCGTACAGCTTCAGGTATTGTTTTACCAGATACAGCTCAAGAAAAACCACAAACAGGTGTTGTTGTTGCAGTGGGTGCGGGTCGTGTTACAGATGAAGGTAAGTCGATTCCAATGACAGTAAAGCAAGGAGATGTTGTTATTTTTGCTAAGTACGGTGGTACTGAACTTAAAGAAGGCGAAAAGCAATATTTAATTGTAAAAGAAAGTGATATTTTAGCGGTAAGAGCTAATTAAGGTTAAAGGAGAATGACTATGGGTGCAAAGCAACTAAAATATTCAAATGAAGCATGGAAAGCACTTGCAGATGGTATTGAGCAAGTAGCAGATGCAGTACGTGTAACGTTAGGACCTAAAGGACGTAATGTTGTATTAGCAAAATCGTGGGGATCTCCATCTATTACTAAAGATGGTGTTTCTGTGGCTAAAGAAATTGAATTAAAAGATCCATTTGAAAATATGGGTGCTCAGCTATTAAAAGAAGTAGCATCTAAAACAAATGATGTAGCGGGTGACGGAACGACGACGGCTACTATTTTAGGTCATGCTATTTTCAAAGAAGGACTTAAAAATGTAACAGCTGGTGCTAATCCAATGGATTTAAAGCGTGGGATCGATAAAGCGGTATCTGTTATTGTAAATGAAATCAAATCATTATCTCAGCCAGTAGACACCAAAGAAGCCATTGCACAGGTTGCATCTATTTCCGCTAATAACGATTTTGAAATTGGTAACTTAATTGCCGATGCTATGGATAAAGTGGGTAACGAAGGTGTTATTACTGTTGAAGAGTCTAAAGGAATCCAAACAGAGTTAGAAATTGTAGAAGGGATGCAGTTTGATAAAGGATATGCCTCTCCTTATATGGTCACTGATAAAGAGCGTATGGAAGCGTCGTTTGATGATCCATTCATTTTAATTACAGACAAAAAAATTACAGCGATTAAAGAAATTCTTCCAGTACTAGAGCAAGTGGTACAAGCGAATAAAGCGTTAGTTATTATTGCTGAAGATATTGAAGGTGAAGCATTAGCTACATTAGTTGTGAATAAACTACGTGGTACATTTAACTGTTTAGCACTTAAAGCCCCAGGATTTGGTGATCGTCGTAAAGCAATGTTAGAAGATATTGCGATTTTAACAGGTGCTGAAGTTATCTCTGAAGATAAAGGTCTTAAATTAGACGCGACTACAATCGATCAGTTAGGAACAGCGGCTAAAGTAAAATCTAATAAAGATGAAACAACAATCGTTGAAGGTAAAGGTCAGCAAGATCAGATCCTTGGACGAGTTGATGAAATCAAGAGAGAAATTGCAGCGTCTGATTCGTCTTATGATCAAGAAAAACTTCAAGAACGTTTAGCGAAGTTATCAGGTGGTGTTGCGGTTATCAAAGTAGGTGCAGCAACAGAAACTGAGTTAAAAGAGAAAAAACACCGTGTTGAAGATGCATTATCAGCCACGCGTGCTGCTGTTGAGGATGGTATCGTTGCAGGTGGTGGAACGACGTTTATTAACTTAATTCCAGTATTAAAAGAGGCGATTGATAAAGAAGAGTCTCCACAAAAAGTTGGAATGGAAATTGTACTGCGTTCGTTAGAAGCTCCAACACGTCAAATCGCAAATAACAGTGGATTAGAAGGATCTGTTATCGTTGAGCAAGTGAAGAATCAAACTGAAAATGGTGTTGGGTTCAACGCTCGTGACGAGAAATTTGAAAATATGGTTGACGCTGGAATCGTAGATCCTGCAAAAGTAGTTGTATCGGCTATTTTAAATGGTGCGTCTATCGCAGGTACGGCTCTAACTACAGAGGCGTTAATTGCAGATGAGCCAGACGATGGTGCTGATGCAGCCGCTGCAGCAGCGGCTGCGGGGATGGGCGGCATGGGCGGAGGTATGCCCGGTATGATGTAGAATTTGGGTGCTTTCGGATCTATTAACGCTGGTCGTTATCGGCCCCCTTCGGGGGGCCAGACAAGATAACTCCCTCTGTTAATCGTTCAAAATCATCCCAAATTCTAGGCAACTGACCTAAATATTAGAAAAAGCGATCCAGCTGGGTCGTTTTTTTCAATCCATGGACTCTTTGTTGATATACTAAGATGTCTTTGTTATTGTAAATTAATGATCGATAGAGTGTTTTTGATTCAGCTTTTAGTTGATAATTTAAATGTTGATAGATATCTAGAAATTGGTGTATTTAAAGGTGACTGTTTTTTACAATTAAATGTTCCTCGTAAAATCTGTGTTGATCCACACATCCAAATTTCTTTCTGGAAGAAGCTTAAATCAATTTTAAGAGATTCCAATAATCAAAATAATCAATATATCGAATTAACAAGTGACCGTTATTTTGACTTGTATCATGATACACTATCTCATGAGCCACCTCAGTTAGTGTTTATTGATGGCTTGCATACTTTTGAACAAACTCTTCAAGATGTGTTGAATATATTAAACTATTTGCCAGAAAATGGTGTCATTGTTTTACATGATTGCAGTCCTCCAACAGAGGTATCAGCCACTATTGGAACGTCACTTGAAGACGCCAAGCAAAACTTGTTAGCCAAACATGATGGTGGTTGGACAGGCTCTTGGTGTGGGGATACTTGGAAGGTAATTCCTTTTTTAAAAGATAATTATCCAGAACTTAATGTTTCAGTTTTAGATTTTGATTTTGGCTTAGGAGTTGTTACTAAAAAGAAAAATTTTCCTAAAAAGTCTTATTCATTTCCTACTGATATCACATCTTATCAACAGTTAACGTATGACTTTTTAACTAATGATCGTCAAAATATATTAAACTTAATAGATTTTTCACAGTTACCTCTTGTTTTAAAAGAGCATGAGATTTCTATTTAATGTAAATCTTTTATTAAAGCAACTCAGTTGCAATTTTAATGTCTTTCTATTATACTTTCTCTTAATTTAATTTAGGAGTCTTTAATGTCAAAAAAATTACCAGTTACAGTCTTGTCAGGCTTCCTTGGATCAGGAAAAACGACGTTATTAAATCGAATTTTAAATAATCGTAATGATTTAAAAGTAGCGGTTATCGTTAATGATATGTCTGAGGTGAATATTGATGCTCAGTTTATTCAAAATGGAGAAGCTAGCTTAAGCCGGACGGAAGAAAAATTAGTCGAGATGTCGAATGGATGTATTTGCTGTACTCTACGCGAAGATTTATTGATTGAAATTGAAAAGTTAGCCAAAGAAAATCGTTTTGACTACCTTGTGATTGAATCTACTGGTATTAGTGAACCTCTTCCCGTCGCTGAAACATTTACATTTGAAGATGAAGAGGGGAATTCGTTATCGAACTTTGCGGAGCTAGATACCATGGTGACGGTTGTGGATTGCGCTCATTTCTTTGATAATTTAGACTCTATGGAGTCTCTTAAAGATCGTGGAGAATCGTTAGGTGATGATGATGAACGAACGATTGTAGATTTATTAGTGGATCAAATTGAATTTGCTAACATTATTTTATTAAATAAGAGTAGTGAAGTTAAGCCAGAGCATCTTTCAAAAATTAAAGGTGTCATTAAAGCCTTAAACCCAGATGCACAATGTATTGATACTAATTATTCGGATGTTCCTTTAGAGTCTGTTCTAAATACGGGATTGTTTGATTTTGAAAAAGCGTCTCAGTCTCCAGGATGGCTTAAAGAAATGAGAGGGGAGCATATTCCTGAAACAGAAGAGTATAATATTTCTAGTATTAGTTATAAATCGAAGCGCCCGTTTCATCCCAAACGATTTTTAGATTTTTTTCAATCCGATTTATCAGGTATTTATCGTGTTAAAGGTTATTTTTGGCTAGCGAGTCGGATGGACTTTGTGGGGCATGTAAATGTGGCGGGTAAATTAGCTGAAATTTCTCCAGCCGGTAAATGGTGGGCCGCTGTTCCTAAGCATGAATGGAACTTAGATGACGAAGAAACTGTGAATGATATTCGAGAGAATTGGGAAGAGCCTTATGGGGATCGTCGCCAAGAACTTGTATTTATTGGAACAGATGTTGATAAAGATGCGTTAAGAGCTAAAATTGATGCGTGTTTGTTAACAGACGATGAGTTTCAGGAAGGTCCAGATGGTTGGCAACAGTATGATGACCCAATACATCCTTGGGAATTAGTGGAAGAAGAGGAAACGGTGTCAAATTAAGAGTTTGACTACTGAATTTGAATCTAGCGTAATATCATTGTATAGTTGAGGAACGCCTATAGACATGTATTTTTTTATTGTATTTATTAGATTGGAGGACTTATGTCTAAATTTTTAAAATTTATTATAGTAACGTTGTTTTTTTCTTTTGGTTTAACCGCTCAAGAAAAAACAGCCACCTCTTTGCCAAATATTTCTTTAATTGGTAATTTTGTGGGTCAAAATGTTGATGGAGCTCGTTCCTTTGGTGTAGAGGAAGTTGAACTTTCGTTTCAGCATTATTTATATCCGGGTGTTAAAGCGGATGTTTTTATAGGTTTAGGAAAGCATGAAGAAGGTGAAGAAGAAGGTGGATATGAAGTATCTTTAGAAGAAGCCTACGTAACATTCATGTCCTTACCCGCTACATTATTTCCAAATAGTTCAATTAACTTACCATTAGGTGCGATGGTTGGACAAAAATTATTAGCTGTGGGCAGATTAAACGCATTGCATCCAGAACAGTGGGCATTTGTAGATCGTCCAGTGGTTCATCAAAAATTTTTTGGTGAAGGTCACGGATTAGCCGGACAAGGTGGACAGTTAGCGTACTTATTACCATTACCTTTCTTTTCTCAACTAGAGGTTGGTTACTGGACCGCTGTTAGTGCTCATGGCCATGAAGGGGGAGCTGAAGAAGAGGGAGATGATGAAGCTCATGGTGTTGAACATGAAAACGCTATGTTACATGCTCGCCTTTGGAATTCATTTAAAATAGGTAATGCGAGTGAAGTGAGTGTTGGTTTATCTTCTTTAACGTCTAACTTTAATGCGGATGAAGATAATGATAAATCAGCTATTATGGCGTTTGATGTTAACTTAGTTCGTGAGTTATCTAATAATAAATCGTTAGATTTCCAAGTTGAGTGGTTTCAAGCTAAGTATGGCGAAGAAGGCGAAGAAGGCGAAGAAGCTGCAGCTCGTGAAACTCAAGATGGATTTGTATTTACAACGTTATTTAATTTTTCAAAATTATATTCTGCAGGGGTACGTTATTCTAGTTTAGGTAAGCATGGTGATGAAGGGGAAGATGTAACTCAAGTTGCCTATCAAATTACTCGTCAATTAACAGAAACCTCTAAATTTAGAATTCAGCACAATGTGAATGACAATCCAAATGCTGAAAATGTTACATTAGTTCAATTTATATTTGGTATGGGACCTCATTCTCATGTTTTACAGTAATCTTAAATCGTTATTTTTAACTTTTTTATTACTATCTACAGTAGTTGTGGCCACTCCTTTGAGAGTGGTCTCAATTACTAACGATTTTGCATCTATTGCAAATTATATTGGGGGGGATCGAGTCAAGGTATCTGTTTTAGTGAATGGCAGTCGAAATCTTCATGATATTCAGGCTAAGCCATCCATGGTACTTAGTGTTCGCGATGCTGATATGCTTATTCGCTTGGGTATGTCTCAAGACAAGTGGATTGATGGTTTAATTGAGGTTGCTCGAAACTCGAAGTTATTTCCAAACAAACCGGGATACGTTGATCCCTCACTTGTTATTAATGCTCTAGAAGTTCCAACCGGTCAAATTGATGGTCGTCATGGTGATATTCATATTGAGGGTAATCCACATTATTGGTTAGACCCTCAAAATGGACTCAAAATAGCGGCGTTAATTCGAGATCGTTTGTCACAGCTGGATCCAAGTTCAGCTGATCTTTTTAATACGAATTATCAGCAATTTGAGAAAGAGTTAATGTCGAAATTTTCGACTTGGTCATCTAAGTTATCTCCTTTGAAATCAGATCTTATACTTAGTTATCATTTGGTTTGGTCTTATTTTGTAGATGCCTTTGAGTTGAATTTTTTAGCGACATTAGAGCCAGTACCGGGTGTTCCACCTAGTGTTCGGCATCTGAATGAGTTGAAAGGTAAAGTTTCTCAATCAAAATCTAAAATAATATGTGCGGTATATTACCCACAAAAAGTGTGCAGAGAATCGGCCAACTTATTTAAGGCGTCATTTTCACCTCTTATTACCAATTCAGAAACGGAGGATAAAGAGGCTTATTTTAAGTTGTTTGATCGACTTGTAGTGGATATGACTCAGTGATTGATTTGTTACTTTGGCCATTATTAACGTGTTGTGTTCTTGCTGGGATTCATGCGTATTTTGGTTACTTTGTATTAAATCGAGGTATTTTATTTATTGATTTGGCGATGGCCCAGTGGGCAGCTTTGGGTTATTTGGTGGCTCACTTTTTTCATGTGGATTCACCCGTTAGTTCATTTATTATTGCCTTTTTATTTACGATCTTAGCGGCACTCATTTTAATTGCGTTAAAGCCGTTAATTTCGGATGATAAGCAAGAGGCCGTGATTGGGGTCTTGTACTTAACCGGTATTACGGTGGCGGTTTCTGTTGTATCTTTGACTGGAATGGAAGGACATCATTTTCATGAAATGCTCTCAGGACAATTACTGTTTGTCACTCCTTTAGAGGCTATTGTCACCACTATTTTGTATGGAGTGATTTCGATAATTTTGTTTAACGTTCATCAAATAATTGCCAATCAGCATCACTTGCTTTCTCTATTTTTATTTTATGGATTATTCGGGTTTATTGTCACGTCTTCGGTTAAATTAGTGGGACTATTGTTAGTGTTTAGTTATTTAGTTTTACCTATTTTAACAGTGAGTTCATTTAAACTTTCATTTAAACGTCAATTGTTTACGTCTTATGGGGTTTCTGTTTTATCGTCTGTATGTGGGTTGTTTTTATCCTTTTTTCTCAATCTACCACCTAGTATCGCTATCATCTTATGTTTAATTTTGACATGGGTGATAAGTTTAGGACTTCTTAAAGCACGAACCCCGTAAATTATAACAATGCCTCAAGTTCCTCTTCGGTGAGAATGGTGATAATCGGATCTTTTTTATTAATCGTTTCAGCTTTTGATAACTTAGATCCGGCCTTCTCGCCCACAATTAAATAGTTAAGGTTTTTGGAGACAGAGCTGACGACTTTGGCTCCCCTGGCTTTTAATTCGGCTTCGATTTCTGATCGTGGTTTGCTTAAGCTTCCTGTACACAGGCAGGTCTTACCTGTAAGTATAGACTCGATAATTTCGGCTTTGTCTTGCTTTGGATCGAGTCCAACGTTTTTAAAATTAGTTAATAGTTTTTGAAAAGATTGTGATTGTAGTGTGTCAATGAGTTCCGTTGCCGTGATTTCTCCAATGGAATCTATTTCTATGAGTGTTTCAATCGTTGTGTTGGCGAGTGCGTCGAATGATCCGAACTCTTCGGCTAATATCTCGGCTGTTCGTTCTCCTACATTTGGAAGGCCTAGTGCGTTAATAAATTTTGAAAGTGGTTTTTCTTTCGAACTATTGATTGCCTTTACTAAATTTGATACCGATTTTTCACCCATTCGATCTAGCTTAATGAGTTGTTCGGTATTTAAATGATAGATATCGACTAACGATGTCACGAGTCCCTCATCCACTAACTGCTCGATGATCTGTTGACCAAGTCCATCGATATCCATTGCCTTCCTAGATACAAAATGTTGTAGTCTTCCTTTAACTTGAGCACTGCAATTCGGGTTTGTGCAATAATGCGCTACATCATCTTCATGATGCACAATAGGACCTCCACAAACAGGGCAGTGACTTGGCATTTTGAAAGGTTTTCGATTCGTTCCTTTCTGATGTCGTTCCCGAATTTTAGGAATAACATCCCCTGCTCGTTCTAATGTGACGGTATCGCCAATTTGAATGTCTAGTCTCGAGATCTCATCCATATTATGCAACGTAGCTCTTGAAATCTTAGCACCACCTAATAGAATGGGCTCTAAAATAGCGACCGGTGTTAAAATTCCAGTGCGGCCTACTTGGACTTGAATATCATTAATTTGGGTCGTACCTTGTTCTGCTTTAAATTTGTAAGCCATCGCCCATTTGGGTGCTTTCATGGTAAATCCAATTTGGTCATGTAGTGAGAGTTGATTGACTTTTATTACTGCGCCATCAATCTCATAATCCACATCGTATCGAGTGCTTTCGATGTTTTGACAAAGGTCATGTATTTGTTCTGGATCTGAACTGACTGTTGGGGTTGGAATGGTTGGAAAGCCAAGTGTTTTTAAGGCCTGAATGGTTTCTTGGTGTGTTGAGCTTTCAAGGCCTAACCCTTGGTAAATAAAGATGTCTAGTTGCCGTTTTCTAGTGACTTCAGGGTCTAATTGTCGGAGTGAGCCAGCGGCTGCATTTCGTGGATTTGCAAATTCAGATTCAAATTGTGTAAAGGTGCTTTTTCTCATAAATACTTCCCCACGAACTTCGATTGTTAAAGGTTTATCTAATGTGTGTGGGAGCGTTTGAATCGTCTTAATATTGTCCGTAATAACTTCGCCCGTTTGGCCATCTCCTCGAGTCGCGGCAACGTCGAGTTTACCATTTTTATAGTGAATAGCGACGGCCAATCCATCAATTTTGGGTTCAACACTTAGGTCGATTGTGGGTGTTTCGGTTTCCTTTAAGAGTCGTTTGTAAAAAGCGTCTAGATCGTCTTTAGAAAATAAATTTTGCAGCGATGGCATTCGGCTTTGGTGTTGAAATTGTTTAGTATTTTCTTTTAATGGGCTTCCCACAGTTTGTGTAGGGGAACTTGGATCAATTAATAATGGATTAGCTTCCTCAAATACTTTGGCTTTTTGGTAAAGTTTATCGTACTCGGAATCTGAGATATTCGGAGTGGTTGAGTTGTAGTAGGCATCAGCATTGTGCTTTAACTGTTGTACTAGGTCTAAATAGTCGGAGTGCGTTAACATATTAGAAGTACTGACTTAATAGTGTTGTCACCCACATGACCCATTGAGTAAGCGGCAATAAAAAGAATTGAGCTAGAATGAGTGTTCCCAATAAACGTCCACAAATTAAGAAAAAGACGACCGATTTTACATCTGATTCTGGTCGCTCTCCTTGTGCGGCTTGATCCGTGATTCGTGCACCACTTGGGTCTACAATTAATGCAAATAAAATTGTTGCGATTCCATTTACAATTCCAGATAATTGGATGGCCGTTGCGCGTAATTCGGGTAAATAGGCACCAGCTAATAAGCTACATAAGACGCCAATGGTATAAATGGCGGTCACGATAATATTAAATATTAGAAAGGACTTAGGTAAGGTTTTAAGTTGAATTCCTTTAAAATTGGATAGACTGGGTAAGGTGAATGTTTTGATTATTTTTACTATATTTATGGGATGAAATGCGGAGAGAATTACTTTTGGAAAGGACCCAGATGTCATGAATCGTTTAATTAATTTTTGAAGTAAAAGTGTCATGGTCGGTGCTAAAAATAAACCTAATAAACTCCCCAGAAATGATATAAATATAAAGAGTCTAAAATGATTTTCTAATTGTTCGAGTGCACTTAAGCTTCCAAGAAAAATAGTTTTATCGACCATATTTCCTAAAAATGCGGCTTGTATCATGTTGCTTAATCTAGAGACTAATAGTGCTGTGGTTACAAATGATAAGGCTACCGCAATTTGTTTGGTTTTAATTCCAGCATATCGCATGGTATATGCTAGGCATTCGGTTAAATGAATAATAAATGTAAATACACAAATGATCAGTACGCTTTGGGTCATTTACTACCTTTTATAATTCGATGAATACTGTCATTAAACTTTTGGATCACATTCAGTCCAGTTGATTTTGCATTGATATCATAATCACATAATGACAGAATATCTGATTCCTCTTCTTCTTGAGGGGTGTTAAATAACATAATATGAATCAAACCGGATCGAAATCGAGTATGTACTTGGTAATATCCTAGTAATTTATTCTCAAGTAAAATAGTATTGTCCTTAAAATTGAGTTCGGTGTCGAGTACTTGGTTGAGATGGAGTAATAAGCATTCCATTAAGGTGACCGTTTCCTTATAATTCACACTTTTATGTTCAGATATAATGTGGAGGCAATTACTTAATTTTTGACTGAGTTCAGGATGGTCTGGATTGAGTGGGTAATACTCTCCTTCAAAGGCGCATATTCCTTCTTCTGTTTTTTGTAGCGTTCGTTTTAGCCAGCCAGGTTTAAGTGTTTCAGATTTTAAGGCTATATTTTTTTCTAAATAGTAGGTCTTCATGTGTGTTTATAACGATGATGAAAGAGATAGTGAGACACCCCTAATCCAATACTAATGGCTAGAATGCTTAAACATTGACCCATGGTTAAGGGTCCGGCAATAAATCCTAAGTGGGCATCGGGTTCTCTAAATTGCTCCAGTAGAAAACGGAAACCTCCATATAACAAACAATTAATTGAAAATAAGTAGCCTGGTTTCAAATTGAATTTTTTTAACACAATCCATAATACAAGAAAGGCCACAAATCCCTCAAAAAAAGCTTCATATAACTGAGAGGGGTGTCTAGGCTCTGGGCCACCGTTTGGAAAAACCATTCCAACCCAGGAGTTTGTCACTCGTCCATACAGTTCTCCATTAATAAAGTTACCGATTCGACCAAAAAAAACTCCAAAAGTAGAGCCGATGGCCATTAAATCGAGTAAGCTAAATACATCTTTTTTATAGAGTTTGGCACAAATCATGATGGTCACAATACATCCGATTGCTCCACCATGGTAGGACATTCCACCTTCCCAAATCGCGATAATTTTGCCAGGGTTCTCTAAGTAGTATGGTAGGTTGTAGAAGATAACATAACCAAGACGACCTCCAATAATAAGACCCAATACGATATAGCTGATTAGGTCGTAAATTTCATTTAGACTAAATTTAAGTGATAATAAAAATGATTTACAAAATTGAGTGCCTAGCACAATACCAATAATGTACATAAGTCCGTACCATTGAATAGATAGGGGTCCGATGCTGAGTGCCGTTGGATTAATAGATGGATAATTTAGCATGATGTTTAGAAAAAATTAAATCTAACGATAAGTATATCATGAGATTGTATGAAAAACCCAGGATTTAGGAGTGAATTCTTACATTCTCTTAATAGCGTTTTATTGGTATACTATATCATATGGGATTATTAAAACAGTCAGAGTATAATTTGCCGAAAGAAGATCGGAAGATTTCTCCTCTTAAGTCAGAGGCGTCTGAGTCAATGAGTGTATTAAAAAAACCAACATTAAACTCACGATTAACTGTAACAGTCCCCTCTCTTTCAGAAACAAAATCAGCTGTTGCTCTTCAAACTGAAGAACCCATTCAACAGACAATAGAGTCTACTCCAATTTCAGATGTTAATTTAGATCGTTATGATCATGACTTGTATCAAAGTCAGGATATTGTGGAGCCAGATGGATTATCTACAGAAGAAGCGGAACGTTTAGAAAAAGAGGCGTATGATAAAGGCTATCAAGCGGCTAAATCTGAATTAGAAGGTCAAATTACAGAGAAGCTTTCTGCTTTTGATGACGCGATTGAGACCTTAGCTGTTGAACGAGATAAAATTTTAAATGAGTCTCAAGAAGGTATCTTAAATCTATCGATTCGGATAGCTGAAAAAATGTTAGGAGCTCAATTATCTGCCAGTCGTGCTAGTTTAAAAACAGTTTTAGACGAAGCTTTTCAAAAAATTTCATCGTCTGATAAAGTTGTGATACGTGCGAATCCAGAAGATGTGGCCTTTATTCGAGAATCGAGTGTTGAATTTGAGCAAAAGTTTTCAACGGTTCGTTCGGTCACTGTTGAAGAAGATC
Source organism: uncultured Candidatus Marinamargulisbacteria bacterium (assembly GCA_902558105.1). Lineage (GTDB taxonomy): Bacteria > Margulisbacteria > Marinamargulisbacteria > UBA817 > CACECR01 > CACECR01. Next base: position 12,590 of record CACECR010000003.1, on the reverse strand, counting down.
ATAGTTTAGATTTTGGTAGTTGTATATTGGAAACGGATTATGGATTTGTCGATGCCAGACTTCCGATGAAGATTTCTATTATTGAAGATGCGTTTAAGAAGGTTAGATTGACACAAGATCATGATTAACTTTTCAGACTATCATGATGTCATTAACCGCTTGGACTTGGTTCGAGTTGTTGGGAAAGTGATTCAGGTAGTGGGTTTAGTGATTGAAGCTCAAGTACAAGGTGTGTCTATTGGGGAGCTTTGTCAGATTGAAGTAGATTCTACTCGCACGATTGAAGGCGAAGTGGTTGGTTTTCAAAAAGATAAAGTATTATTAATGCCACTTGGTCAAATTTCAGGGATTCGACCTGGAAGTCGGGTATATCCTACGGGTCGTCCTATCTCAGTGAAAGTGGGTCCTGAAATGTTGGGTCGAGTTTTGGATGGTTTGGGTCGTCCTGCTGATGGAAAGGGGGATTTTCCCTACGAAGCATTATATGACATTGATCGTGATCCACCGGATCCTATTAAACGTCCAAGGATTTCAGAAGTTTTAAAAGTAGGGGTGAAGGCGATTGATGGTTTATTAACGCTAGGCCAGGGTCAACGTGTTGGAATTTTTGCAGGTTCTGGTGTCGGAAAAAGTACTTTAATGGGGATGCTAGCCAGGAATTGTGAAGCTGAAGTGAATGTTATTGCACTTGTTGGTGAACGGGGCCGAGAGGTAAAGGATTTTATCGAAGAGTCCCTGGGTGAGGAAGGTCTCAAACGATCGGTGGTTATTTGTGCAACCTCGGATCAGCCACCGGTTATTCGATTGAAAGGTGCGATGGTGGGTACCGCCATTGCTGAATATTTTCGTGATCAAGGTAAAAAAGTATTTTTTATGATGGACTCCGTGACACGTTTTGCGATGGCACAGCGTGAAATTGGATTAGCTACAGGTGAACCTCCAACGACCAAAGGATACACGCCATCTGTATTTGCGATGTTACCTCGTTTAATGGAGCGGGCTGGAACTTCAGATAAAGGATCTATTACGGCTTTATATACCGTATTAGTTGAGGGAAGTGATATGGAAGAGCCGATCGCGGATGCGGCGAGAGGTATTTTAGATGGACATATTATTTTATCTCGAGATCTAGCTTCTCGAAATCATTATCCATGTATTGATATTAATCCAAGTTTAAGTCGTTTGATGTCGGTAGTTGCTCAAGATGCACATAAAGACTCGGCTGGTAAGCTTAGAGAGGTGTTGGCTAATTATTCAGAAGCTGAAGATTTAATTAATATTGGGGCTTATGTTAAGGGTAGTAACCCTAAAATTGACTATGCTGTTGAAAAAATTGACCAAGTTAATAATTTACTTAAGCAAGGAACTGAAGATAATATTTCGTTCGAAGAAACGGTGTCGTCGTTAACCGGAATGTTTAGTTAATGGCTAAGCCTCCAAAAAAAGGTAAGCGGTTTCGTTATAATTTAGCGGCTGTTTTAAAGTTTCGTGAAATACGAGAACAACAAGAGCAAGAAAAATTTGTTGAAAAACAAAAAGAGTTTGAAGAAGAAAAGAAAAAAGAAGAAGAAATTAAAGAGTTTCAAGCTCAAAAATATGTAGAGTTGCGTGAGGAACTTTCTGGTGGGCAAACGATAGATTTTCATCAAGTTCAGGTAAGAAAGGGACATTTGGAAATTCTGAAAGACGAAGTGATTGAGCAAGAAAAAAAACGTGTTGAGTCTGAAGAAGCGATGGAAGATCAACGCGATGTTTTAGTACAATCGGTTAAAGAACGTAAAGTGTTGGATAAAGATAAAGAGAAAAAGAAAGATCTTTGGAAAAAAATGATGACCAAAGAAGAATCAAAGTTTATGGATGAGATTGGTGGGATTGGTCAGGAGCGACAGCGTCGTGAACAACAGAATCAAGCGTTTGACACTTCGTTTGAATAGTCAGGATATCTTTTTCAATTTGTTGAGTGAGTTCTTCTGGCGACTCAAATTTAAGGTCCGGTCGAATGTAGCCATGAATTTCAATCGTTAGTAAGTCGTTGTATAGGTCTTTTTTAAGATCAAAAAGGTGAACTTCACAACTCTGATCTTTTTTATCAAAGGTTTGACGGTTTCCAATATAAATGGCCGCGTTATATCGTGTTTTTTGATGGATGACTTGCCCATAATAAACGCCGGCTTTTGGGTAGGCCTTTTGAGGATCGATTTTTATGTTAGCGGTGGGGTACCCTAATGTTTTTCCACGTCCATCTCCACGGATAACGGTCTCTTGAATAATATAAGGATGCCCTAATAATTGAATGGCATGGTCTGGATCGCTTTGCAGCTGTTCGCGAATTAATGAGCTTTTGATGATGGTGTCATCTGTGTGCGTAATAGGTTGAACTTCGATACAGTTAATATCGTATTGAGATCCCCATTCCCGTAATAACTGTATGCAACCTTGGCGTTTCGCTCCAAATCTAAAGTCGTAGCCAACTACAATGGTTTTAGGTTGGATTGGTTTCACGATACTGTCTAAAAAATCGAGTGCTGTCATTTTAGCTATTGTGTCATTAAACTCAAGAATACACATTTTTGGGCAAAGATATTCTCGTTCAGTTGCATTTGTTAAATACTTTAGGTCACTATTTTTTCGTAAGACAATGTCAGGATGAGGATGAAAACTGAGTATGGTATCACATTGATCAATAATGTTTTGATGACCACAATGAATACCATCAAATACGCCTAATCCTAATGTATGACAATGGCTTGGTTCGTTGCTGATATAACGAATTGGTTTAAAGGTCGGCATATAAATTGTGTTGGATATCTTCTAAACTAATGTTATCCAGAGGAAGGGCATCTTCAACTGAAATTTCTTCAATTTTGGTTCGTCGTAATGTCTTAACATGGGCACCATAACCTAAATTTTCACCTAAATCATGGATTAAACTTCGAACGTAAGTTCCTTTTGAGCAAGAAATTTCGTAATCAAATTCGCATAATGTTCCATGTCTTAGATTCCGACACTGATAGTCGTAAACGGTAACGGCTTTCTTTTCTAATGTAATGGTTTCGCCTTGTCTGGCGAGTTCATAGGCACGTTTTCCATTCACTTTTTTAGCCGAAAAAGCAGGCGGTACTTGTTCGATTTGTCCTTCGAATTGTGTTTTTGATTCTAGTAAATCGTCTAATGAAAGGGTCTTTGGAACCTCTGTTTCTTTTGTAATGGTTCCATCCGCATCATAACTATCTGTGCTTTGACCTAATATGGCGGTGCCGGTGTATGTTTTATTTCGTTTCATTAAGGTTTCAAGTTGGCGTGTATAGTGACGTCCGATTGCACATATCATTAACCCTGTTGCCAGTGGGTCTAGGGTTCCACTATGCCCAATTTTTTTGACACCGGTGACACGTCGTAGGATTTGTACAACCTTAAACGAACTAATTCCTTCTGGTTTATCAACTAATAAAAATCCGTTTACTTTATCGAATGAGCTCATGTTCTAGTGCCGTAATTACGTCCTTTTGTATTTGATTAATATCGCCTTCTAATTGTATTCCGGCGGCTTTTTTGTGTCCACCACCCTTAAATTTAGCGGCAAACTTTGCCACATCAAAGTCTGTTTTCGATCGAAGACTAATTTTTACGAGTTGGTTTGGAAGATCTCTAAATACAATACAAACATCTGTATTTTTTCGCATTCTTATGAAATTGATAATATCGTTTCCGGGTGATTCCTTGCAATGTGGAAGCGTGGTATAGATATATCGATAGTCCTCATTATAAATCATGTTGTTTAATGCGTTTTGGATCTGTTGGAAGTAGGCTGGTGTTTTGTTTTCTGTTAGCCTTTCAATAATTTTGTGATGTTGAATATTGTGTTTTAGTAATAACGATGCAATTTCAAATGTATGATCTGTCGTATTGCTATAGCTAAATTGTCCGGTATCAAAAGAGATGGCGGTATATAAACACGTCGCAATATCACTCGTAAGATCCCATCCAATGTGTTGGAATAATGTGGCTAACATTTCACCTACGGATGACATTTCCCATACGATATTTTCATTACCAAAATAACTATTATCGGAGTGATGATCGATGTTTAAGATCTCAGTATGAATATCTAGTTGTTCATAATCACGGATACGATTTAAATGAGAAGAGTCGAGTGCTACGATGAGTTTTTCATTAAAGTTTTTTGGGTATTTTCTTTCTATTAAGTCGAGACCTGGTAAAAATTTGTAGTCAGTTGGAATCCGTTCTGTCACCCAGATTTTACAGTTATATCCACGTTGTTGTAACTGTAGTCCTAATGCTGTTGCCGAGCCAATCGCGTCTAAGTCTGGATCTTTATGCCCAACAATTAGGATAGGGTTGTTTTTGTGTCGGGTAAGCACCGGTAAAAATTGATCAATGTTATCGTAGGTCATTGCTTAGTTTATATCTAGTTCTTGAATTTTTTTTAGGGTTTCGACACCTCTTTCTAACGAGTCGTCGTAAATAAATCGTAAATTTGGAATCCGTTTTAAATGAACGATGTTGCTGATGTAGCCTTTAATAGTCCCAGCTGCCGAACAAAGTCCTTTAAACGTTTGTTCTTTTTCTTCTTCGGATCCAATTTGACTATAATACACCTTAGCAATACTTAAGTCTTTACTCATTTCAACGCCAGTAATGCTGATAAATCCGATTCGTTCATCATTAATTTTTTGACTGATAATGGTAGGAATACTTTGTAGAATTAGATTTTCTACACGTTTCATTCGTGATGACATGGTTTATAAAACTCTTTTCTTTTCTTTCATAACAAATGAGACAATTCGATCATTCTCTTTAATATCATCAAAGTCTTGGATTACAATCCCACACTCGTAGCCTGTAGCGACTTCTTTAACATCATCTTTGAATCGTTTAAGTGAATGGCATTTTCCTTCAAATATTTGATTACCTTCACGAATGACTCTTAGTTGTGAGTTGCGTAGAACTTTACCGGTGGTTACATAAGATCCCGCAATTTTTCCAAGTTTTGAAAAAGAGAAAATATCTCTTACTTCCGCTTCACCTTGTATTTCTTCTTCATATTCTACAGTGTAAAGACCTTCAGCCGCACGTTGAATATCTTCAATTATTTCATAGATGATTTTGTAGTATTTAATACTTACACCTTCATTTTCAGCTTGTGTTTTAAGATCTTGATTTTCTGGAATATTAAATCCGATAATTACCGCTTCTGATGCTTGCGCTAAGCTTATATCGTTTTCGGTTACTTGACCTACCCCTGCGTGAAGAACTTGAACACTGACTTCATTAGTTTTAAGCTTCTCAATTGAGGCAATAATTGCTTCTTGTGAACCATGAACATCAGCTTTTACGATGATATTTAATTTCTTTACATCGCCTGCTTCAATTTGTTGAGATAGTGTTTCTAAAGACACTTGTTTGACTTGATTAGTATCTTGTTTTAGTTCTTGTTTTGCTTTTTCTACTAGCTGACGCGCTTCTTTTTCAGAGTTTACGATTTTAAAAAGTTCGCCTGGAGTTGGTGCATCATTGAAACCTAAGATTTCTACAGGAGTTGCTGGAGCTGCGCTTTTTACGCTCTCACCTAGATCGTTTATGAGGGCTCTTACTTTTCCATAACTTGTACCAGATACAATTAATTGACCTACTTTTATGGTTCCCGATTTTACTAATAGAGTTGCAATAGCACCTTTTTGTTTGGATAGTTCAGATTCTACGATTACTCCTTTTGCGTATCCATTGAAATTAGCTTGCAGATCTTGCATTTCAGCGTCTAATAATATTAGATTAAGTAAGTCTTCTAAGCCTTGTCCTGTTTCTGCAGAGACCGGTGCCATAATAGTTTGACCTCCCCAATCTTCTGCAAGAAGTTCTTGGTCGGCTAATTCTTTTTTTACTTGGTCAATATTTATGTTTGGTTTGTCTATTTTATTTATAGCAACGATGATATTTACACCGGCTGCTTTTGCGTGATTTAAGGCTTCTATTGTTTGTGGTTTCACTCCTTCATCAGCTGCGACTACTAATATAGCAATATCTGTTACTTGTGCACCCCTAGATCGTAATGATGTAAAAGCCTCGTGGCCTGGGGTATCTAAGAAAGTTAGTTTTTTATCTTGAAATGTAATTTGATACGCCCCAATATGCTGTGTAATACCACCTGATTCTGAGGCTACTACATTTGTTTTTCTAATAGCATCTAATAATTTCGTTTTACCATGATCTACGTGACCCATAATGGTGATAATCGGTGGACGTTTTTTGAGATCGGCGGATTCGCTATCCATTTCATTGAGATCGATTTCAGTTAGTTTGTCTTTTAAGCTGTTGGCTTCTTGTTCTTTGCTTGAACTTCCTTCAATGGTACAGTCTATGTCTAAATTTAGGGCGATTTCGCAAGCGATGTCTGCATTAATCTCAGAGTTAAGATTGAGTAAAAGACCTTTTTTAAGAATGGCTTGCATAATAGTTCCTAACGGAACATTTAAGGTTTGTGCTAAATCACCAACAGTGGTTGGATCTGGAGAAATTTTAACACTTGCACGCTCTTTTTCAATGGATTCATCCCCATTGTTTTTTGGTTTTTCGTTGAATAAATCTTTAATAACGCGAACTGTTTTTGGATTTAATTTTGCAGAGGGTGATTTTACTCTAATATCTACATCTTTTAAAAAGGTCATAAACCCTTCAATATTTTGTCCCAGTTCTTTAGCTAGATCTTTGACTTTCATGACCTTTCTCCTAGTTTACGCTTCTAATTTTTTTCGTAGTTTACTTTCATCTTTAGGGTGAATAGTAGCTTTTGCTGACTTAATAATAATATTCATACCTGAAGCTAATTCCATTAGTTCGGCTAATTTAATTTGGTAGTCTTCACATAATTCTCCAGCTGTAATTTTTTCTACTGGTTTAGCTTTTTCTTTTTCATCTTCACTTATTGTTTCTGTTTCGCTCTCTTTAGTTTCAGACATTAGTTTTTGTTCAAGTTCAGTAAGCTCTTCTTTTTGATCTTCTACTTTTTCTTTAGATGGTTTTTTTTCTGTTGTTAATTTTTCAGCATCTTGTTGAATTTTATCTTCAATACTTAAAACTTTCTCTCCGGTGATTTCTTCACTTTTCTCGGCGAATTCTTCTGAATTCATGATGTCTATTTTCCAGTTGGTTAACTTTACGGCTAAGCGAACGTTTACTCCGCTTTTTCCAATAGCTAATGAGAGTTGGTCGTTATCCACAACAGCTAATGCTTGTTTTTCTTCTTCATTAGTAATGATGACACGTGCAATTTTCGCAGGTTTTAATGAATTTGCGATATAGTTTTCAGTTTTTTCGTTCCATTCTAAAATATCAATTTTTTCATTATTGATTTCTTTAATGATACTTTGGATTCTACCTCCCATGTGGCCTACACATGTTCCTACAGCACCGATATTTTCATTATTAGATTTAACGGCTACTTTTGCGCGGTTGCCGGCATCTCTAGAGACACTAATAATTTCGATTGTTCCATCTTGAATTTCTGGAATTTCTTGATGAAATAAACATCTTAAAAAATTTGGATGAGCTCTTGATATTTGAATTTGTGGGCCTTTTGGTGTGGTTACCACGTCTTTTACAAGTACTTTAATCTTGTCTTTAACGCGATATCGTTCACCTCGGATTTGATCATTTGGAGTTAAGATTGCTTCGATTCGTCCTAAATTAACTAGTAAATTACGACCTTCAATTCGTTGTACTGTCCCAATAATGGTACTACCAATTTTATCTTTGAATTCGGATGTGATTAGATTTTTTTCAGCTTCACGAATTCGTTGGATAATAACTTGCTTGGCTGTTTGGGCTGCTAGTCTTCCAAAATCTTTAGGTGTCACTTCGATCTGAATGGTTTCACCAACTTCAATATTATTTTGGTATACAGTTGCTTCATCCAATGGAATTTGATTGACAACCGATAAACCATCTTCTTCTTCAGGTTCTGAAATGTCAGTTACAACTGTTTTACGGTGATAGATTTTAGCTTCACCCGTAAGTTCATCAATAGTGGCTTTTAATTCACTATCTTCTGGCATCTTACGTTTGCATGCCGATTCTAGTGCTTGTTCAATGGCGGATATAAGGTCGTCTTTTGTTATACCTCGTTCTGTTTCGATTTGAGCCGCTACTTGAGCAAAATTATCAATAATAATCATCTTAAAATACCTTAAAAAATTTATAAAAAAAGAGCAGAAAATCCTGCCCATTTGTGAACATGTGTCGACTTATGTATTTATTTATATCATTTTTAACGTGAATTGACAATCCTTTGCCTCAAATTAACCACTTATGACAGTCTAGTAAAAGTGATTGAAATATGGGATTATGACACTATGGCAGACCGGTTTGTTCATTTACATGTTCACAGTGAATATTCGCTACTTGATGGCGCAATTCGAATTCCACAATTAATCTCACAATGTGAAGAACAGTCTATGTCGTCTGTAGCGTTAACAGATAATGGCGTCATGTTTGGTGCCATTGAGTTTTATTTACAATGTAAGGACAAAGGATTAAACCCTATAGTGGGTTGTGAATTACATGTTTGTGATGATATCTCTGTGAAAGAGAGAACATTTTCACGACTTATTTTTTTGTGTAAATCATTTAAAGGATATCAGAATTTATCTGAGTTAGTGACAATTGCTAATTTAGATGGGTTTTATTATCGTCCACGGATTGATCTGGCGCATTTGAAACAATATTCGGAAGACTTAATTGTTATTTCACCCGGTGTAAATGGTGTGATTGCGGAAGGTGTATCCAGAGATCAGTTGGCGTCTGCCGAAAAGTGGGCTAAAGATTTAAAAGCGTTGTACGGATCAGATTTTTATCTGGGCTTACAACCTGAAAATAATGAGTTGAATTCTAAATTAATTGATGATTTAATTGCGTTTTCTAAGACACATCAACTCCCATTAGTGGCGTTAAATGATGTGTATTATTTAACGCCAGAGGATTCTATTTTACAAGCCATTTTAAGATGTATTCAGATGGGTAGAGAACTCGATGAGGAGTCTCATAATTACGAACTTCATGAACGTGATTTTAAATCAGCGGATCAAATGATTGAGATATTTAAAGATTTCCCTGAAGCCATATCGAATACTGTAAAAATTGCTAATGATTGTGCTATCGAATTTGTTACAGACCAAGTCTTACTTCCTCACTTTGAATGTCCCGATGGGCTCAGTTCGGAAGCTTATTTAGAACGGTTAGTTTGGGAAGGTATAGATGAAAAGTACGATGAAATCACCCAAGAAATTAAGGATCGAGTGAAGTTTGAGCTTGATATTATCATTCAGATGCAGTACCCCATTTACTTTTTAATTATTTATGATTTTTTAAAGTTCTGTACCGATGAAAATATTCCAGTGGGTCCAGGAAGGGGATCAGCGGCGGGCTCAATTGTATCGTATGCGTTAAATATTACGAAAATTGATCCGATTCGATATAAATTACTTTTTGAGCGATTCTTAAACCCTGATCGTGTTTCGATGCCGGATGTGGATTTGGATTTTTGTATTAAGCGTCGTGTTGAAGTCATTGATTTTTTGGTTCAGCGCTATGGTGAGCCTCATGTTTCTCAAATTATTACCTTTGGAACCATGCAATCTCGTGCGGTTGTTCGAGATGTGGGGCGCGCGTTAGGAACCGAACTAAAAGATGTGGATTATTTAGCGAAGCTTATTCCAGCAGCGCCTGGAAAAGTAACTACGATTCCAGAAGCTCTAGAGTTGGTTCCTGAACTAAAGCAAAATTATGATTCCAATGAGGAGTATAAGCGTTTACTTGATTTTGCAATGCGTTTGGAAGGTTTTACTCGCCATTCGTCTACTCACGCAGCGGGTGTTTTGATATCTCGCGATCCATTATCTTCAATTGTACCGTTGGTCCGAAATGAAGGTCAAACATCGTCTCAATATGCGATGAGTAATTTAGAGAAGCTTGGTCTATTAAAAATGGATATTTTAGGCCTTCGTAATTTAACGGTTATTCAACATGCCATTGAGCTTATTGAAGAGTTTCGTAATGAAACGTTGGATTTAGATGCTCTTGAATTTACAGATCAGGCTACTTACGATTTATTATGTTCGGGTAAAACTAGTGGCGTTTTTCAGTTAGAGAGTTCGGGTATGAAGGAGCTTATCAAAGATTTAAAACCCACTAACTTTGAAGATGTGATCGCTTTACTTGCGTTATATCGTCCGGGTCCATTAGGGTCTGGTATGGTTCAGGATTTTATTTCTAATAAATCGGGTGAGACAGAAGTGAAGTATGATTTAGATGCTCTTGAACCGATTTTAAAAGATACCTATGGAATGATTCTTTACCAGGAACAGGTTATGCAGATTGCTAGTACAATTGGTGGATTTACTCTGGCTCAAGCCGATATGCTTCGTCGAGCGATGGGTAAAAAGAAAAAATCTGAAATGGATCGTTTGAAAGGCGAGTTTTTAGAGGGGGCTAAAGAAAAAGAGTTTCCAGTTGATATTGCCAATAAAGTTTTTGAGCTTTGTTATAAATTTGCTGAGTATGGTTTTAACAAGTCACATAGTGCGGCTTATGCTCAAATTTCCTATCATACCGCGTTTTTAAAAGCGAATTACACGCTAGAGTACATGACGGCTTTATTGTCCTCGGTTATGGGGAGTGCGGATCGATTGTCGATGTATATTGCTGATTGCCGAGATATGGGAATTGTGTGTTTGCAACCAGATGTGAACCAGTCGATGCATTCGTTTACTATTGAAGATAAGTCACTTCGTTTTGGTTTGGGTGCCATTAAAAATGTTGGAGATGGTGCCATTGAAAGTATTGTTGAAAAGCGTGAGAATGGGCCCTACAAATCTATGATGGATATGTTACTTCGCGTTGATTTAAAACAAGTGAATAAACGCGTTGTTGAAAGTCTCATTAAGTCTGGTGGTTTTGATGCTTTAGAGCCCAATAGGGGCTTACTTCTTGAAACTTATGAACGGTCTTTAGAACATGCACAGCGTATAGTTAAGGAACGAGAGTCTGGTCAAACAGGGTTATTTGCCAGTATTAATGATGGGTCCGCTTTTGATATGGAAGAAGATTTGTCTGCGCGTCCGTTAACAGATGCCGAGAAATTACGATATGAAAAAGAGTTAATGGGGGTTTATGTTACTGGTCACCCACTTGATTTAGTTAAGGATTTATTGAATTCCATGTCTCATCATTCAGGATCTATAACACCCGAGGATGATCAGTCTTGGATTACGGTTGCTGGTATTTTATCGGATTGCCGTAAAGTTATTACGAAAAATAAAAGTGAAATGATGATTGCGAATATGGAAGATTTGCATGGTGACTTATCTGTATTGTTGTTTCAATCAGATAATTTTCAAGAACAATCTGCATTGTTTGTAGATGATTGCATTGTTCGTGTTCAAGGTAGAGTTCGTGTTCAGGATGAGCGTATTTCTGTAAATTGTCAAACGATTGAATGTATCAGTGATGAACAACGGATCAAAGATATTCATATTGATGTGGCAATATCAAAAGATATTTCGTATCTAGATGAAATTCGACAAGTGTGTCAAAATAATCGAGGTGGTCGTCGTGTTATTATGCATGTCTTAGATCAATCGGTCTTGGTTCATAAAAAATATTGGGTAACAGATGACGCTATCGACCTTTTGGGTCAGTTAGTAGGTGTTGGCCGAGTATGGGAGGCTTAAATTATGACATTTTTATCTAAATTAGATGAATTACTAAAAGAACGATATAACAATCCAAAAGAAGGATCATATACTAGTACATTATTTGAGCAGGGCGTTGATCGAATTGCTCGTAAGGTTGGAGAAGAAGCAGCTGAGCTTATTATTGCGGCTAAAAATAATGATCCAGAAGAGTTTTCAAATGAAGCCGCTGATTTGTTGTATCATGTTATGGTTCTTTGTCGAGAGCAAGGACTGTCTTTACAAGATGTTGTGGATGTATTAGAAAAACGTCATACCTAGGGTTTGGTATGACGTTTACGGCTATTGATTGGTTATTTATAAAAGTTTATTTATAGATCGTCGTATCTTAAATGTTTCCAGATAACTCTCGGATTTAAACTGGGCTTTTGTCGGAGACGGTTACTAAATTTCAGAGTTTGTGTTTTACATCCTTTAAATGGATACTCTCCATAATTTTGATCGAGTTGACCTTTCAACATTTTAAAAGTGGCTAAACTCATTTTTTCCTCCTCCCTGAAACATTGTGTGGTTTACAAGTTTCGTGTTATTCAGTAAAAATTAATATGCATATTATATGCCAAAAAAATGGTTTTCTTGACAGTGATATTTTATTTGATGGATTTTTTTTACTTAGATTTTTCTTTAATTTTTATGTTTTTTCGCTTATTTTTTAACTTAAGTCTGAGTTCTTTTTTGTTATATTATTATCCAAATATTAAGCCCTTATATTAAAAATTTGAATACATTTTATTATTCAAAACTTATTAAAAGTTGTAAAAATTTCAATTTTTACAAAAATAATTGTAAAAACTACAATTGCTTCGTTAAGATTGATTGAATATT
>CACECR010000002.1 GCA_902558105.1 uncultured Candidatus Marinamargulisbacteria bacterium | reverse complement strand
GTATGAAGCGATATATAATGGAGTATAGCCACCTGTTTTCGCTTGGTTTACATTAATACCAGAAGCTGCCAATAATAACTCCACAACATCTGCATGACCATTTTGTGCAGCGATAAATAAAGGAGTAGCACCACCTGTTCTCGCTTGATTTACATCAATACCAGAAGCTGCCAATAATAATGTCACAACTCCAACATGACCCTTGTATGAAGCGATATATAATGGCGTGCACACTTCGTCTGTCGATTGATTTACATCAATACCAGAAGCTGCCAATAATAACGCCACAACTTTAATATGACCATTTTCTGAGGCCACATATAATGGAGGGTCTCCATCTACTATTACTTGATTAGGCACATCATCTTCATGAAATAATTCTGAAAAAGAAATAACTTTATATAAACTCATTGACAATCCAATTTTAATGATTATGTTAATATAATGAAAAAAATATCAATAAATTTCAAGTAAATAAAAACTATATTCATTTATATAAAGGCTTAAAGATCGAAAAACACATCTAAAATAGTAACAGTTTATATTAAATCGTTAGTTACAAAAGACTCTATTTACAACTTAAACATTCTTAGACTAGTAAGATTAAAATATATTCCCTAATATTTTCAAATACATCTCTTTAGGTAAATGAGGAATACGATTTATAGACTCATCATTTGATGAACTTGCTTCTAGTTCATTAAAACGATGTTGAATCAAAAACATTGTTTTTACAATCTCAGAATAGTTCTCTGCCCATTCAACAACTTCATTAAGACGACTATGCATATACTGAACTATTTCTCAGTTAAATGATACTAAAAATCAATTTTATTACTTTAGAGATATTGCACTTGCTATTAAAGATCTTTTTAACACCTTTAATCCTTTTTTTTGGTATTGATTGTAAACTAGCAATGAACTTATCTATCTATAAATTAATGATTGATTCTTTAGGTAGTGAAACGTTTAACAAACTTATTTGTAAATCTATATTTAAACACCTAATATTTGATATTAGTTCTTTTCAAGTTCTTAATTATTTAAATTGTAAAATTGAAGATGAGTTTGAGTCTTTTCATTCAGGTCACCTTTACTATTTGCGAGGATATAAAGACTATTTAAAGTTTCATCCACTTGGTGAATGGCAAGGACATTGGGTTTTTTGTGTTTCACATTCCCCTGCTCTTTTTATTGGGTATCAACTTAAGTGCCCTATTACATTATCTGAACTCACTGATTTATTTATATTTCATACAAATAAGAACTTAAGCCCTTCTATTTGTTTTAAAGATGACTTTACTTTATCTGTGGAAGATCATTATGATTTAACGTGATTTTTTTTGAATTAAATTCCTATTTGTAGTAGTCTTAGTTGCTGGATGGTTTTTGATTCTATGAACTCTATATTGTATTCTGTTCCTGTTTTTGTTTGTGTTAATTTAATTCTTTGAAAGCTTTTACTTTGGATGAATAATACTAGTTCCTTTTCACTACCTTCGCTCTCTTTAAATTCTAATATTTGAACGCCTTTTTCTAATTTTATTTTTGCTTTGTACTCCACTTTTTCTGATTTTTTATCAATCTTATAAGCGCCCTCATCCATTAATATATAAAATTTATCGTCTAAAATTTCCGGTTTTCTACCTTTTATAAATTTTAAAACTATTTTAATTAAGCTTGGAGTGATTGTGTATCCTTTAATTGAATAATTTGCTCTTTTTTTATGTCTTATTGGAGGAATTGGATTGTCATTCTCTTTATCGAAACTTTCTCCTATTTGTTTTTTAACTGTTGGAATTTGTTTTGTGTTTAACATATTTGTTAAATCGACTAATTTAAATCCTACTGTTTTTTTTAATACCATTTGCCCAACCTATTTTAAATTTTAATGAATATGATATTAGTTTAACCGGTTTTTTTAATTTTGTGAATATTAAATAAAAAAAGGCCGAAAAATCGGCCTTTTTAAGAATTATTAATTAAAGTTAGTTAGTCGTTTATAGTTAATAATTCATCATATCTAGGGAGGCCCCAAAGATCATCAGCAATTAAACCTTCCACTTGATCAACGTTTTCTCTTACCTTAGAAAGTAAGTCTAATCCATTCGTTGCAATATCGAGTGCGCGGTCAAATGCGGAGTCGACGTTGTCTACTTTATCAATAAACGTAATTAGTTCTCGTTTATCTTTCTTTAATTTGATGTAAAGTTCTGTAAAACATTCGATTTCTTCTTTAAAGACATCAGAACTTCCATTAATATTAGCGACTGTATCGAACGCAGCTCCCGCTTGAATAATATGGTCTTTTAGATTTGGTAATATTTGTGTTCTAAGCATATCAACAGCAATTTTTAGTTCAACCATTTTAGTTGTGGCGTATGCTTCATATTTAATTTCTGTTCTTGAATTACATTCACGTTCAGTTAATACATTAAACGATGTAAATAAATCAATACAGTCTTTAGTTTGATAATAAGAAATAGCTTTAGGTGTTATGTCTTCAATGTATAATTTTCGTTTTGCTGCTTCTTTTTTCCAATCATCGGAGTAGTTATTTCCTTCAAATCGAACGTTTTTTGTTTCACTAAGTACTGTTTGTAATACTTTTAACGCTGTTTCTTTAACATCTTTTCCTTTTTCACCATTAATGCGTTTGATGATTTCACGGTAACCATAGGCACATATTAAATTTAATGCGACACCTGCATCACTTCCATTAGCATTTGAACCTAAGGCTCTTAATTCAAATTTATTACCCGTAAATGCTACTGGCGATGTTCGGTTTCTATCTGAGTAATCTTTTACAATACGTGGCATATTTTGAATACCATGAGAAATATAATTAATTTCTTTATCATTAAATGATTTGGCTGATTCAATATGATCTAGTAGTTCGGCTAAATAATCACCTAAATAAACTGAAAGAATAGATGGTGGTGCTTCGTGAGATCCTAAACGGTGTTCATTTCCCGCATCAGCTATAGAGGCTCTTAATAAGCCAGAATGTTTGTGCATTCCAATTAATAATGCACCTAATGTTAGTAAGAAGCTTATGTTTTTAGAAGGTGATTTTGATGGTTCTAAATAGTTTGCACCTGTGTTGTCTCCTATTGACCAGTTCATATGTTTTCCTGACCCATTTAACCCAGCGAATGGTTTTTCATGGTGCAGGCATACGAAGTCGTGATCATCAGCGACTCGTCTCATAATGTCCATTAATAAAAGGTTATGATCGATGGCTAAGTTTAATTCTTCATATAATGGTGCAATTTCAAATTGATTAGGCGCAACTTCATTATGTTTTGTTTTTACAGGTATTCCATATCGGTGACATTCTGAATCTAAATCGTTCATAAAAGCCATAACTCTAGGTTTAATAGATCCAAAATAATGGTCTTCCATTCTTTGTCCTTTGGACGGATCCGCACCAAAAACTGTTCGTCCGGCAATCATAATATCGTCACGTAATAATGCTGTTGGTTTAGATATTAAAAAGTATTCTTGCTCTAAGCCTGAATATACTTTAATTCGTTTAGCGGATCGATTTCCTAATATTTTTTGTAACTCAATTGCTTCTTTGTTTAATGATTCTAAAGATCGTAATAATGGGGTTTTCATATCGAGTGCTTCACCTGTCCATGATAGGTAGAGTGATGGAATCACTAATGATCGACCATTTATTTCGTCCCTTAAAAATGCCGGTGAACTTGGGTCCCAAGCCGTATAACCTCTTGCTTCAAATGTTGTTCTAATTCCACCTGATGGAAATGAAGATGCATCTGGTTCCGATTGAATAAGCTGTTTTCCAGAGAATGTTTCTATAATGCCACCTTCTCCATCGTAATCTAAAAAAGCATCATGTTTTTCAGCCGTTCCATTTCGTTGAGGTTGAAACCAATGTGTGAAGTGAGTGGCTCCATTTTCTATTGCCCACTCTTTCATTGCATGAGCTACATCATCAGCAATTTGCTCATCTAATGCATCACCATCTTTAATAGCTTTTATGAAATTTTCATAAACTCTTTCATTCACACGGCTTTTAAGCTTTTGCTCGTTAAATACTAACTCGGCATAAGTTTCAGATACTCTTCCCATTTAATTTCCTTTATTTAAAATAGACCAATTTAATGTAAATTTTACATTTTGTGCTTTTAAAATACCATATTTTTCATATTTTGGAAAGTAAATAGGCTTCTTTTACTGTATTTTCTGTGTTTCAGGGTTTATACCTAAAAGAATATTTACTGGGTAAATATATTTGAAACATTCATAAATAAGGATACTGATAACGAACGTTATTATGGAAAGCCCTATAATAGATTCTAAACCAGTTAAATTAGTTTTGCTAAGTAATTGAGTACCTATTAAAATAATGGGTATATGGGTTAAGTACATACAATACACTGTTTTGTTTAAGTAATTAATTATTATATTTGATTTTTTATGAAAGGTATTTGCCCAGATAAACGCTAATAGGCACCAAGTCCAGGAGAATAAACTTTCTATACCAATCATTATTAGATCATGTAGGTCTATACTGATAATTCCTAATAAAATCACACTACTTATAATTGCATATCCTATTATGTGGTATTTATACGTTTTAAGACTTTGTGAAAACTCTTTAACATTGTCAGATGAATAAAACCCTATGATATAAAATAAACAATAGATTATAAATTCCACACCTTGTCCGTAATATAGTTGGTCAATTACCAATGTATTTAATTTAATTATTGTTAATCCAATTGGTACTAACCATATTAGTCCAACATAGCTCTTAATCATTCGTTTAAAGATGAGTTTGAATCGTTTTTTTGTGTCATTTCTGTTAATAATCATAAATGGTAGGCAAATGATAGAATAAATTAATAAATTCAATATAAACCATAAATGTTGAATATTTGATCGATCTAAACCGTTTATCCAACTAGTGTAAATAACATCTTTAATAGACAGGGATTCGAAAGCTAATGAATTAATAATTATTGGGAGTAAGTTTAGAAAAAAGATTCCAAATATTAGTGGAATACCTAGTCGACGAACTCTTTCAATACAAAATTCATCATTAGATCTTTTTTTGAATGAAAAATGAGCGCCTATTCCTGAGATCATAAAAAGTAATGGAAGTCTCCATCCATCAAATGAACGTATCATAAATTCTATTAGCGTGCTGTTGGTTTCGGTTAATTTAAATCCATATATAATGTAGCTCTCATTTGTATAATTAAGTATTATATGGAAGGGAATTAATAAAATAAAACTAATTACTTTTAAATAATCTATATCAAATCGTCTATTCATATCTAATATTATCGTTTAAATTGGATAATATCTTTGCTTATTAATACTTTTTTATGAATGTTAATCCGGAAAATGTTAATTGGTTATTATTAAAAATGAAGGTGCCATCCCACTCGATTCCAAGTCCATAAGTGATAAATGTTTTCTCACCAACTTGTTTAAGAGGAATTTTTAATTTGTCTGTATCAATAAATTGTTCAAAAAAACTAGATTGTATATGAGCAATTAATAAGTTATTTTCTGTAATAATGCGAATACTATTAATTGGATTTTTTTTATCTATGGACTCATACTCTCCTTTAATAGTCTCAACGTATTTATACGTTAAATTAGGTATTTTTTCTCCAAATACAAATTGATCATTTCCTTTGTATTCTAATATTAAACGGTCTCTATTTTGTTTTCTCGACGTGTAAATAGTGGCATCTTTAATAGTTTGCGTTCTAATTGGGAGTATGCTAAATAGAATAAATGTTAAGTCAAATTGGTACGATTTGTTTGGAGATAATTTGATTTTGTGACTATTGTAGTTACTAAGATAATTACTTTCATCTTTGTATAAAAAAAATGTACCGAAAAAGCTGCTGTAAGCTCCGCTATAATTATCTAATATTGTATTATTTATTTTTGATGTATTATTTTCATTTTTAAGTTCTATAGCCTCAATAATATCTGTGCTAAGACTATTAACATAATCTTCAGAAAAAGAGTTGTGAACTATTGTAATTCCAATATTCTGTTTTAAATTAAACATGATGATTGACTGTGAGTTTAAGCTTCCTGCATAGTAAGTAAACCAATCTTTTTCTTTTCTCCAAGGTAGTCGGCTATCATTTTCATAGATTCCCACTTTAGATAATTCTGGTGATATTGATTTGCGGACTCTTTCATCTTTGTTTAAATAAAGCAAGATAAGTTTATCTAAATCTATAATGGAACTTAGTAGCCCTATAGAGGGCAAAAATATTCCGTCTGTCTTGATGTCATTTGATTCTTTATATTTTTTATAAACTAGTGGTTGTTCTTTTTTATAGTGGCTATTTGTGAGCTTAAGTGTATTAGTTAAATATTTTTGAGCATAAGATTCGTATAGTTGACCAGTTATTCTTTCTATTAAAATTCCAAGTAAGATATATCCGTTATTTGAGTAATTGTAAATTTGTTCTTCAATTGAGTAGATGGGTTCTTCAGTATTAATAAAGTTTAAGAATTTTTTTTGATCACAATTAATTACATAAAATGAGCAGCCCCAGTAATCTCTAGAAATACCGCTGTAATGCTGAATAAGATCCTGTATAGTAATGTTTTTAAAGTGAGATGCACTTAACTCAGGGATATATTGTTGAATGGAATCGTTAAGTTTAAGTTTCTTATTTTGTTCTAGATCAAGAACCATAAGTGCGGTGAGTATTTGTGTGATATTTGTGACTTTAAATAAACTATATTTAGTAACTGGTTTTGTTTGTTCCGTATCCAAATATCCAAGATTTTTCTGAAATAATGTTCCATTTTTATTTACAACTGAAACACTTAACCCTTGAATATCATTGTCGTCAAAGTAGTCTTTAATTATGTTGGATAGTGTGTTTTTTTGTTGGGTATTAAATGAGGCAATACAATGGGTTGTGATTAGACAGCTACATATTAGAGTAGTGATAATAAACTTCATTATGCTTGATGAGTTTCAAGTAATGATAGTGATACTTTTTCTAAAACAGATTCGTTCGTTGATTCTAAAATGACTTTTGGAGCAACCCCAGCTTCATAAGCCTCGATCCATCTATTTAAACAAATACACCATTGATCTCCTGGTTTTAGTCCGGGAAAAAGATATTCAGGGTTTGGTGTGACTAAATCATTTCCACATTTAACTGAGAAGTCTAAAAAATCCTTGGATAATAGTACACAGATTGTATGTTGGCCGTAATCAATTTCATTACACGTGCAGTATCCATCTCTTCTAAATCCAGTCTTTGGTGAAATACTACATAGCTGAAGTATTGTACCCAGTACATTTTTTTCTTTGCTCATTTTATGTTGTCGATATAGTTAATGAATTCTTTAACGAATTTTTCATTTTTCTCTGACAGTAAATACAAACTTGATTGGTCATTTCCAACCCATTTAAATTTAACTCGGATGGTTTTAGCTTTTGTTTCCTCAATATCTACAATTTTAATCATTTCAGGATTAAATTTTCCGTAATCGAGATACCTCCATATTGTACTTCCATTGTCTTTAATTGTAGCTTTGTAATCACTCACTATGTACTTATCACCATTTCTATATATTATGCTACTTAAGTATCGTTTTCCTTGAGGTTGGTAATATGCAATGTAAATTTCTTGTTGACGATTTATTTTGGCAATCCTCCATAAATTACGTAAAGGTCTTTTTTTCAATGATTCAACTTCAATAAGAGTTTTTACATTTGTTACAATGCTTTTATCATTTGTAAATGGTATCATTTTACTACTCGACACAAGCTCTTCAAGTTGAAGTTCTTCATCAATAAAACTATCTTCTATTTCTTCATCAAATATATAATATCTAGCTTTTTGGTACATTTTACTTGTACTGGCTGAAATATTATCAACTATCTCAACACTTTTGTTTTTACTAAAGTACCAAATATCTGATGTTTTTTGAGAGAACTCATCTTTTATTATGTATAATTTTGCGGATAATCCAATTAGTTTTTCTGCACCACTTGTTTCAACAATGCGACGTAATCTTGGAGAAGCAAACGTGATTGCCTTTTCATTTTGAAGAATCGCTGTGTAAACTAGAATTGAATTATCCTGGAAGTCTTTATTTACAAACTCAAGAAGTAAACCATTTCGGGAAAGATAGTCTTTGGCTTGATCGTATGTAGCGTACTGAATCGCCATTTTTTGGTATTTGTGAGTATAGTTTTTGTTAATTTTATAAAACAAATAATTCAATACCTTTGGATCTGTTTTTATTTGCATAGTTAATAAGTTAAATGCCCTTGGATCTTGCTTTATTGCTCTGTAAACTAAAGAATAATAATTTGAAAGATTGATAGGTAACGTTTCAATAACTTTTAAATTTTCTTTACTAAGAATAGACACAAATTCAGGGTTATACATAATGTTTCTAAATTCGATAATATTTTCATTGTAAGGATTTGTGTTTGCTTCTCGATACAACGAAGCACTCAATGCATAAATTGCGGCACGTTTATGTGTATATCTAAATTCTTCATCATGAGGAATATAGGCTCTTTTTAATAATTTATATAGTTCGTCTTTTGTAAATTGATTTTCTCTTAATTTTGACGTGTATTTGCTATATTCTTTTCCAACGTCATCATACAACCAATTAATGTCAAATTGACGTTGAGTTACTGCAAATTCATTTAGATTTCTCGGTTCAATAAAAATATCAGATTTCTTTTTATGAAAATTCTTTATTCGTTCATTTACATTAGAATCTATAGTTTGTTCAGATGAGCATGACACAAGTACACTTAAAACTGTTATAAGTAATATTTTAGAATAAATAGCCATGAATTCTCCTGTATTATTTGTTTGAAATCCCCATCAATCATATATTAATATTAAACTAATTTTTTTAGATTTACTATTGCTCAGATTTTTCTATTTCGATAAACTTATATTAATATATACTAATCTTTCATCATCTGGAGAATTAATAATGAATAAAAGAGTTGTAAACTTTAGTGCAGGTCCGTCTACTCTACCCTTATCAATTTTGGAACAAGCTCAACAAGATTTGGTAAATTGGAAAGGCAAGGGCTTATCAGTTATGGAGATGAGTCACCGGTCTAAAGAATTTGTTTCAATTTATGAGCATGCTGAACAACAATTACGTAAAATTGCTAATATTCCTGAAGATTATGACGTTTTATTTTTACAGGGAGGTGCCTCTCTTCAATTCTCAATGGTTCCTTTAAATCTTTCCTTAAATGGTGCACCGGTTGACTTAATTAATACAGGATCATGGACTAAGAAAGCTTTAAAAGAAATATCTAAAGTATCTAAAGTAAATGTTGTTGCATCCACTGAAGACGCCAATTTCTTATCACTTCCTGAGATTGATTCAATTCAGTTTTCTGAAAATGCGGCCTATACATATATGTGTAGTAACAATACTATTTTTGGTACACAATTTAAATCATTTCCGAAAACAGTTGCACCGTTAGTTGTGGATATGTCATCAGATATTTTATCTAGACGATTAAATATCTCAGATTTCGGTGTTATTTTTGCGGGCGCTCAAAAAAATATTGGCCCTTCAGGTTTAACAATTGTTATCATTAGAAAAGATTTGATGGAAAGATCAAATAGTGAGAATCCTTCTATGTTGCAATATAAGATTCATTCAGATAATACTAGTATGTATAATACACCTCCAACATTTGGAATTTACATGGCTGGTTTAATGTTTGATTGGATTGATGAACAAGGTGGACTTGAAGTTATTGAACATAAAAATGAATTGAAAGCAAAAATTCTATATGATGCCATTGATTCTAATGAGATGTTTTACTGTCCAGTTGCTCACGCTGATCGATCTAATATGAATGTTGTCTTTCGTGTTCAAGGTAATCATGTTGAATTAGAAGATACATTTATGAAAGAAGCTAAAGAGGCAGGGCTAACTGAATTAAAAGGTCATCGTTCTGTTGGGGGCTTAAGAGCATCTATCTACAATGCCCAATCTCACGAAAATGTGACGGCTCTTGTAGAATTTATGGATACGTTTTCAAAGAAGCATAGCTAATGAGTACAGGAATTATTTTATCGAATATTGGTTCTCCTGATTCTACAAAAGTTTCAGATGTAAGAAGGTATTTAGCTCAGTTTTTAATGGATCCTAGGGTTATTGACCTTCCATTTCTGTTAAGGGCACTTATTGTATATTGTTTTGTATTACCATTACGTCCACGTAAATCGGCTGAAGCTTATAAAAGTGTGTGGTTAGATAATGGGTCTCCTTTAGTTGTATATACTCAGGACTTAGCTAATAAATTAGAAGACAAAGTTGATGCTCCTATTGAGCTGGGAATGAGATATCAAAATCCATCCATAAAGCTTGCTGTGTCAAATTTAATCGCAAAAAAACCAGACTTAGATACTATAGTTTTAGCGCCAATGTTCCCCCATTATGCAATGTCTACTACTGAAAGTATAGTTGTATATACTCAAAAATATCTCAAAAAATATCATCCAACTATTAAACTAAAGATCTTGTATTCTTACTATAATGATCCGCAATATATTGACGCACTTCATAAATCAATGCATTCTTATCTGAACGATTATGATCATATTTTATTTAGTTACCATGGTGTTCCTGTCAGACATCTAAAAAAAACAGACCCTACTTGTTATACCTGTTACAAAATAGATGACTGTTGTCATAAAGGTGGTCCTGAGGCTCATACTACTTGTTATAAAGCTCAAACGGTTAAGACAACTGAACTATTAGTAAAGAAGTCCGGTATTCCTGATGATAAGTGGTCTATTGCTTATCAATCACGCCTTGGAAAAGATCCTTGGATTGAGCCAGCAACTGATGACACTCTCGAGCATTTAGCTAAAAATGGAGTTAAGAAGTTATTAGTAATGTGTCCAGCTTTTGTGACAGATTGTTTAGAAACATTAGAAGAAATTGCTATGGAGGGTAAGGAAGAGTTTATGGAAAATGGTGGTGAATCTTTCACTTATATACCCTGTTTAAATTCTCAGGACCCATGGGTTCATTATTTATCCAATAAATTAAATACATTAATTTCTCATGATTAATTCTTTTTTATCGTTTTATAAGGAAAATGAACAAAAAGCTAATGCTTGGTTTGATTCTTTTTGTTCGACATTAGATTTACCTGTCTACACAAGTGTTGATATTAGAGACTCTGGTTTTAAAGCCACTTCGATAGACACTAATTTATTTCCTGCAGGATTTAATAACTTATGTCATGTTAGTATTCGAAATGCAGTTGAAAAGTTTAAGACAGCTATTTTTAGTAAAGCTACAGATTGTAAGCATATCTTAATTATTTGTGAAGAGCATACACGAAATAAATGGTACTTAGAAAATATTTATACATTAGATAAAATTGCTAATGATGCGGGCTTTAAAACTACAATTGCCACTTTTATGTCTGAAACTATGATTGAAAAAATGACTTCAGACTTTCTTTCACTAACAACAGCCTTAGATCACCAGGTTTCTATTCGTCGATTACGTCCAATTATTGATGCCATTAAATTAGGACAATCCGATATTGATTTAATTATTTTAAATAATGATTTAACCGCTGGCATTCCAGATGAATTAATAGAATCTGACTTGCCAATTTATCCATCTCCCTTGTTAGGTTGGCACCGTAGAAAAAAAACTAATCATTTTCATTTTTTTAATCAGATTACCACTGATTTATTTGATCACTTAGGGTGTTTAGATACATTTGACCCATGGATTTTGTCCACTCTTTATGAAGAAGTTGATGAAATAGATATTAATCTATCTGACGATCGCCAAAAACTTTATAAAGTTGCAGATAAATTATTTTCTGACATTCAACGTTACTATTATAAATATTCTATTTCAAAAAAACCTTATTTGTTTTTAAAAGCTAATTCTGGAACTTATGGTATGGGTGTTGTGGCCATACATTCTCCGGAAGATATTTTAGATTTAAATAGAAAAGCTCGTAATAAACTATTTAAAGGGAAAAGTGCTGTTCCTATTACAAGTTACATTTTACAAGAAGGTGTATATTCAAATTTAACCGTATCAAACCAATCGGCAGAAATGGTTGTTTACAGTATTCATAACCAACCAGTAGGTAGTTTCTATCGAATTAATTCTAAAAAATCAGATCTAGATAATTTAAATTCTACTGGGATGTACTTTGAACCTGTTTGCCTTGAACCTAGTGATCTAGTGCCCATCGATAATAATACTCCTTATGATTGTGGCCCTTCATTATCTAGTGACCAGTTGCTTCTCTATGGTTTAATTTCAAGGATCGCTGGATTAGCAGCTACATTTGAGAAAAGGGATTTGAAATGAATTTAGTATGCCTAATGGATCCTATTGAATCAATTAATCCTTTAAAAGACACTAGTTATGCTTTGTTAAAAAAAGCTGAGGAATTGGGACATTCAATTTATTTTTTACCTAGTAATGGACTTTCTTATCAACAGTCCCCTCAATCTAGTGTTTTGTTTGAAGTTCGTAAAATTACTTTTAATTATACTACTACTAATTTTTTTGAGTATTTATCAGATTATCATGTTTTAACTGAAGATGATGTTGAGTGTGTTTTAATTCGTACTGATCCTCCTTTTGATGATCTTTATTTAGCCAATACTTGGTTACTAGATAGATGTACCCGAACAATTGTATTTAATAATCCTTCCAGTGTTCGTATGGTAAATGAAAAAATATGGGCTACACAATTTAATCATCTTACTCCAGATACTTTTGTGACCTCTTCAATTAGTCAAATTAAACGTTTCTTAGAACAACATAAAAAAATTGTTGTAAAACCAATTAATGGATTTGGTGGTCAGTCTATTTTTATTTTATCTATCGATGATCTAAATATTAATGCAACATTAGAAACCGTAACGTTAAATGGTCGGCATCCTATTATTTGTCAGGAATTTATAGAGGCCTCTACTGAAGGTGATAAGCGAATATTACTTTGTAATGGAAACCCTTTAGGTGCTGTGTTAAGAAAGCAGCAAGGATCAGATCCTAGACATAATTTTTTTGCAGGTGGAGTTCCATTATCAACTACTATTACAGAAAATGATCTAAAAATAGTAGATCATCTTTCTCCTAGATTAATAGACCTTGGACTTTTTTTTGTGGGCATTGATATTATTGGAGGTAAATTAATAGAAGTTAATGTAACATCTCCAACATGTCTTCAAGAGATTTCGAATTTGGAGAATAAAGATTTGGCAAAAAATGTAATTGAATCTTTAGAATCGATGATCTTAAATTGATTTAACTATTTAAAGGTGACATAATAACGGCATGATAAGTTTAATAAAGCAAAAAATTTTAGAAGTTCTTCCCGATGCTCAAGTTTATGTAATGGATCCTCATCAAGATGGTGAGCATTTTCAAGCTATTGTTATAGATGCATCATTTACAAATCTTAGTCTTGTAAAACAACACCAATGTGTAATGAATGCTTTAAAAAATGAGTTTAAAGAACAAGTTCATGCACTTGCATTGAAAACTTTTTCGCCTGAAAAATGGCAAGAGTCAAAACATTTATTTCCATTAGCAAATTAGAAAGGAGTTCCTATGGAAGACGTAACACAAGAATCTATCAATGAAGCTAAAAAGCAAATACAAAAGGACATTGATACTCACTCGATTATGCTTTATATGAAGGGGAAAAAGTTTATGCCACAATGTGGGTTTTCAGCTCAGGTTGTTCATATTTTGTCTGAAATTGGTGTTGAATTTGAAACTAAAGATGTGCTTGAAGATATGTCATTACGACAAGGAATTAAAGAATTTTCAGATTGGCCTACTATTCCACAGCTATATGTTCGAGGTGAGTTTGTAGGTGGTTGTGATATTATTACTGAATTATTTGAATCCGGTGAATTACGTACATTATTAACAACTTAGGAGTCTAGACGTTTTCTTATGTTAAAAGCTAAATATATTTGGAAAAATGGTGAATTATTAGAATGGGATACAGTTAATACTCATGTATTAACACATTCATTACATTATGGTTCAAGTGTTTTTGAAGGTATTCGTGCTTATGAAACTTCTAGAGGGCCAGCCATTTTTCGAGCCAAAGAACATTTTGATAGACTTCATGAATCCGCTAAACTGTATCATTTTGAAGTCCCCTATTCTACAACAAAATTAATATCATCTACGAAAAAACTTATTTCAGAAAATAAATTAAAATCTTGTTACATCAGACCCCTTGTTTTTTTTGGATATAATGAAATGGGAATTATCCCCTATAAGAATCCAGTTGAAACTATCATTGCTGCTTGGGAATGGGGCTCTTATTTAGGTTCAGAAGCTATTGAGAATGGGATCAGAGTAAAAACCAGTTCTATAACAAAAATTGATAATTCTATGCTTCCCTCTCAATCAAAATGTTCAGCAAATTATGCAAACTCTATACTAGCTAAACAAGAAGTTCTTTCAAAAGGGTATCATGAGGCTTTACTTTTAAATAAAGATGGTAATGTCTCTGAAGGTCCTGGTGAAAATATATTTATTATTAAGGATGGTGTATTTAAAACACCGTCCCCTGATCAATCATTATTAAATGGCATAACGGCTCAGTCAGTGGCTCAAATAGCTAGAGACCTTGGATTTGTTGTTAGTTATACTACATTAACATTAGAAGATGTTTTAACTGCAGATGAAGTTTTTTTTACTGGTACGGCTGCCGAAATTACACCGATTGTTGAGCTTGATGATCAAGCAATTAATGATGGAACGCCAGGTTTGACAACTAAACGAATTCAGGATCTTTATTTTAATATTGTAAAAGGAAAGAAAGAGTCATACAAAGATTGGCTTACTTATGTATAGGAGAAATATATGTTAGTAGAAGGCGATAAAGCCCCTAATTTTAAATTAGTAGATCAAGATGGTATTGAACATCAATTATCAGATTATGCAGGTCAATCTGTTGTTCTTTATTTCTATCCAAAAGATGATACTCCAGGTTGTACACGTGAAGCTATAGAGTTTTCAAATAAGCTTACTGATTTTTCTTCAAAAAATACGGTTGTTTTTGGACTTTCAAGAGATACTGTTAAAAAACATAAATCTTTTTGTGATAAACATAAATTAACTGTTACGTTGTTAAGTGACACCGAGCCTTTTGTTACAGACGACTATGGTGTTTGGCAAGAAAAGAAAAATTACGGTAAGACTTACATGGGAATTGTGAGGTCTACTTTTTTAATTTCAGAACATGGTTTAATAAAGAAGAAATGGACGAATGTAAGAGTTCCAGGCCATGTAGAAGCTGTTTTGGATTCATTATAGAATGCATGACGCGTTTAAACAGATTATTGAATCAACGGGTGATGATATTTCTCGTGAAGGATTACTAAAAACACCTGATCGTGCTGCTGAAACATTTTTATATCTCACTGGTGGGTATTCTATCGATATAAAGTCAATGATTGAAGGATCCATTTTTCCAGCAGAAAATCAGGATATTGTAATTGTTAAAGATATTGAAGTTTATTCATTATGTGAACATCATTTATTGCCATTCTTTGGAAAATGTCATGTGGCTTATGTTCCCAATTCTTCAATTATAGGTTTATCGAAAATTTCTCGTATCGTTGATACTTATTCTAGACGATTACAAGTTCAAGAAAAATTAACATATCAAATTGCAGATACTCTATTTAAGTCACTTAATGCTCAAGGTGTTGCTGTGATCATAGAGGCTCAGCATTTATGTATGATGATGAGGGGTGTTAAAACACAAAGTGCGTCAATGTTAACTAAGAGTATGTTAGGCTGTTTTAAAGACGATGCCATATATCGTAATGACTTTATAAACTTAATAAAATAGTAATGAAACTATTATTTATTGCAACAAGTGTTGCTCATTTTCATTCTGGAAAATCTGGAGGTGTCAATGACACTATTAGAAATTTAACATCTGAGTTATCGACGGATCACTCTATTACTATTCTTGTTCCTCAAGGTAGTATTGTAAATGTACCCGCAACTGTCATTGAATGCAAAGGGAGTTTATCACCTCCTGCACAAAATTATTCTGAAATTAATTATTCTGATGATTCGTTAGTGCATCATTATATTAATTATTTAAGTAATCATGTTTCAAATTATGATAAAGTGATAAACTTTTCATTTGATTTACCTCTATTTTCTCTATTTTATCAAAATCTATATCATTATGTGAGTATGAGTTCCCCCTCTAAACAGTTTAATAATGAGTTTAAACATTATTTTAATCAGCACCCTTTTAAGTATGCATTTTTATCTTTTTCTCAATTTAATACATTTAATTTAGATTTTAGTTCACCTCAAGTTATCTTTGGTGGATTATCAAGTTGTATGTATGATTTTTCAAACGATCCACACAATTATATGTTATGGTCTGGGCGTATTAGTTCTGAAAAAAAATTAAACTTAGCTGTTCATTTATCAAATCAGTTGCAACGTCCTCTTTACTTATGTGGTTTTATGGAAGATGAAAGTTACTATAATCGATTATCTAATTCATATGATATGTCTTTAATATCATATTTAGGTTATTTAAAAGGTGACGAATATAAAAACGTTTTATCTAAAGCTTATGTTTTTTTACATACAGCTACTTGGATTGAAGCATTTGGAAAAGTTGTTTTAGAAAGTTTGCTGTCTGGAACTCCTGTTATCGCACATAACTATGGAGGTCCATCGGAAATTATTGAGCATAATGTAACAGGATTTTTAGTTGATGAAAGTGACCTTTCTTGGAAGTCTGCTATTACAAGCGTAGATAACATTTCACGGCATAGTTGTTATAAGCATGCAAAAGCTAATTTTTCTTTAGATATTTTTATTCGTAGATTATTTAATTGGATTCAGGCCCATAATAACTAGCATAGTTATTTTCAGTTTCGTAAACCTTAACTTTATGAAGCATGCCATTTAATAACGGGTCTAGTATATCCCATATAACAATTGTAATATTTTCAACTGTAGATGGAATATCATTAAATAAGTCACAATCAAGATCAAGGTGTTTATGATCAAACTTTTTGATTACATGTTCTTTAATAATTTTTTTAAGATCTTTTAAATTAATAATCATTCCAGTAATTGGATCGATTTCAGATTTAATTGTTACAAATAATTCATAATTATGACCATGTCCGTGAGAATTATTGCATATACCATAAATTTTTTTATTTTCCTCATCTGATAATTGTTTTGAATGAAGTCTGTGTGATGCTGCAAATCGTTCTCTTCTGGTAAGTTCTATTATTTGTTTCATATTTACTTTCCTTTAATTACATTGAATTGGAATAATTGTACCCGTCAAATATTTTGATACTTTTGGATCACATAATTGTATCACAATTGGAGATATTTCTGAGCTTTCAGTTTGCGAGTGATAATTTGGAAATAAGCTTCTTAACATATCCGTGTTGATAGCCCCTGGTGCTATGGCATTTACTCTTATACCTTTATCTTTTAATTCTACTGATAATCCCTCTGTTAATCCATTTACAGCATGTTTTGCAGCAATATAACTTGTCATGTTCGGAAATTTTTCTATTTGTGGAATCCCTGATAATGATGAAATATTTATAATCGCTTTATCCGATTTTGGGTCTTGGTTAAATAATGATATTGATTTTTGACTAATGAGTAATGGTGCCGTAACATTTACATTAAAAGTGTTAGTCCAAGTTTCAATTTCTAATTCAAATATTGACTGTGGTTTTAAATATCCTGCATTATTTATTACATAATCAAGTTTTATATTTTGATCTTTTATTAATTTAAATGCAGAGTTAATATTATGTGTATTTCCTAAGTCTGTATCAATCGTCAATATCTCGGAATTGTATTTTGTGATAAGATTTTTTTTTACATCATTTAATTGTACTTTATTTCTTGCAATTAATATTAAATTTGCACCCTCACTTGCAAAGTCATTTGCAATAGCCTTTCCAAGTCCCCTGCTGCCTCCTGTGATTAAAACGGTTTTATTTGTAAATCGTTTTGTCACAGAAGGCATCTTAATTATTGACAAGCTTCGCAGCTAGGGTCGTTAAGTTTACAAACTGGTACTTCTGGAATGTTTTCTTGACTTATAGGTTTACTAGACACATTAGTAGCATTAAGTGTTTGTTTATTTTCTGGATTGCTTTCATCAGATTTAGTCTGAACGGTCATTTTCTGTATTTGTGTAGCTCCTAAGCTTCTTAAATAATATGTTGTCTTAAGTCCGTATTCCCATGCCATTGTATAGGTATCATTTAATAATTTACCTGATGTTGTGCTAAGAAAAATATTTGTTGAAGCTGATTGATCAATCCATTTTGATCGTCTTGAAGCTGATTTAATAATCCATTCAGACTCAATCTCAAAGACTTCTTTATACTTATTTCTAATATTTTCAGGAATTTCTAAAATCTTAGCTAAAGATCCATTGTCGATTTTAATTTGATTTAATATGTTGTCATTCCATAATTCAATCTCATTTAAAGAGTCGATTAAGTGATCATTAATGACAATGAAGTTTCCAGATAAATTTTCCTTCATATAAATATTTTTATAGGCTGGTTCAGTACATGGATAAACACCTGCAATATTTGCAATAGTTGCGGTTGGTGCAATTGCCATGGTGTTTGAATTTCTCATACCTTGAGATTTTACTTTATTTTTAAGTTCATCCCAATTCATACGTGTTGTTTTGTTGACTTTTAGTTCAATACCACGCTCTTTTTCCAAAAGCTCTAATGTATCAAATGGGAATATTCCTCTTGACCATTTACTACCTTCAAAACTTTCATATGAGCCTCTTTCTTTAGCCAGTTCAGAACTAGCATTAATTGCATAAAATGAAATCATTTCCATCGATTGATCAGCAAATTCCACGGCTTCATCTGTATCAAAACATAAGTCTAGTTTGTATAGAGCATCTTGATATCCCATTAGACCTAGCCCAACAGGACGGTGTTTTAAATTTGAATTTTTGGCTTCTATTGTTGGATAGAAATTGTTATCTATAACATTATCTAACATTCTCATACCAATAGTTACTGTTTCTTTGATTTTTTCTTCGTTTAGTTTACCTCCACTAATCATATTAGATAAGTTGATGCTAGCTAAATTACAAACGGCGGTTTCGTCTTTTGAAGTGTTTAATGCAATTTCTGTACATAGATTAGAAGAATGAATAACACCCGCATGATCTTGTGGGTTTCTGACGTTCATTGCATCTTTAAATGTAATCCATGGATGACCTGTTTCGAACAACATGGTTAACATTTTTCTCCATAGATCTAACGCTTTTACAGTGCGTGCTGTAGATAAGTTCTTCGATTCATATTCTACGTACTTTTCTTCAAAAGCTTTTCCATATAAATCATGCAGTTCAGGTGCCTCACTTGGACAGAAATAAGTCCAATTTCCATCTTCTTTTACCCTTTTTAAGAAAAGGTCTGGAATCCAAGCCGCCGTGTTGATATCATGGGCTCGTCGTCTTTCATCTCCTGTGTTTTTCTTAAGTTCAATATACTGCTCAAAGTCTGCATGCCATATTTCCATGTAAGCACACATAGCACCTTTACGTTTTCCACCTTGATTAACAGCCAAAGCTACATCATTAAAAATTTTAATGAATGGGATAACTCCTTGAGAAGCTCCGTTAGTGCCTTTAATTTTGGACCCGGTTGCACGTACTTGCGTCCAATCTGTTCCAATGCCACCCGCCCATTTACTTAATTGAGCATTGTCAGAGTAAAGCTTGAAAATACCATCTAAGGAATCCTCAGAAATATTAATGTAGCATGAACTCATTTGACTGTGTGTAGTTCCACTATTAAATAGAGTTGGAGTTGATGATACTAAATCCATTTTTGATAATACATGGTAGAAAGAAATGGCTTCTTCAGTTGCATTAGGTTTATTTAAGGCAAGTCCCATAGCAACTCTCATCCAGAAATATTGAGGAAGTTCATAAATTTTGAACTCTTTACTACGATCTCTTAATAAATATCTATCCGAAATGATTTGCATTCCAAGATACTTAAATAACAAATCTCGTTCAGGAATAAGTTCATTAGCAATTTTTTCTAAGTCAAAATTTGTTAATTCAGGATTTAACATATCTAACTTTATACCTTGAGTTAAGTAATTTTTAAAATTAGATTTATATATGTTATTTAGATTTGGACTTCTTAGGCCAGTGTCTAATATAGTTTTATATAGGTTTTGTAAAACTAATCTGCTACAAAGGTATGAGTAATCATAATGTTTTTCAATTCTATCTCTAATTGCTGAAAGTGTGATTTTATCAATCTCTTCTGTTGTAATACCTTGATAAACTTGTTTTGTGATACCTTCAACGATTGAGTTAATATTTATATTTTTAAGATTTTGAGCAAGACTTTTTAATCGATCTTGAATCACTTCTTTTTTGAATATGTCAGATTCGCCAGTTTCTTTTGATACTTCAAGTGAGTGGTTAACAACTTGTTCTAATACATTTTCTTGTCTTATTAACTTTTGTCTTTCTCTGTATAATATAAAGTTTTTAGCAACGTTGAAGTGATGGTTCATCATTAAAGTTGATTCAACTGTATCTTGTACTAACTCAACATCAACTATTTCTTTATTAAATTGTGATAACTTTGTATCAACTTCATCGGCTAATGATGCTACAGCAGTTATATCGTTAATATTGCATGATAAAAATGCTTTTTCAATTGCAACTAATATTCTTTTTTTGTCGTAGTTGACTGTTTTTCCGTTTCGTTTTACCAGTTGAGAAATGGGGGACATTAGATCTCCTTTTAAAGAACCTTGGAATAGGTGTTAATAATACATTAAAAAAAATTCTGAGAGTGATTTTTTTGTGAATTACAGTTTTAACTGTATTTTAAATTATGGCATATTTGATTTTTAAAAATCAATTTATTTCTTACTTTCTTTATTGTTTTTTTTAGCCTCATTTCAGTGTATTAAATCATATAAAATCGATATAATTTTTTGATACTTTATATACCCTATCCCCCTATATCTTAAAAAAATTATAATAGTGTTTTTTTTACTATTTAACGATAAACTGATTATTATGATTCACTTATCTAATTTAAAAGATTTAAACAATTTAGATTATCAGTCTATTTTAAGTTCACTTCATACAATATGTAGTGAATATGATCCAAAAACTACTGTTAAAAATTTTATTACAGATAAAATTCATTCATCAAATTCAACAAGTTATGGATTTGTTGATAATGGTGTGGTGAAATCCTTTATCGTATTAGAAACTTTACAACCTCATTATGGAACAGTATATACTTATTCAGAATCTGATAATGACTATGTTAATTTGATTTCTCAATTTTTAACAACTCATCAATTATCCAATTTTGTTTTTGAATTAATTCATTTTCGTAAAGATCATTTAGTCAATGATATTTTTATTAATTTTGGATTGCTTGAAAAACCACGTCAACGTATGTTGTACTCGATAAATGATGATTTAACGCCTGTTCAATATCCTTCTCATCTCAAATTTGAGCCCATATCAATAAATAACTTGAATCACTTGGCATCAATTAGTACTGCGGCTCATCGTATTAGACATGCAGTTGAAGGATATCATGATTTTTTCAATTCAGATGACCGCATTAAAATGGAAAAATGTTTACTTGATGAACTATTTAATCCTTACGCTCATAAGTCTTCATTTTTAATGAAATGTCATAAAGACTATATTGGTGTGTGTAGTGCCGTAATAATGGATGGTTGGAACTCCGAAAAAATTATTTGGATTATGGACTTCAGTTTACTTCCAAAGTATCAAGGTTTTGGATACGCAAAATATTTTTTGAATTATATAGTTGAACAAACTCAACTGTCTGGTTTTTCGCAGCTTGGTTTAGGTGTCACTATTTCTAATAAAACGGCTGTGCGCTTATACGAATCTTTTGGATTTCAAGTAAAAGAATATTTTGTTGAATTTATTTGTAGATAGTTAATGGTAAGCTTTGTGCAGTAATAGCATGTCTGCCATTGTAACGGCACACATGGCTTCTGCAACAGGAATGACTCTAGGACAAATGCATGGATCATGACGGCCATGAACTTGAATAGTCGTATTTGAACCATCTTTCGTTACTGACTTTTGTTCTTTTGTTATTGAGGATGGTGGTTTTACAGCTAATTGAAGTGTAATATTTTCACCGTTTGATAATCCTCCAGTTATTCCACCACTATAATTTGTTTCAGAGCTTACTTTTCCATCTGTCATTATATATTTGTCATTATTTTCATATCCAGACATGGTGGCCACATCGAAACCTGCACCAAATGCAATTCCTTTGATTGTTCCAATTGACATTAATGCATGTGATAGTACCGCATCTAATTTGTCATAAAGTGGTTCTCCCAGACCAGGAAAGCACCCATTGATATGACATTCAACTATACCTCCAATTGAGTCGCCACGTTCTTTATACTCGTGAATACATTCAATCATTTTTTGAGCGGCAACCGGATCAGCGGCTCTAACATTGTTTTTTTCAATTTCCGAGTAATCAAAAGTATTACCTTTAATGCTGCCAACTTGTTTTGTAAAGGCAACTACTTCAATATTATGCTTTTTAAGAATTTTTTTAGCTATTGCACCTGCAGCAACACGGCAAGCTGTTTCTCGTCCAGATGATCGCCCCCCTCCTCTATGATCTCTTATTCCATATTTCATTTGGTATGTATAATCTGCATGTCCTGGTCTAAACGTATTTTCTATAGCTGAGTAATCTTTAGAATGTTGATCTTTGTTTCTAATAAGAAGTGCGATAGGGACTCCTGTAGTTTTACCATCGAACACTCCAGATAAAATTTCTACTTTATCTTCTTCTTTTCTTGGAGTTGTAATATCACTTTGTCCAGGTTTTCTTCTATCTAAATCAAACTGAATATCTTCTTCTGTAAGTGGTATATTTGGAGGAACTCCATCTATAATAACGCCAATTCCAGGTCCATGACTTTCGCCAAATGTCATAAATTTAAATAATGTTCCAAAGGAATTACCTGGCATAATATCTCCGTATCATTTATACTTAATTAAACTCTAACTAAGTTGAGTGATTTAGGCAAGTGCCAAGTAAGGAGGGAGTGTCAAATGTATCGTTTATTTTTAATACTGTTTTTAACCTTTTTTTGCTGTTTCAATTTAAATGCTGAGTCATTAAAAAATGGTGTGTATTTTACTGGTTTGTCAGGTGGATCTTATAATTTCGATAGTAAATTAAAAATAGTTCGCCCTTCGGAAAGTTATACTATTGATGGAAATTATAAGTCACGCTCATTTACAGATTCCCCATATTGGGCATTTAGAGTTGAAAAATGGACTGATGATATTGCGTATGGTATTGAATTAATTCACCATAAAGTTTATCTAAGTAACCCTTCTGAATCTTTAGAGACTTTTCATATTTCCGATGGTTATAATCTTGTGTTATTTAATAAAGTTTGGAGATTGAAAGATCGAGAGTTTTTTCGAATGGGTATAGGTGGAGTTTTAGCTCATCCTCATGTTAAGTTTACGGATTCAGACGTGTTTCATAGAAACTCTGGTCTAGGTAATGCTGGATATTTTTTGGCAGGTCCGGCTTTACAAGTAGCATTTGAGAAATGGGTTTATGAAACTGAGCGTTATTTCTTTACGTTGGAATCTAAGCTTTCTTTATCGGCTATTCAAATGCCTGTAGAAGCTAATCAAGAGTCGTATGCGAGTATGTCTAATGTAGCTATTCATTTTACATTCGGTATGGGAAGTAAACCTATTAACTGGTCTTCATCAAGAACACAAGACAAAATATATTATTTTGCACCAGCATTTTTTCCAAAGTTAATGGATTATACAATTGGATATGGATTACACGAGCTAGTTACAAATAACTAATTTAAGTGTTTAAATCGCCTCTTGCCATAACTACTTTTCCAGTTCGAACTATTTCAATGACTTCATAATGACTTAATAGTTCGATCATGGCATCTAATTTGTCTGTTTTACCAGTAACTTGAATAATTAATGATTCATGAGTGAGATCAACTGTTTCAGATTTGAAATTATCTACAATCTGTAAAATCTCTGTTCGATTTGTGGCATTTATTTTCATTTTTATAAATGCTAGCTCTTTCTCAATAGATTCCGACTCTATATGTTCTCCAGCATGAATTACATCTACTAGGTTATTGGCTTGTTTAATTATTTCTTCTAATGTTTTGCTGTCACCAGAAGCTGTGATTGTCATTCTAGAGTATTTGCCATCCATGGCAGATGATACTACTAACGATTCAATATTGAATGCTCTTCTAGAAAAGATAAGTGCAACTCTTAACAATACGCCTGGCTTATTATTAACAAATAAACTAATTGTGTGTTGATCCATTATGTACTTCCTTCTGGTTTTTCTAATGCTTTTTTTGGAGGGTTAATAATCATATCTGCAGCTGATTTACCAGCTGGAATCATAGGAAAAACGTTGTCTTCTTTAACTACTTCCGCATGTATAATACATGGACCTTCATTATAGGCTAGTGCTTTTGATAAAACTTTTTCGATATCGGCGGCACGTTTAATTCGAAAGCCTTTAATTCCATACGACTCTCCTAATTTAACAAAATCTGGATTTCCTTCTAAATCTACTCCCGATAGCCTTTCTTCATAAAATAAGGATTGCCATTGTCTAACCATTCCGAGATATTTATTATCTATAATTAATATTTTAATTGGTAACTTATGAAGCATCGCTGTTGAAAGCTCACAAAGTGTCATTTGAAAACCTCCATCACCAACAATAGCGATAACACATTCTTTTGGTTCGGCTAGTTGTGCTCCAATTGCAGCTGGAAATCCAAAGCCCATTGTTCCAGCCCCACCAGAATTTAGCCAACGATTGGGTTTAGCTGTTCTGTAAAATTGAGCCGCCCACATTTGATGTTGTCCAACATCCGCTGTAACAATTGCATTACCTTTTGATAGTTCATATATTTTTTCAATTACATGCTGAGCTTTTAAACCACCTTGAATTTTATATGATAATGGAAATTTTTTCTTCCATTTATTTACTGTTTCTAACCATTCTTTTGTTTCTAATGGCTCTACTAATGGGACAAGTCTTTCAACTATCTCTTTTGCATCACCAACAACACTGGCGTCTACTTTAATAATTCTATTTACTTCAGCTGGATCAATATCAATATGACATTTTTTGGCATTAGGACAAAATTCTTCAGCATTGCCGGGTCTAATTCGGTCATCCCATCTAGATCCAATTGAGAAAATTAAATCACAGTGTTCTACGCATCTATTTGCATAAGCTGTTCCATGCATCCCAAGCATTCCAACTGATAAATCATGTGTTTCAGGAAATCCTCCTTTACCTAAAAGAGTTGATGTAACTGGAGCATTAAGTTTTTCAGCCAGCTTTTGAATGGCTGTTGCCGCTCTTGAGATCACAACGCCCTGACCCACAACAATCAATGGTTTTTTGGCTCCTTTTAATGTTTTAGCTAAATGTTCAATATCTGAATGATTTGCCTTGGGTGTTTTTTTGAATCCTGGAAGATCAATCGTAATTTTTTCAGGCATTACCGTATCCGCACTGGTAATATCTTTCGGTAAATCAATAACCACAGGTCCTGGTCTTCCTGTATTACAAATTTCAAATGATTCTTCAACTATTGTAGCAATCTCGTTTTGATCTTTAACTAAATAACTATGTTTAACAATGGGTGCTGTTATTCCGAAAACATCTGCCTCTTGAAAGGCATCTTTTCCTAAATTTGGCGTTGTTGTTTGTCCTGTTAGTACGATCATCGGTACGGAGTCCATTCTAGAAGTTAAAATTCCAGTTACGGTATTTGTTGCTCCAGGTCCACTTGTAACAAGAACAACTCCAGGTTTGCCGGTGGTTCTTGCGTAACCATCCGCCATATGGGTTGCACCTTGCTCATGACGTGTCAGGATTAATTTAATTTTTGAATCATATAATGCATCAAAAATAGGTATTGCTGCACCACCTGGGTATCCAAATATGTACTCTACCCCTTTGTTTTCTAAACATTTAATTAGCACTTCTGCACCAGTTAGTGATTTTTTACTCATTTTTATACCAAGTTTATTTAATATTTCGATAACTTTATCATTTTATCTTAGTTTTTTCAAACTTTTGATTTTGAGAAAAGCTATTTTAATTTGTTTGGTTTTGATTTATGTTAAAGACAACATAACTTAGTAGTGCTATTAAGATTAATGCATTCATTTGATGCCAACTGGCAATTAGTATATTCATTTTACTAAGAAGCGTAGCCACTCCTAGTATAAACTGTAGTAAAATGACTCCGGTTATTATTTTCCATATTTTTAATAAATGATTTAGATTCTGTTGTTTTCTTATTATCCATGCCACTATTAGTGAACTTATTAATATGACCCATGCAATTGACCTGTGAATAAATTGAATCATAAATGAATTTTTTATTAACCCTGCAATAATCGACTCATTATTAAGTGCTTCTGGGCTGATCCAATATGCACCCATTTTGGGAAAATTTGGATATAAATAGCCGGCTTTTAAACCAGCAACAAATGCTCCATAAATTAATTGTATTGTTACTAATCCTATGAACGTATAAATAACTTTTTTAATTAATGAGCTTACATATTTTGTTGGTTCGCTTTTAATGAATTTACTTAGACAGTACCAAAGATAGGCATATAAACTAAATGCTAGTGATAAATGAAAGGCTAATCTAAAATGACTGACATTTGGGTTCTCAACTAAGCCACTTTTTACCATATACCAACCTACAATGCCTTGAATGATAATCCATACATTAATGATTATGCTTTGTTTAAATTCACTATTACTAAGTTTATTTTTAATGATAAAATATATAAGTGGGATTAATCCAGTTAACCCAATAATTCTACCTAGTATTCTATGAATATATTCCCAATAAAAAATTACTTTAAACTCATCTAATGTCATATTAAAGTTTTTAAGCTGATATTCTGGAAATTGTTTGTACTGATTAAACACATCTTGCCAGTCTGATAATGATAAAGGAGGTAATATTCCATAAACGGGTCTCCAATCTACCATTGATAATCCAGAACCTGTTAATCTTGTAAGTCCTCCTACTAATACCATAATTGTAATTAGTACGATTAAGGACATTAGCCATTTACTATAACTATTAATTTTAATCATTTTCTTCTAACGTTATTTTGTATCTTTTTGCACAATTATTACACCAAGCCAAATAAACTAATTGGTCTGACTCATTCTTTGATAACCTTTTAATTAGTTGATGTGAACAGTAGCATTCCCATTCAGCATTTAACCAATCTTCAGCATTTTTAAACATGCTTATATTTTATCATATTCACACTTTCTGTCCAAAAATCAGTCATGTCCATTTTTTATTTTATATTTTGTATGAATTATTAACACTACTTGCTTATTAATTACTAGGTTTCTTTGGCATTTTACTTGCAGTTGTGTTTTTACAATGTATTAATTAAGGAGAAGACCATGTCTTATTTAACGTATTATTCAAAACCTCAACTTAA
The DNA here is from genome assembly GCA_902558105.1 of uncultured Candidatus Marinamargulisbacteria bacterium. Taxonomy (GTDB): domain Bacteria; phylum Margulisbacteria; class Marinamargulisbacteria; order UBA817; family CACECR01; genus CACECR01. The sequence goes on along the minus strand of CACECR010000002.1, from coordinate 26,360 downwards.
TTCAATTATTAATTCCGTATTTCCTGAGGTTTTTAGTGCTACTCAGTATCAAACTAAGAGTTCTAATTTTTCTGAAACAGATAGTCACTATGTTTTATCACTTGATTTACCAGGTTTTGATAAAAATGAGATAGAACTTTCAACTGAAAAGCAGAGTTTACATATTGACGCTAAAAATGATGATCGTTCATATTCGAATACGTACAATCTTGGTGACTTAGATTATGAGAGTATTGAGGCTGATTTGACAAACGGCGTATTAACTATAGAGTTTAAAAAATCTGAATCGACAACTAAGCAAGTCATTTCATTAAAATAACTATAGTTTAAAAAGTCTAAAAAGAGGTGTGTTTATCACCTCTTTTTAGCTTTACGTGATACAATCGATAATATGGATATGTCAGTTCGCTTATCGATTCCACCTTGTGTAGAAAAAATGTGCCAGTTTTTATTTGAAGTTGGTTTTAAGCCGTATATCGTCGGAGGTTATGTTCGTGATGCTTTTTTAAATCGATCATCTAAAGATCTAGATATTGAAGTTTTTCATTGTGGATCCATACATGATTTAAAACAATGTTTGAAATCAAGATATATTGTAAATGAAATTGGGGAATCTTTTGGTATTTGTCAGGTTCGTATTGATGATTGGCTAATTGATTTAGCTCTTCCAAGAACTGAAACTAAGATTTCTAAGGGACATACAGGGTTTAAAGTTGATCATTTTTCAGAATTAGATATTCAAAAAGCATCCTTACGTCGTGATTTTACGATAAACAGTATGGCTTATGATCCCATTCAACATCAACTTGTGGATCCAAACAATGGATTGATTGATTTAGAATCTAAATTATTAAGACATGTATCAGACCAGTTTTCTGAAGATTCTTTAAGGGTTTATCGTGCGATGCAGTTTGCGTCACGTTTTGAGTTTAAGATTGATTCAAGAACGGTTGATTTATGTTCTAAAATGGACTTGTCAGATCTTCCAAAAGAACGACTCTTTGAAGAGTTTAAAAAATGTTTTTTGCAATCTTTAAAGCCCTCTATTGGCTTAAACTATATGAAACCCTTAGGGATTTTATCTTATTTCCCAGAATTAAAAGCGTTAGTAGGCTGCGTTCAAGACCCTGAGTGGCACCCGGAAGGTGATGTTTGGGATCATACGATGTTGGTTGTAGATGAGATGGCGAGTTTATTACCTAATATTCCTGATAATAAACGCTTAATGTTTATGTTTGCGGCTTTATGTCATGATTTTGGTAAGCCTAGTACCACTATATTTAAAGATGGTCATTGGCGGTCTCCAGGTCATGAAAAAGCGGGTGTCTCCCCTACTCGATTATTTTTAAAACGTCTCACAGATAATAAATCATTAATTAAATCTATAATTCCCCTAGTTGAGCATCATTTAAAGCCGGCATTACTGTATAAGGCAGATACCACTGATGGGGTTTCTGATGCGGCTATTCGCCGTTTATCTACAAAAGTGTCAATATTAGATTTGTTTTTACTAGCAAAAGCGGATCATTTTGGTCGAAAGACCCCAGATGCAATTGCTCGGGAGTTTCCAGCCGGTGATTGGTTGATTGAACGTTCCAATGCCTTGGATGTTAAAGATTCCGCCCCTGTGCCTTTTATCTCAGGTAAGGACTTGATTTCTTTTGGGTATGCGCCCGGTAAAGAGATGGGCGAATTATTAAAAGTACTTTATGACGAACAGCTTTCTGGACGAGTTTCAACAAAAGAAGATGCGATTTTATTTTTGAAGTCTTATACTATGTAGTATGTTATTTAAATTTACTCCATTACAAAAATGGGCACTATATGATTGGGCTAATTCCGTTTTTGCTACGTCAATAATGGCCGCTTTTTTTCCCATTTTTTTTAAAAGATATTGGGCAGAAGGTCTTACCATCAATGAAAGTACGCAATATTTAGCTCTTTCTCAATCGTTTACTTCTTTATTAGTGGCTTTTTTTTCCATTTTTGTTGGGTATGTTGTTTCTAAGTTTTCTGTGGCTCATCGTTCTTTTAAATTCTTTGTTATAACGGCCACCCTAAGTACAGCATGTTTAGTTTTTTTAGATAATGGTGATTGGCGTTGGGCCTTATTATTATTTGGTGTTTCTTGTTTGTTTTTTAGTTTAGCTAATATGCTTTATGATGCGTTTTTGTTGTTTATTGTTGAAAAGTCTGAGCGATATTATGCATCACTTCTTGCTTATTCATTAGGATATGCTGGTGGGGGCTTACTATTTGCTTGTCACGCATTATTAGCAAGTTTTCCTTCTTTATTTCATCTAAAATCATTTAGTGTTTTGATTACTATTGTGTGTTTATCTGTGACAATTTGGTGGCTTGGTTTTTCACTACCTTTATTTTCGACGATTCAACGTGTATCGACAACGGTATCTTATGTTTCATTTAATCACTTTAAATCTGTTTTTATGAATCGCAAATGTACTATATTTTTACTTGCTTACTTCTTTTACATGGATGGTGTTTGGACTATAATTAAATTAGCGGTTGATTATGGTTTGTCGTTAGGTTTTTCTGATTCTACATTACTTACAGCATTGTTAATTACTCAATTGATTGGGTTTCCAAGCACATACTTTTTTTCTTTATTCGTTAAACAGAAGTCTCCGCTTTCACTATTGATTTTATTAGTGTTTTTGTATTTTCTAATATCTTTTTATGCTATTTTTATGACGTCTAATTTCGATTTTTATCTACTTGCGATTATGATCGGGTGCATTCAAGGGGCTGTTCAGGGAATCAGTCGATCATATTTTGCCAATTTAATTCCTGAGTCATCTGCTTACATTTCATTTTCTGTTTACAATTTTGTAGGTAAGTTTTCGGCTATTTTAGGGCCATTATTCGTGGCATTAACTCAGATTGTCATGTCTAGTTTTATTAATGACGCATTACTTATAACTCGCTTTGGGATTTCCTCAATTTCTTTACTATTTTTAATTGCAATCTTTTTTCTTCTCCACTTAAGGAAGATAACGCAGTATAATGAGACAAGCATTAAATTAGAAAGGTAAGTTTATATGTCATTTGCAACTCCATTAGACACACAATCCTGTCATCAAGATTTTCCAAACTTAGAGTATTCACCTCTTGGTCGAACAAACTTATATGTTTCTAATGCTGGATTAGGGACGTATAGAATGTCATATCAAAACAGTGATCATCTTAATGCCGCTAAAAAATCGCTTTTAGCTGGAATTAATCTAATTGATACTAGTGCCAATTATATGGATGGGGATGCCGAAATATTGGTTGGACAAGCTCTTCGTGAAACCGGTGTTTCGAGAGAGAAAGTTGTTATTGTTTCCAAAGGAGGCTATGTATTAAAAAAAGATCTATCATCTGATACCTCTTATCAGTTTATCTCTCATCTAGATGATGTAATGTCCCATTGTTTGGATCCTAAATTTATTAGATCTCAAATTCAGCAAAGCTTAGCTCGTTTAGACTTAACCTGTATAGATGTTTATTTGATTCACAATCCAGAATATTATTTAAAAACTCTTTTAAGAGATTCAAAAGAAAACGCACATGATCTTTTTTACTCAGTTATACAGTCTTTATTTGAATGTTTAGAAGAAGAAGTTAAGAAAGGAACAATTCAATATTACGGTGTAAGTTCAAATCACTTTCCTTATCCAGACTTTCATGATGAAAAAGTTGATTTTCTACGTTGTGTATCTATTGCTAATTCATTATCAGACTCTCATCATTTTGGAGTAATCCAATTTCCATTTAATGTTTTAGAGTCTGAAGCAGCTACAGCTAAAGTTAATCAACGGTCTTTATTAGCTCATGCTCAAGACGCATCAATAGGTGTTTTAACTAATCGTGTATTTAATGCGTATTACCAAGATACTTTTATACATCTTAAAAATGTATTGGTAGAAAGAGAAATTTATTCTTTAGGAGAAATTGAAACGTGTTTTGAAGATGTCTCCAATTTAGAAAATATGATTTTTAACAAAATTATTCAATCTCAAAATCTTGAAAAAGCTCAAGTTGAACAGCTTTTTAATCAGTTTTCTATGACAGGTGTTATTCATGGGTTAATGGATTCTAAGCAAAATTATGACACATTTCGAAATGCACTATTATTGTATGCAATTCCCAAAGTTGAAATTGGTCTTGATTTATTACTTCCCTATGTAGAAGAGTCAGACTCTCACAAAGAATTACTTGTGTCATTTTATCAAATGGTTAACAAATGTTTTGAAATACTTTCCTCTTATTATAAAACTAAAAAAGAGCCAATAATTGATCAATTAAAAACTAATATTTTTTCAAAAGTTGAGTTAAGTCCTCATGAGACATTAAGTTCAATGGCCTTTTCATTAGTTAGGCAAACGGTAGGTGTTGATTCTGTTCTTGTGGGTATGCGCCATACAGATTATGTGGAGTCAATTGTTACTCAGTGTGAGTCAAAAAAACTTTATCAATTTGACGATGTCTTTTGGAACGATTTACAATTGATGAACAAAAATATTTTGACGGATAAGCAAAAAGAAAATACTATTTAATTAAATTATAGGAGAGTCATATGTCTAAACTCATGGAAGGTAAAAAAGGAATTATATTTGGTGTTAGTAATAAACGTGGTATTGCGTACGGTATTGCTCAAACATTACACCAACATGGTGCTCAAATAGCTTTTACTTACGCCAATGAGTCAATGGCCTCTCGTGTTACTCCAATTGCCGAAGAAATGGGCGCAACCATTATTGAAGAATGTGATGTGACAAACGAAGATCATTTAACCAGAGTTTTTGATAAGGTAAAACAAGAGTATGGTCAACTTGATTTTGTTATCCATGCTGTTGCCTTCGCAAATCGTGAAGATATTACTGGTAATTTTTCAGAAATTACTCGTGAAGGTTGGGATTTAGCATTAGGTGTAAGCGCCTACTCTTTTGTTGCTGTAGCGCGTCATGCCCGTCCTTTATTAAAAGAAGGTTCGAGTTTAATTACTTTAAGTTATATTGGTGGTGAAAAAGCTGTACCAAACTATAATGTAATGGGTGTAGCAAAGGCTGCTCTTGAAGCGTCTGTTCGATACTTAGCCTCTGAGTTTGGCCCATTAGGTATTCGTGTGAATGCTATTTCGGCTGGGCCTGTCAAAACATTAGCGGCTAAAGGAATTGGTGGTTTTGATATTTTATTAAAGGTAAATCAAGTTCGATCACCAATGAAGCGAAATATTACTCTAGATGAAGTGGGTAATTCAACACTTTATTTTGCATCAGATTTATCCACGGCTATCTCTGGAGAAATTCACCATGTGGATTGTGGGTTTCATTCCATTGCACTATGTAAAGAAGATTCTGAATTAACACATTTAGTTGATTAATTTTCTAAGATGACTATTACGGCTCCTAGAGGAACAAAAGATATATTACCTGAAGAAATTTCTTCTTGGCAGTATTTAGAGACTATTTGTCGGTCTCTTTTTAAACGGTATCATTTTTCGGAAATTCGAACTCCCATTTTTGAATCTACTGATTTATTTGATCGTGGTATAGGTGATTCTACCGATATTGTACAAAAAGAAATGTATACTTTTTCAGATAAATCCGAACGTTCATTAACGTTAAGACCTGAAGGTACAGCCTCCGTTGTTCGTTCTTTTTTACAACATAAACGATATGCGAATTTACCTCAAAAGTTATATTATATGGGACCTATGTTTCGATATGAGAGACCTCAGGCTGGACGTTTTAGACAATTTCATCAAATTGGCTTAGAGTCCTTTGGGTCTGCCGATCCTTATAATGATGCCGAGCTTATTGCTTTATGTGTCGACTTATTTTCTGAACTTGGATTGAATGATATTACTATTAACATTAATACCATTGGATGTTCGGTTTCACGTCAACTTTATTCTGAAAAAATTCGCCAATTAGTGCTTCCCCATTTATCACAGTTGTCTGAAGATGATCAGCGTAAGTATGAGACTAATCCACTTCGATTATTAGATAGTAAAAATAAAACAACTCAAACGTTTTTGGCTGGTTTACCAGACATGTCGGATGTCCTAAGTCAGGACTCTAAAGATCATTTTCATCAAGTTTTAAATTATTTAGATGAATTATCAATTTCATACACTATAGATTCTAAATTAGTTCGAGGTTTAGATTATTACACTGAAACAGTTTTTGAAGTAACAAGTGCGTCATTGGGTGCTCAAAATGCACTCTGTGGTGGTGGTAGATATAATCACTTAGTGGAATCTTTGTCTGGTCCACCTACACCTGCTATTGGGTGTGCTTTTGGTGTTGAAAGGTTACTCAGTTTGTTAGATCTTTCAACATTTTTATACAATGACCCATTAGATGTTTATTTTGTGCCATTAGGTCACAACCAGCGTCAAGTATGTTTTAAATTAGTTAATGAGTTGCGTCGAGCTGGTCTGAAATGTGAGGTTGGATTATCAGATTCGTTAAAATATGAGCTGAAAACAGCTAGTAAATTAGATTCTAAATTTGCAGCGATTTTTGGTGAGGAAGAAGCTATTAATAATTTAATTTTAATTAAAGATATGAAGAACAGAACTCAAGAATCTGTATCATTAAGTAATTTATTAGGGAAGGTTTCAACATGACAGGTTTTTCTATAATTCCAGCTATTGATATTTTAAATGGTCAGTTAGTCCGCTTAACTCAAGGTCAATATGACCAGGTAGAGTCATATGCAAAGACCCCTCAAGATATGGCAAAAGATTTTGAATCTTTTGGTGTTCCAAGAATTCATATTGTTGATCTTGATGGTGCTAAGGATGGAAAACTAGTCAACTCATCAATACTATCAGATATACGATCTATTTATTCTGGAAAAATTGAATTTGGAGGCGGGATTCGATCTGTTGATACCGCTCGGTATGCCTTGGATTTAGGAATAGACTATATTATTTTGGGTTCTTTATTAATTAAAAATAAGCCATTAGCCTTAGAAATAATTTCAACATTTCCTAATAAAATTATTGCTGGAATTGATGCTAAAAATGGACAAGTTGCTACGGAAGGGTGGTTAGAATCTAGTGAGCTTCCAGCCACTGAGTTAGCCTCATATATTTCTGAGTATCCTATTGAAAGTATTATATATACAGATATTGCAAAGGATGGAATGATGGCGGGGCCTAATCTGTTAGAGTTAACACAAATGGCAAAGGCGTCCTCAAAGCCTATTATAGCTTCTGGCGGTGTTAGACACCACGATGATATTTTAGAGCTTCGAGACCAAGATAATATAATGGGTTGTATTGTGGGTAAAGCAATTTTGGGTGGCCATGTTAGCCTTGAGTCATTATGGGTGAATTAAACTCTATATTAATTATTGGTCTTCTTTTAACATTTGGTACAATTGCTAGTAAACTATTTAAACTTATTAAGGTTCCACAGGTTGTGGGGCATATTTTAATTGGTGTATTTTTAGGGGTTTCTGGTCTACAGCTTCTCAACACTGCGAACCTTCCTAATTTTTCAGTCATTACAACTTTAACTCTTGGTTTAGTTGGGTTTACTATTGGTGGTGAATTACGTTGGGCTCGTTTAAAGCGTTTTGGTAAAAGTATTTTTATCATTACAATTTTTGAATCCTTAACCGCTACAATTTTGGTCGGATCTTTCGTTTATTTTATTACGTCTAATATTCCTATAGCATTAATATTGGGCTCTTTAGCAGCGGCTACAGCTCCAGGTGGAACAACAACTATTTTACAAGAGTACCGTGCTCGTGGACCACTAACCTCTCATTTATTAGGTGTCGTCGGTGCGGATGACGCGTTTGCTATTATTATCTATGCCTTTTCTTTAAATATTGCTAAAGCATTTTTATCTGCGTCTACATCTATTGATCTCAAACTAATATTACATATTATCTCTTACGATATTTTAATGTCGATTGTTATTGGTTTTATTTTAGGTTTTATTATTAGTTTAATCATGCTTCAGGTAAAACATAAAGATATTAAATTGTTAGTTATTTTAAGTGCATTATTTGGATGTACAGGGTTATCAGATTGGTTAGGCTTGTCTTTAATTTTATCAAACATGAGTATGGGTGTGATCATTGGAAATATTCGTCCTCATAGGAGTAAGACTTATTTTGACTTACTTCAACAATTTTCGGTTCCAACTTTTGTTCTTTTTTTCATTTTAATTGGTGCTCAATTAGATATTAGTTTATTACCAACACTTGGCTTGTTAGGGTCTGCATATATTATACTTCGAATGATTGGTAAATATTTTGGAGTTTATATCGGCGCCTCGATTTCTTCGTCTAATCAAAATGTTAAGAAATATTTAGGGTTTTGTTTATTTTCTCAAGCTGGTGTGGCGATAGGTCTTGCCATCGCAACTCAGATTGAACTATCTCGAATTTCTGTAGAAGCTGGACAAATGGGGTTTCTTGTACTTAATTTAATTACGGCAAGTACTTTTGTTTTCCAAACGATTGGCCCTATTTTTACCCGTTATGCATTAGTTAAATCCAATGAAGCACGAGAATTATACTAAGGAGAAAGTATGTTAGATAAATATTTTGGTTTTTTAAAAGTCTATGATGAGTTTTCTGTTATGGAATCTTTAATTGATCATACCCGTATTGATGAAGAAGAATTATTACTATTAATCCAGATATTAGATGCCTTTGTTCAAAATACACCTGAGCAGATGGTAAAGTATTCTGAAAAGATTCAAACTATTAATATGGAATCAAACCAGTTGTTTGAAACGATATCTGATCAAATCATTCAAGCAAACTTTGATCACCAAAAACAATATGATCTTCTTCGTATTCATCAACGAATTGAAAATATATCTTCTCTAATTTTGTTAAATGCAACTCGGTTAACCGTTGTTAATGCCATTGATGCACAATTGCCTGAATCTCTGCACTCTTATTTTAAAGATATGGGTCCTGCAATACTACAGCTTCACAAACAGTATATGACGGCTATGAAGTTTTATATTGAAAATAAAAAAGATGTCATTTCATTTATTCATCAAGTAGAAGAGCTTGAATCTAAATTTCAAGTATTAATCACTAGAACCATTCAAGAATTATATTTATTAGGGAATAAAGCGTCTATTCCTATAGGATCATTTATGATTATTAATGATGTTCTTAACCACTTTTCTGAACTTGCTTATGCAATTAAAATTGCGGCTACAAGTATTGATTGGTTATTGATTAATAATTAAATCCTATAAATTGAATATCTGTCTTATTAAATAAGCAGAGATCCCCAGCAAATAATTGATACGATTTATTAGATTCGATAGACTCTATATAGTATAGGTTTGTTTCATCTACCTTGATTATAAATTCTTCTTTTTCATCTTTTGACCGTGATAGTTCAATAATATCATTTGTAAATAACTCTCTATTATTTTTGTCTTTTATGCCTGAATATTCATCATATATTTCACCATTCAGTTCATTTTGTGACCACCAAAATAAATCTTTAGAGTATGAGTAGTAGCCTTGCTTTTCTTTTTTTCTGTAGCCAATGATGATGTTTGCATTTCGATATCGAATGAGATCGAGAGTCATTTTAAAATCCTATTAGTCTGAAAGGTACTTCATACAAGCTATTATTATTTTTGTATTTTACTTTAAACGTTTTAGTTAAAAATTCTTTTGAGCATGGAAAATTTTTATTTAAGTAAATAAAGACTTCATTTTTAATTGTAGAAATATTAAATAAGTCTTTAATACCAAAACAATAAATGGTAACGTTATGATTAACAACAATCACTCGGTAATTTCTTGTATTACACTCAAAATTGAAGTTGGCTGATATTAATTGTTTAGTAGTCATTATTACAGTATACGAAACTATGAAAACTGAATTCAAGTTTAATAATAAAATTTTTGGAATTGATGGATCTCGGCTTGGTTGGGTCGTGTCTTCTATTAATAGTTCTGGTAAGTTAGAATTGTCTTTTACAGATAATTTAAATCATTTCTTTGATACATATAGATCAGGTTTTATTGTAATTGATATGCCGGTACATCTCCCTAAATCAATAGACTCTTATCCTCGATTTTCTGATAAGTTAGCTAAAAAATATTTGGGAAAAAAACATAGTAGTATTTTTTATGCCCCATTAGCTAAATGGCTTGATATGGATTACCTTGAGATTAATCATACCTGCTCCAATCATAATAAGCCAAAGTTATCAAAACAAAGTTATAATTTATTTAAAAAAATAAAAGAGATTCAATCTTTTTTAGAAATTAATCCACAATTTAGAGTTTATGAAGGCCATCCCGAATGCTTCTTTAATCATCACCCTATTCATCACCCTAAAAAGTCTAATGAAGGAATTTTTGAACGTATTTCGTTACTCAAAAAAACATTTCCAATGGTGGATAAATTAGTTGAATTATTTGTTAAAAATCATTCACATGTTTCAATCGATGATTGTCTTGATTCCATTTCAATGTTAATTACTGTGAAATCAATTTTGAATGAGTCTGCACGATCCTTTCATAATGATATTTATTACTAACTCTTGATTTCTATTGATTTCATTTTTTAATTTTTTATATACTAATCGTATGATTTTAGTTTGGTTTAAGAAAGATTTACGTATAGTTGATCATGCTCCATTAGACGAGGCGGTAAAGCAAGGTATGATTTTACCGATTGTAATAATTGAACCTGATTACTGGAAAAAAGATTACTCCAGTCTTCGACAATATGAGTTTTATATAGAGTGTATAAATGATTTATCTTCGCAATTTTCTAAACTGGGATCGCATTTAATTGTGAAAGTTGGTGATTCAGTTGATATCATTTCTCGTTTAATTAAAACTTATTCAATTACGACCATGGTTTCTCATCAAGAAACAGGTACGTTATTTACATATGAACGAGATAAAAAAATTCTTTCATGGTGTAAACAACATGATGTGTCATGGCTTGAATGTCAACAGAATGGTGTGGTTAGAGCTTTAGATGATCGCGATCAATGGGCTAGTTACTGGGATGACATTATGACCCAAAATATTATTACTCAACCGGATTCCATTCAAACTTGTAAGGAATCCTCTGATAATATTCCTTTGTTTACATCACTTAACTCTACTCAACAAATTCTTTGCCCACATAGATTAAAAGGCGGGCGTACTAATGCCTTAAAAATATTAAACGACTTTTTATATCATCGTTCAAAGTTGTATAGATATGAAATGTCATCCCCATTAACAGCTTTTGATTCTTGTTCAAGATTATCTCCTTACATTACCTTTGGGTGTTTATCAATAAGGGAAATTTATCAAAACTCTATCCACCGACTTAATCAATTAAAACAAGAAGTATCTAATGATTCGAGGTATTGGATTAAATCAATTCAATCGTTTATCAGTCGTTTATATTGGCATTGCCATTTTATTCAAAAGCTTGAAGATGAACCTGATTTGGAAGATACAAATATGCATTCATTGTATGACACTTTAGCTCGTACTAGGGTCTCTACTCACCTTTTTAAATCATGGGCCAATGGTTTAACCGGGTTTCCAATGATTGATGCTTGTATGAGATCTTTACATGCTCATGGTTGGATTAATTTCCGGATGAGGGCGATGTTAATGAGCTTTGCCTCTTATCAATTATGGTTAGATTGGAAATTAACCGCACCCTTTTTAGCAAGTCTCTTCGTTGATTTTGAACCTGGAATTCATTACCCGCAATGTCAAATGCAATCTGGTACGACTGGAATGAATACTCTTCGTGTATATAACCCAATTAAGCAAGGTTATGATCAAGATCCCACTGGTCAGTTTATTAGGCATTGGATTCCAGAGTTACAGTCTTTACCAGATTCATCTATTCATGAACCTTGGACCATGCCTCTCTACCCTACTTCATACCCAGATCCAATCATCGATGAAAAAAAATCACGTAAATATGCGTTAGACCAGATTTTTGCTCTTCGTAAAACAACGGCACATCAAAAAATTTTATCGCCTATTCTAAAAAAGCATGCTAGTCGAAAACGCTAAACTATTAAATTGAATTTAAAAATTTAATGGACGAGTTTTTGATTTCTTCAACTTTATCTTCATCCATTTTTTGAAGAGTTCGATATATCATGGCCATTCTTGGATTAGATTTAAATTTTTCTTGATGTTGAATAAGAAAGTTCCAATAAAGATAATTAAATGGGCATGCTGAGTCACCTGTTTTTTCTTTAACTGAATATTTGCAGTTTTTACAATAATTTGACATTTTATTAATATAAGAACCACCGGCTGCATAGGGCTTACTAGCGACAACTCCATCATCCGCAAATAATACCATTCCGCTTACATTTGGAAGTTCTACCCATTGATACGCATCTGCATATACTATATGGTACCATTCATTTACTTCTTTTGGATTTAATCCACATAATAAAGAAAAGTTTCCAATTACCATCAGTCTTTGAATATGGTGTGCATATGCATTTTCATATGTTTCAGAAAAACATTGGTTTAAACAGTTTAGGTTTGTATTATTGTTCCAAAAAAAATCAGGTAGCTTTTTACTTGCATTTAACGCATTCATTTCTTCGTATTGAGGCATCTGTAGCCAATAAATTCCTCTTATATATTCTCGCCAACCTAATATTTGGCGGATAAAGCCTTCAACTGCATTAAGTGGTGCTCCTTTTTTATAGGCTTTTTCAGCTTCTAAAATACATTCTAAAGGTAGAAGTAGGCCACAATTTAAATAAAAACTTATATGTGAATGATACATCCATGGTTCATTTTCGATCATAGCATCTTGATAGTCCCCAAATTTCTCTAATCTAATTTTAATAAATTTTTCGAGAACCTTAAGTGCGTCAGATCTTGTGACAGCTAAATTAAATGATTCGATACTACCGTAATGTGTATTAAACTCATTCTTCACTAAATTGATGACTTCTTTTGTTATATTATCTGCTTTGAATGTTGTAGGTGCTGGAATATTGAGTCCTTTAATGGGCGGCTTTCTATTTTCAGCATCATAGTTCCATTTTCCACCTTCTGGTTGCTCATTATTCATTAAGATATTATGCTTTACTCTCATTTTTCGATAGAAAAACTCCATTCTTAGTTGTTTTTTATCTTTTGACCACACTTCAAAGTCTGTATGGCTTGCTAAAAACCGTGTATCCTCTCTAATTTCAACAGGAATATTTAGCTTAGATTTCCATAATAAACATTTCTCTAACACTCTATATTCACTAGGTTCTGTTAGGATAAGCTTGCTAACCTTATTGGTGTTAATTACTCTATCAATTTCCTTATCGAAAGACTGCGTATTATTACCATCCTCTAATTTGGAATAAATGACGTTATAACCGTCTTTTTTTAACTCCTCGGCAAAATGTCTCATGGCTGAAAATAACAAAACAATCTTTTTTTTGTGGTGCTTTATATGTGTGGCTTCTTCTTTTACCTCACACATAAAAATAAAGTCAGACTTGCTAAGACCTTTTAATGCGCTTATTTCTTTATTGAGTTGATCTCCAAAGACTAATCTTAAATTGCTCATGTTTGCTTTAATAGTTGAAAAGCCTCAAGAGCAGACTCTCTAGATTTTTTTAAATCAACAATTGGTTTTGGATATGTTTCTCCTAAAATTATTCCAAATGCTCTTAATTCATGATCAGGTGCTTCCCATGGTGCAAATAAATATTTTAAAGGACATTTTTTAAGTTCAGGTACATATTTTTTTATGTACTCACCATCAGGATCAAATTTTGCCGCTTGTGTCACAGGATTAAAAATTCTAAAGTATGGTGCCGCATCTGCCCCAGAACCAGCTACCCATTGCCAACTTGCACTATTACTTGCATGATCGGCATCAAATAAACAATCCCAAAACCATCGTTCGCCATGTCGCCAATCAATTAGTAAATTTTTGACTAGAAAAGAGCCTACAATCATTCTGCTTCGATTATGCATAAATCCTGTAGTGTAAAGTTCTCTCATACCAGCATCTACTATTGGAATACCTGTTTGACCTTTTTGCCAATTCTGAAGTGTTTTTTCATCATACTTCCATGGGAATTTATCAAATTTTTTCTGAAAGTTCTCTGTTTGTAAATTTTTAAAATGGTGTAGTAAGTATATAGAAAATTCTCTCCAACCTAACTCACTTAAGAAATGATCTTTTGATTTGGAATCCTCTTGATTTAAAATGATATGCCAAAGTTCATTAATTGATAATTGTCCAAAATGTAAGTATGGTGAGAGTTTTGAAATATAAGGTTTAGCTGGAAAATTTCTGCCTTCTTTGTAATTTGTTAATCCTACTTCTATAAATTCGTTAAGTTGCTTGTGGGCACCTTCTTCTGAAATATCCCATAAATCTACTAATTGTTTATCCCACCTAATACTAGGTAATAAGTTAAGGTCCTCAATGTTAAGACTTCTTATATTTAAAGTGGAGATGTTAAGATTTGGTGTCGGATATGGTTTCCTTGGAACACTGTGTGGTAAGCACCCTTTTCTATAAAACGGTGTGAATACTTTATATGGAGTTCCATCATTTTTGTGGATTTCATCCGGATGCCACAATGATTCTGATTCATAGCAGTAAACGGGTATTTCATTATTCTTTCCAAATTCAATTATTTTCTTCATTTCATAAGCTTGATCTGGAGTAATACTTCTATTTAAATAAATACTTTTTATTTTGTCTTTTTTGATTAAGTTATTTAGCAATTCTTCACTACAGTCGTTTTGAATGTTTAAGGCATGATTGAGCTGTTTCTTAAACTCAATAAGGCTATGGTGTAGCCAAACCTTTGAAGCGGCTCCAATATTTTGGTTACCATAATTATATATTACTGATGTGTCTCCATCTTTAATCGAATGATAAAGTGCTGGGTTGTCGGAAACACGTAGATTATTAAATAAAAAAACTATATTTTTCTGTGACATAAAGTTTAATATATCAAAATATTAATTTGCGAATCAACAGGAAATTTATTTTTGTCGAGGTTTGTTTTGTGTTGGACATTGAAACCGACTATAATCGTTTAGTTTGTTTTTTGAATGTTTTGTAGGTCTAGATTTGACTCGTTTTCTCCACATCTTAAATGAGCTTGATTTCATATTATTTCTCATGATCGAAATAAGTTCATTTTCATTAATATTAAATTGATTAAAAATGATATCTAGAGGAGTTCTATCTTCCCAGGCCATTTCAATTATCCGATCAATATCATCTTCACTTAATTGTGTCATTGTTTAATAATATATAAATTTAAGCTTTTATGCTATAATAACATGATGTATCGATATATATTAATTCTAATAATATCCTTAGTATGTTTATGTCAGGCAAACACAGTTGGTGTTAAATCTTCTTTTACAGATTCCAAGTATGAACTGTCTTCTTCATATTTTCTTAATAAAAAATTAAATCTTCATTTACGATTATTAGATTTTCATCAATCAGACTTTGAAGCTGCTTCAGCTGGTTTTACTTTTCCAGTATATAAATCTAATCATTTATCTTTAAAATCTTCTTTTCATTATGGTCCTTCATTAAATAAAAAAAACAAGACGTTTCTTAATTTTTACTCCAGTCTATACTATACATTTAATGAATTAGATTTATCGGGTTTGTATAACTATTATCAGATTTCATCTATTGTTCATAAATTAAAATTAAGAAGTTCAATTCCATTGTATTATTCAAAAATTTTAAAATTATTTTATGAAATAGAATTCAAACGAAGTAAAGGTAAAACTACCTATGAAACTCAACCTATATTTCAGTATAAATATAATGATGTTTTAATTGAAATTGGCTCTAATCTTAATTCAAACTATCATTTATTATTTAAATATCATTTTTAATTACGTTGAGTTTTGGCTAAATCTTCTTCTAGCTGTTTCGTTGCTCTAAGCACTTTATAGTTTTTAGGTTCATATATTAATGTTTTTTTCCAATGTTTCATTGCAAGGTTTGGCATGTTTAATTTATAGTATATGTCTCCTAATCTTGAATGTGCTAACGGAAAGTGTGGATATTTAACTATTATTTTTTGATAATACGATAATGCTTTATCATAGTCTTCTTCATAAAATGCAATAAAGCCTTTTTCCATGTATTCAATATATAAGTTGTTTATTTTAATAGGTTTTATAATTTTTATAGGTTTCATAAAAAAACCATTAAATGTAAGGTTAATTCCGAATGTAGGTAGAAATACATCATTTGGTATTGAATTTCGTTGACTAAATACTCTTGGATTTATCATAATTCCAATCTTACTATAGCTACTCGTATTTACTTCTGCTGAAATTAATAATCGTTCATAATATTTTTCTATGAAAAACTTACTTCTTGGATATTCCCAACTGATTCCGTAACTTGTAATATATTTATCAACTTCTGCCAAATTAGTTAAGCTAGAAACATAAATGTTAAAATGTTTAAAATGTTTGAAAGGTGTTGATTTTAATGTAGCAAAAGATGTTTTAATATCATATCGAAATACGGAGCTATTTAAATCATTTGTTATTCCAATATTTTCAGTTCCTAACACTATATGTGAGTTTAAAAGTTTATTGAATTTTAAAAAGTCTGGCCTCCAATAAAAATTAAACCCAAGTGCTGTAATATCAAATTTTTTATCTAAAACACTAAATCTAACTGGAACAGCTCTTAATCCAACTGCAAATTGTTTAAATGCAAACGTTAAATCTGTGTAGTGTAACCTTTTTTTGCTCTGATCACTTTCACTTTGTAAAACAGATAGTTCACTTGCCCTCGGTTCACCCTCTGAGTAGTTAGTTTTTAAAATAAATTGTCCCTCTTTGTACGGTATATATGGTAAATTATAAAAACTGTAAATTATGTTACTCATAAATAGTAAGAAAATGATACTATATCGACTCATATTGACCCTCACTACTTACAATATTTTGAGGACATAGAAGCCCTACTTTACCAATTTCTAGTCCTTTTATGTAGGTACTAATTTCAGTGTGCCAAATTATATCTTGGCTAATATATGTATTTAATTCATCAATATTGTTTTTATTATTTTCTACTTCGAAATTTAGATTTTCTTTTTTAAATAACGAAATAATAAGTTGATTAATTTGATTTGTTACATATCGTTCAATAAATGTATCTCCTGACCCATTTTGAAATGTATTTGAACTACATATTTGTTCGCTTAATTGTTTGGTTATATTAGTATTAATTATCAGTAAAATATTGTATTGAAAACTACTTAATTTAAAATAGGAGTGATCTGTTTTTATATATTCTTTTTTTATCTTTTCATACAATTCATTTTCTGTTTTGGTAATCTTAAATAAAATATCTTTTTTCATATGATATGAAAAAAGTTTGGAAAATTGAGGTTCAATTAAGTTTAGGAACATATTCTGATTGAACATTAAACTGCACCTCCTATCTTTATTTCATTGGTTTGATTGCTGTAGGACTCTTTAATTAGTAATAATACACGTCTATTTTTTGCTCGTGCTTCATTTGTATTCTTTTTATCGATTGGTTTGGTATCAGAGAATCCAATGATTTCACAAATTTTTGGATCTACGCCATTACTAACTAAATAGCCTACAACCTCAGCAGACCTGTAAGCTGATAAATGCCAATTTGAAGGAAATTGATCGTTTGATATTGGTCGATTATCGGTATGTCCTTCAATTCTTATTAGGATACCTGATACATTTAATTGTGCGGCTATTTCTTTTAAGATTTCTTCTCCTCTGGGTGTGAGTTTAGCTGATGCGGAATCAAATAATAATCGGTCACCAAAATTAATTAAGATGTCATTAATACTTCCACTTATTTTTATCTCATTTTCAAGTTGCTCTTCTTTAACATAGCTTTGTAATTTTTTAGTTAATTCTGGAATAACCAACTCTCTTTCATAAGAAACTGTGGAGCTTACTTCTCTTTTAAAGGATTCGGTTGCCTTAAATAATTTTGCAATGTCGATACTAGAAATTGAAATTATATATACAAAAAATACTAGTAATAATGTTACTGTATCAGCCCATCCTGTTATGAAAGCATTTGAATCTGTATCTTCAATAATTTCTCGTTTTGGTCGTCTCATACACTTACTCTTTATATGCTTTACGTTCTTTTTCTGATAAAAATAACATCATTTTTTCTCTTACAATGATACTTGGTTCATTATTTGCAATTGATAATATACCCACCATCATCATTTCTTTTTGTTGAAGTTCTTCTAAACTATATAATCTTAAACGGCCTGCCATTGGTAAAAATAATAGACTAGAAAAGAAAATTCCGTAAAATGTGGTAATTAATGCTAGTGACATTCCAGGCCCTACGGCTTCAGGATTTTCAAGTTTGGATAAAAGTTTGATAAGACCAATAACGGTACCTAATAATCCAAATGATGGTGAATATTTAGAGAGTTGTTCAAAAAAACGAATTCCTTGTTCATGACGACTACTCATATAACCAATACTTTCATTAAGAATATCTCTAAGGTTATCAATTGGTAAGTTATCTAAATACAATTGCATTCCCATATTCAAGAAATGATCTTTAGACTGATTTAATTCATCTTTAATGCTAAGTTTTCCTTCAGCCCTAATTTTTTTAGATAGATTTTCCATGAAATTAATATCATTAATATAATTGTAACGTTTCATACTAAACATAACTTTTAGTCTAGAGAAAATCTTTTTTATTTGTGAAAAAGGAAAATGGACAAAAGCAGCCGCTGTCACACCACCTAAAACAATTAAAATAGATTCTATATGAAGAAAAACATTTAAAAACTCTTCAAACCCAATAGCTTTAGCAACAATCGTTGAAGCGATTATGACTCCAATTAATATCGAAATGTCCATTTATATAACTCCTTCTTTTTTGATTTTTCTTATAATTTTTAGAGCTTTTTGTTTTGATTTTATTTGATCATCTTCATTTATTTCATAATGTTGAGACTCTTCTTCAACAATCGCCTTTAAACGATCTGTTAATTTATTCCATAAAAGAAATTGTATGTTTTCAGGTATGTACGATTGTAAAACAACAAGTTCTTTTGGATCGGAAAAGTAATTTAAAAAATTTGATAGTTTCATATCATCATATTCTTCAATATCTTCAATTTTCACCATCGACTCTAATACTGGTTTCAGATCAGGATCATTTTGTGCTTGTATAAAATCAATGGTGCTTTCAGATAAGGATTCAACCACCTCACAGATTTTACTTGTGTCTATTTTTTTGTTATCTTTCTGATCGCTTAATTCATTAAGTAAAAATTGAGTCATACTATTTTTAATATATTCTGAATAAGGAGTTGAATTTAGATATGTTTTAATTATTTGATTAATTTCATTATCTTCTTTTTTTGATAGTAAGGTGGCGACTTTCTCACTACCAAGTAAATGACAAAGCATTACTGCACTATACTCCCCTTCTTTCTCCATAAAATTTATATATTTTTCATCTTTAATGTTATGTAATGTTTGTTTGATTTCTTTACTTTTTTCATTGGTTATCACCATTAAGCTTTCTAGTGAATCATTTAATTCATCCGAAATAATGATAGAACTTTTTTCTATTGCTAACTTATGAAACTGCTGTAATGCACTATTCACTTGTTCTTCATTGAATAAGTTATTTTCTTGGAGTATATTTACCACGTCATTTGATTCTTCTTGAGGTAATGACTTGATAATTTTTTTTGCTAATTCTGCATTCTTTTCTGCGATAACAGCAATGATTATAGCGATTAATTCTTTACTATTAATCATTTTCATCTTCCTTCTCAAATACGGACTCACTTCTATGTAATATAGACCGAACGACTGTATTAAATTTGTTTATGTCACTCTGTGCAAGTGCTAAGATATCATTTTTAATATCAACTTGGTTGTCTCTTTCTTCCAATACCTCATTGATTTCTTCTATTACTTTTTTGGGTCTATTAATAAACCATTTGATTAATATGTATAGAACATATAACGCTAGTAAACTACTAACTAGTATAAGAATTGGTAAATGATACGGTGAACTATCAAAAAACTCGGTTTCTTTGATTGTAATATCAATACTATAATTTTTACCTAAGCTTTGAGTTATAAGTTCTTTAAGACTCTCAATTGACTCATTTGATCGACCTAATGTCGACCGATCTATCATTATGAAAATGATAATATTTTGTATAGATAACCGTTCAGTAGTTCGTAATGATTTATCTTGATTTAAATATATTGTCTCTCTCTTTTTTTCAGTACTTACGGATTCTAACTCTTTATCGTTTGTAATTAATCTAGCCTCTTCTTTTATTTTGGATAAGCGTGTATCACGTATCACATTTTCAAAACCTGGACTTGATTTTAACTGATTACTAACTTTTTGAATTGATGGTTTTTTTCCACTAATTTCTTTTTGTGTTTCAACAAATGTCCTTTCAATGGTATTAATTGTGTCTGGTTTTTGTTTGATAGATTCTCGATTATCAATTGTAGTTTCAGAATCAATAGTGATTAATACTTCGTATTTAGATGTTCGAAGTGTGGTTTTTATTAATGTGTTAATTTTATCTTGAATTCTTTTTTCAATGATAGTACGTTTTGAATCATATTTAGCTTCATACCAATTGTTTAAAGTATTTAGTGTAAATACAAATAAACATGAAACAAAAATAAGTAATAAAATTATCCCAATATTTCTTCTAATCATAGTAATTATGATTTCGATTATTTGATCTTATTACTTTAGTTAGTTTGTTTTTTATTTAACAAATCTGAATTGAAATTATTTGTTTTAGAAGTTAGACTAAACCACCTTCTTGAACAACTTCTTCAACTTCAGGAAATTCTTCTTTTAAGCGACCTTCAATTCCCATTTTTAATGTCATTGTTGATGAAGGGCAGTTTGAACACGCTCCTTGTAGTTGTAAAGTAACGATACCTTCTTCAAAGGATTTAAAGATAATATCTCCACCATCCATTGCAACAGCCGGTCTAATTTCGTTATCGATAACTGCTTTAATTTTTTCTGCAATTTCACTCATTTCTTCTGATTGTGCTTCAGCTTCAGCTAATAAGCTAAGATCAATTGGATTCTTTTCTTTTTCAAGCAACTCTAAAATGGTATCTCTTACGGGTTCAACTAAGTGTTCCCACGTTTCAGGATCTTGTTTAGTTACCGAAATAAAATTAAACCCAACCATTACACTTTGAATTCCATTAATTTTAAATAATGCACTTACTAATGGTGATGACTCCCCTTTTGTTTTTTCGGGAAAGTCTATGGTTCCTCTTTCAAAGAACGTTAGGTTTGGTAAAAACTTTATAGTGTTTGGGTTAGGTGTTGGCATTGCCGATAATTCGATTGTTTTACTCATTTTTTTCTCCTTATTATTCT
The DNA here is from genome assembly GCA_902558105.1 of uncultured Candidatus Marinamargulisbacteria bacterium. Lineage (GTDB taxonomy): Bacteria > Margulisbacteria > Marinamargulisbacteria > UBA817 > CACECR01 > CACECR01. Next base: position 4,939 of record CACECR010000002.1, on the reverse strand, counting down.
GTTGAGATTTCTGTTGTTTCGCCTACTTTTGATTCAAGTGCTGATTCTAAAGCTCTCCATACAAGAGTGGCACATTTTACTCGAATTGGGTAGTCTTTAACCCCTTCGAAAATAGTAAGTTTTCCTAACTTTTGTTTGGACTCTTCAGTACTATTATCGCTAGTTATTAATTCTATAAAACAATCTTTCAGTTCGCTGGCATCACTTATATGTTTACCAATAATGCTGCTTGTTAATAAAGATCCGGATGACTTAGATATCGCACATCCACTACCATCAAATCCAATATCTTCAATTATATTATCTTCATTTACTTTTAAATAGATGTAAAAATCATCTCCGCATAATGGATTCACTCCATGTGCAATATGAGTTGCATCTTCTAATTTTTTAAAGTTTCTTGGTTTCTTATTGTGAGACATGATCATGTCTTGGTATAAATCTCTTCCTGTCATTCGAACATTTCCTCAATGTAAAGCAGCGCTTCAACTAGCTTATCGATATCTTTTTTTGTATTATAACATGCAAATGACGCCCTAGCTGTTGCTGCCACGTTATAGTGTTGCATAGTTGTTTGAGAACAATGATGACCGGCTCTGATAGCTACACCAAAGCTGTCACATAATGTGCCAATATCATGTGGGTGTGCATTTTCTAAGGTAAATGATATAACACCTGTTTTGTTTTTGGTGTCTCCAATTACTTTTAATGTTTTAATTTTTTTAAATTCTTTAAGTGCGTACTCTAATAATTCTTTTTCAATAGAACTTATTTTTTCTAATCCGATTTTTTTAATAAAGTTTATAGCCTCACCTAGTCCAATAACTTCAACTATCGGAGGTGTTCCAGCTTCAAATTTCATAGGTAGTTCTGCAAATGTACTTTCTTCAAATGTAACAGTTCTAATCATATCACCCCCCAATTGATACGGCTCCATTTTGTTTAATAACTCTTCTTTTCCGTATAGGACTCCAATCCCTGTAGGTCCGTAACATTTGTGACCTGAGAAGCATAAAAAATCACAATCTAAACTCATAACGTTAATGGGTATGTGTGAGACTGATTGACAAGCGTCTATAAGAACTTTAGCGCCAATAGAATGAGCTTTTTTGATTATTGTTTCGATTGGATGAATCGTTCCTAAAACATTAGAGACATGTTGTATGGCAATGATTTTAGTATTTTGGTTAATTATTTTATCTATGTTATCTAATATTAAATCACCACTATCTAGTATAGGAATGACTATAAGTTTAGCTTTTTTTTGTTTAGCAATTTTTTGCCATGGTAATAAGTTTGCATGATGCTCTGTTTCTGTAACAACAATTTCATCACCTTCAGAAATAAAAGCTGCAAAACCGTTAGCAACTAAGTTAATGGCTTCGGTAGCTCCTCTAGTAAAAATGACTTCTTTTTCTGATTTAGCTCCAATAAAGTCTTTAATTTGTCTTCTAACATTATTGTATTTAATAGTACTTTTTTGAGATAAATCGTAAATTCCTCTGTGAACTGTTGCGTACTCTTCCTTATAAAAATTAGTCATTGCATCAATAACACAATTAGGCTTTTGACAAGTAGCAGCTGAATCAAGGTAATGCAAACCTTCTTTTTCTATTACTGGAAATTGTTTAACTATTGATTCATTATTCATACTAACTTAAGGATTTTAAACTTTCTTTTAACAATATGCGAACTTCATCATGAGCAAATTTACATTTCGAGCTTTCTAAAACTTCATCAGCAAATCCAAAAACTAGAATTGCATGAGCTTGTGTTCTTGTAAGTCCTCTACTCATTAAATATAGAATTTCAGATTCTTCAATTTGACCTGTTGTGGATCCGTGTGAACATTTTACATCATCTGCAAAAATTCTTAACTGAGGTCGAGAAAATGCTTTAGCGGTATCACTTAATATCAAGTTGCGATTAAGCTGATAAGAGTCTGTTAATTGTGCATCTTTATATACTTCAACTAATCCATTATATTCTGCCATGCTTTTACCAGATAAAATATTTTTGAAATGTTGATAACTTTCACACTCTTCAACTCTATGATGTACTCTTGTTTTAAATGTAAAAGATTCTTCAGATTTTAAAATGCCAAGACCGTTTAAGTAGCATTTACTATTTGATCCATTAAGGTTTACTTCAGCGTCATGTCTGGATACTGTGGTAGATGGTACAATATAGCTTGCATTAACATAAGTGTTTGCCGCGCAGTTTATTTCGATGCTTTCTTGAATAGATCGAGTGGCTGTTTTTATACTTAAGTAGTTTAATTCAGCATTTTCTTCTACATTAAATTTAAATGAAGAGTTTTCAAGACTATCTGTATCATTACCTTCATGTGTAACTAATATATCTATGGAACTATTTTCTTTACAAGTAATAATTAGTTTAGGATCTGTATAAATAGTGTCTGTTTCATCATTATGAAATCTTATCTTTAATGGTGTTAATACCTTTTTTGTTACATTTATAAAAACAGTTTCATTATTTGTTAATGTGTTTAATGAGGTAAATGGATTTTCTTCATGAACTACATTTAATCTGTTGTTAAAGGTATCAGATAAATTTATTTCAACACCGTCAATATCAATACTTTGAGTTAAAAAACCATTAATAAAATCTAGTTGATCACCTGTTTGAATGGTTGTTGTAACTTTTTTTCCCTTATTTTTTGGTAAATTGTTTAGTTTTTTTAGAGGAAAATATTTCCAAGCTTCTTGCTTTCTATTAGGTTTGTTGAGTTTTTCTAATTTAGATACTCTATCTTTATACAACTCGATTGAATCGTCTAAATAATTAAGACATTCTATTAGAGTTGAGTCTTTTTTAATTGTTTCTGTCATTGTCATTTCCTAATCCTGTTTTTCAAGAATGAAATCATAACCTTTTTTGTCAAGTTCTAATGCTAATGACTTATCCCCTGTTTCAATGATTTTTCCATCAACCATAACGTGAACAATATCTGGTACGATGTAATCAAGAAGTCGTTGATAATGTGTAATTAGTAAAAAGCAGTTTTCATTTGCTCTTAATTTGTTAACAGCATCTGCAACACCTTTTAATGCATCAATATCTAATCCTGAATCCGTTTCATCAAGGATGTTAAAAATTGGATTAAGTACAGCCATTTGTAATATTTCATTTCGTTTTTTCTCACCACCTGAAAATCCGAAATTTACAGGACGCTCCTTAAAATCTTTTGACATTCCTACTAGTTCTAATTTTGAATCTAAATATTCTTCAAAATCAATTGGATCAATTTCTTCTTTGTCTTCATGTTGTTGCTTAGCATTGTAGGCCATTCTTAGAAAACTAGCATTGTTTACGCCGGGAATTTCAACTGGATATTGAAAAGCTAAAAAGATCCCCATCAATGCTCTCTCGGTTGCATCTAATTCTAAGATGCTTTCACCATTAACTAAAATATCTCCAGAAGTGATTTCATATTGTTCGTCACCAGCTAACACTTTAGATAAAGTACTTTTACCTGATCCATTAGGCCCCATGATTGCATGAGTTTCACCTTTATTAATTGTTAGAGATAATCCTTTAATAATTTCTACATCTTCTTCTTCAATTTTTACGTGTAAATCTTTAATTTCTATCATTATTATCTCCTTAATTATCCGACAGAATGCTCTAATTGTAATGTAAGCAATTGATTGGCTTCTGCAGCAAATTCATTTGGTAAATGTTTAAATACATCTTGGCAGAAGCCAGAAACTATTGTTCCAAGTGCATCATCTAAGCTGATGCCTCTAGACATTAGATAAAATAGTTGATCTTCACCCACTTTAGATGTTGAGGCTTCATGTTCAACTTGTGCTGATGGGTGCTCTACTTCAATGTAAGGTACTGTGTGAGCTGCAGAGACACTACCAATTAACATTGAATCACATTGTGTATAATTTCTAGCATTTATACCGGTTTTATTTACTCTGACTTGTCCTCGATAAGTATTTTCAGACTTACCAGCTGAAATACCTTTCGAAATAATAGTACTTTTTGTGTTTTTACCTAAATGGATCATTTTTGTACCGGTGTCAGCTTGTTGAAAATTATTAGTTACAGCGACTGAATAGAACTCTCCAACCGAATGATCACCAGAAAGTATACAGCTTGGGTATTTCCAAGTAATAGCGGATCCTGTTTCGATTTGTGTCCAAGAAATTTTAGAATGATTTCCCTTACATAAACCTCGTTTTGTTACAAAGTTATAAATTCCACCTTTACCAGTTTTAGGATCACCAGGATACCAGTTTTGAACTGTAGCATATTTAATTTCAGCATTTTCAAGAGCTACTAATTCAACTACAGCTGCATGTAATTGATTTGTATCAAACATTGGTGCTGTACATCCTTCTAAATAACTCACATAACTGTTATCTTCACAAATAATTAGAGTTCTCTCAAACTGACCCGTTTCTTCAGCATTAATTCTAAAGTAGGTTGATAGTTCCATCGGACAAACGGTGTCTTTCGGTACGTAAACAAACGAACCATCTGAAAATACGGCTGCATTTAATGCGGCAAAATAATTATCTGTGTGAGGAACAACTGATCCCAAATATTTTTTAACTAATTCTGGATATTTTTCAAGAGCTTCAGAAATTGGACAAAATACTACCCCATGTTTAAGTAATTTGTCTTTGTAAGTTGTAGCTACAGATACTGAATCAAAAATAGCATCAACAGCAACATTGGCTAATTTTTTTTGTTCGTGAAGTGGTATTCCTAATTTTTCAAATGTGCGCTTAAGTTCTGGATCAACTTCATCCATACTTTTCAATTTCTCTTTTTCTTTAGGAGCCGCATAATAATGAAAGTCTTGATAATCTATTTTTGGATAATTTACGTAAGACCAATTAGGTTCGGTCATTGTTTGCCAATGCCTAAAAGCTTTTAGTCTGAATTCTAACATGAATTCAGG
>CACECR010000001.1 GCA_902558105.1 uncultured Candidatus Marinamargulisbacteria bacterium | reverse complement strand
AGACAACTCATTATCTATAGTTCAAGAGTTAGATGCATTGAAACTCAAAATAAACTCATTAAACGACCATATCAGTTCAGCAAACATAATTGAATTAAACCATCAAGAAGAGTTAACTACAGCTACAGACTGTATTGAAACAATCCAAGACTGCTACACAGAATTAACAATTGAAAATGTAGAATCTATTATCACGACTTTAAAAAATAAATTGAGACTAATCACAACTACCCAAAATACGGGAGATGAAACAACAGAAGATACAACCCAAGAAGATACAACTGTAGAGGATGAAACAACAGAAGATGAAGCCACAGAAAATGAACCCGTAGAAGAAGAAAATGAGGTTGTAAATAGAGAACCTGAATGTGAAGGTGCTGTTGATGTATGTGGAGTCTGTAATGGCCCCGGGGAACAAACATGGTACCAAGATTTGGATGGTGATGAATTAGGAAATCCATCAATCTCAACAGAGAGCTGTACTCAACCGGATGGGTTTATACTTAATAATTTAGACCCAGACGATACGAGAACACCCGAAGAGTTAGCACTATATGAAGCCGATGAGTGTAAAGAAGACCCATTAAAAGATGAGCCCGGAGTATGTGGCTGTAATACCCCTGATGAGGATAGAAACTTAGATGAAATAATATCCATACAAGATTGTCACCCTCATCCAATATTTAATGGACTAGATTCAAGACTAGTGGTTACACCAACGGATACTCAATTTGAAATGCAAGAGTTCACTATTGAAGCATGGATCGAACTACCAGAGTCAAATAGAAACTATAAAAATACGCTTGTTAGTTATGGATTCGGAACAGAATTACAAGCCGCATTGGATGTTATTGATAGACAAACAGAAGAATCCTTTGCTTTAACCTACAGAAGTAGTGATACTGAAAGTAAAGTTCGATTCAGATTAAAAGGAAATAATAGCTCAAATCCTCATCATGCAATTACAATTATCAATGTAATGTATGATGTACCCGAACATTTAAGACCCTATGGAAAACCTTTACATGTTGCCATTACATGGAAAAACAATACTGCAAAATTATATCTAAATGGACTATTACAACATACTGAAGTATCCGCTGAATCAGAGACACTTATTCATTATGAATCTATTGATGTATCAAAATTATATATTGGGAATTGGTTTGGAAATAATGAGAGATATTTTAAAGGCTTATTACATGATGTTAGAGTGTGGAATAAAGAGCGAACACAAGAAGAGATATTGTCAAACTATACCACTACACCATCTGATGACAACGAGAATTTAATAAGTTACTTTCCATTAAATAATATGGACACAAGCAATCATATCGAAAATGCTGCCACTACAGTCAATACAGAAAATCTTACGACTAGTAGTCATAAAACAAGCATAGAATAAATAGAACAAGACTATGCAAAGCGTTTTAAAAATGATACACTAATTCGCACGCGGGAGTAGCTCAGTTGGTAGAGCGTCAGCCTTCCAAGCTGAATGTCGCGAGTTCGACCCTCGTCTCCCGCTCCACTCATACTCTATTTAATGTCTCTATTCATTGATGGTAATAATATCGTTTCTAGCTCTTCAACAGAGTTAAGAGTTATATCAACGTCGATTTTTGTTTCACCAATCCCAACTACTAAAACCTTAAATGGCTCACAAATCGATTTAATCGAGTCTAGCTCCAAAGGTGTTAATCGCTTCATACCTGTTACAAAGACTTGCCCAGAATCCATAAATGCATGACCTATACCTACCAAGTGACGAATGGTTTCTTGCCGCATCGACTCATAATCAACACCTTCATCAATTGTTTTCATCACCTGAAAGCCGTATCTATACACCTGATAATTAGACTCAAACAATAGTTTTTCAGTCTGAGTTTCAAACTCTGAATATCTCGATTTATCAACGGCTCCAGTAAACAGAATAAATAGTGGATGATGACCTACTTTTACGGCACGATCATCGTTTGAAACCAAGGAACGTACCCAATATTGATCACGTTGTTCAATATACCGATCCACCCACCCTTTGGTATCTGTAGACGACTCAATGAGTCCCATTGCAACGGTATTATTCGTCACACGATCAATCACAATAAAAGATCCTAGTTGTTTATTAATGTTATAGGGTTCAAACGCAATATCTTGGTCTAATTCAAGAACGCATTCTCCAATTTCATTTAATGAAAGAGTGGTTGCTTCATTTTTTTCAAGTGTATTAATATCTAATAAAAAATTAGGTTTAGATAACGTCGCAGATGCTAATTTACCTCGTAACTTCACCCAATACTCCGCGCCTGGTTTCATTGACTCTTCGGCCATCCATAACAACGTTGTATTAAAACGGTGAGCCACTTTAATAGAAGTATCTGCCGCAACAATCACATCCCCACGTGAAATATCAATTTCATCAGTTAACGTTAAGGTTACAGACTGACCACGAATTGCAGAGTCTAGATCTCCATCAAATGTAACAATCTTTTCAATCGTACTTGTTTGTTTAGATGGAAGAACCTGAATTTTGTCTCCAACAGCTACACGCCCACTCGCTAATTGACCCGAAAATCCACGAAAATCTAAATTAGGTCGATTCACCCATTGAACGGGCATACTAAAGGCCGTATAATCACGAACTTCAGATAATTGAACGGTTTCTAAATACTGCATTAACGTTTGACCACGATACCATGGCATCGTCTCCGACACATCAATAATGTTGTCCCCTCGTAAGGCAGACACTGGAATTGCTGTAAATTCTAAAATTCCACAATCCTTTGCAAACGCGTGATAATCTTGTTTAATTTGTTCAAAAACAGACTCGCTATAGTCCATTAAATCCATTTTATTAATAGCTAAAACAATTTTTTGAACTCCTAATCTGTTAACAATAGTTGAATGTCGTTTAGTTTGAGTTAAAATCCCTTTTCTAGCATCAATCATTAAAATAGCGACATCTGCTGTTGACGCACCTGTGGCCATATTTCGTGTGTATTGTTCATGTCCTGGAGTATCTGCCACAATATACTTTCTATTTTCAGTAGAAAAAAAGCGATATGCAACATCTATGGTAATCCCCTGCTCTCGCTCAGCCGCTAATCCATCAACAAGTAAGGCAAAATCAATCTCATCACCTTGGGTACCATCTTTCTTAGAGTCTTTCTCCAACGCCGCTAATTGATCTTCATAAATTAGTTTAGACTCATAAAGCAATCGACCAATAAGCGTACTTTTTCCATCATCCACAGATCCACAAGTAATAAATCGGCATAATGTTTTATGCTCGTGTTCTTTTAAATAGGCTAAAATATCCGAAGATATTAGTTCCGATTGATGTGACATTAGAAGTAGCCCTCCTGTTTTTTTTGCTCCATTGATGCCCCACCATCTTTATCAATCACACGACCTTGCCGTTCGGACGTCGTGGTTAATAACATTTCTTGTATAATTTCAGGTAATGTTGCCGCTTCAGACTCGATTGCACCTGTTAACGGGTAACACCCTAAGGTACGAAATCGTACCATTTTTTCTTCAGGCGTTTCACCTGACTCTAATGGCATTCGATCATCGTCAACCATTACTAAAATACCATCTCTTTCTACAACGGGACGCTTTTTTGCAAAATAAAGCGGGACAATCGGAATATTTTCTAAATAAATGTACTGCCAAATATCTAACTCCGTCCAGTTCGATAGTGGAAAAACTCTAATACTTTCACCTTTATGCTTTTTAGCATTATATAAAGACCAAAGCTCCGGACGTTGATTTTTAGGATCCCAACGATGCTGTGCACTACGAAACGAAAACACACGTTCTTTAGCACGAGACTTTTCTTCATCCCGTCTAGCACCACCAAACGCAGCATCAAATTGATGTGCATCCAACGCCTGCTTCAACGCCTGAGTTTTCATCACATCTGTATGAACCGCCGACCCATGACTAAATGGACCAATATCTTGCGAGACCCCATCAGGATTAATATGAACGATCATGTCTAAATCGTACTCATTTTTAATCTTTTCACGAAAGGAAATCATTTCTTTAAATTTCCAACGCGTATCAATGTGCATAACTGGAAACGGTAATTTAGACGGATAAAACGCCTTACGGGCAATATGCATCAACACAGCCGAATCCTTACCAATTGAGTAAAGTAAGACTGGATTTTGAGTTTCAGAAACCACTTCACGCATAATGTGAATACTCTCCGACTCAAGTTGTTGCAAATGAGTTAATTTATCTTTATCTAAAATCACGTGATCTTCCATTTATTTTAAACTCCTAATTACAATTCTAGTCTGTTCGTACATTGTACTCCGAACATTCAATGCCCCCATTTCCTTTTTCACACTTAACTAAGGCATCTCCAATAGCTTCAGCTCGTGTAGACCCTTTACCGATAAAAGTTCCTTTTAAAAGTGTTTTTAAATACACAACATGTGTTTTTTCTTTGGTATCTAATTGATAAATTGTTCGCTGAAGTTGATTCACCGCTTGTTCTAACAACCGAACTCGAAATCTCAAATAATTCAATTCATAGTAAGCCTCATCATAAAAGTGAGCTCTATTAGAGTTTTTAGCACCTCTTCTTTTGACTGTTGTATCTGGCTTAGGGTCAACTTCAATATAGACAACAGGAGTATCCACTGTAACTTTTGGATACGCACTAACTGTTATTGAAAAAAATACACTTATTAATATATTTAAAAACACTATATATTTCATCACGAAGATCCTTTGACGTGTAAACCACATTCTTTATGCTCAGGGGACTCCCACCACCATCTTCCAGCACGCTCATCTTCGCCGGCTTCAATGGCACGCGTACAAGGAGCACAGCCGATCGACGCAAATCCTAAATCATGTAGCGCATTATACGGAACCTTATGATCTTTAATATAAGTCCATACTTGCTTTTTCGACCACATCACTAAGGGGTTCACTTTAATCATTTGATAAGCATCATCCCATTCTACTAACTCAGCTGACATTCTTGTAACAGACTGAGCTCGACGTATACCCGTAATCCATGCTTTATACCCAGATAACGCACGTTGAAGCGGCTTAACTTTACGTATCTCACAACACAACTTTCTTAGCGCCACATCATCATAAAATGCATTCACACCATGCGTCATCACATACGACTCAATGGCCTGAGACTCTGGATAAAAAATACGATAGTTTAGCGAAAACTCTTTTTGAGAATTTGACAAAACGTCATACGTTTCGTTATTCAGGCGTCCTGTATCTAACACAAAGACATCACCAATGTCAGAGACTTTATTCAGCATATGAGATAATACCTGATCCTCAGACCCTAAACTTGACGCTAGAGTAAGACCCGAACCAAATAGTTCAACAGCCTGACTTAACACCTCTACAGGTGTTAAGTTCTGCCATTCATTATTCAATTTCGCCACTAAGTCGTTCATAAAAATCCTTAAATTTGATAATCCATCGGTTGTTGAAGACCAAACTTAATTTTAGACCACCCACGTTCATGAAAGTAATAAAGCCCCATTTTAGCAACCGCTTCAAAAGCACCAATTTTCATGGCCGAAGCAATACTACCCGTTATCAAATAAGAGATAACGGTCGTCGTTGCCGTAGCTGTAATTCGCCAAGAAAAGGCTTTTGCAATACTTCTCCGTTTTTGTTCGATCATCTTATGCCTTTTGAATTAACACTTCCCAATAAGCGTCCACTTTTGTTTTAGAAAGTACTTTATGACCTTCTAACTGAACAGAATTAGGAACATTTTGTATAGGTTCACCGTCATCTAATAAAATTTTAAGATGTTCAGAAGACTGCATTGTAGCTAAAACAAGTTTTGTTTTAACAAAATTCATCGGACACCCGACACCTCTAAAATCATGCTCCTGCACTTTAATAACTTCAGATGCCGCAGTTTCTTCAATCACGTCTCCACTTTCAGTTTTAAAACGTAAAGAATCGTCCATATTTGAATAAAGAGCATTCACATCTTCTGCTAACTTTAAGATTCTATCTTTATGGGTAGGTAATACGGTTTTATTTTGATCTTCACCTAACCGGACTAAATCCTCATATGAAGAATCGACAAGGTTAGTAGTTACAAAATGCTTTTGGAATAATTTAAACGCTTGAACATCGTCTTTAACATCTAAACCACGCGTAATTAGTAACATACGAGATGCTGCAAACAAAATATTATATAACACATCTTGTTCATCACCTTCCCCAGCATTTAAAGCCTTAATATTTGTCTTAATAGACTTTTTATCAACATCGATCATATCAAATAATCCAGCCGAACATTCCGCTGTACCAATTTCATCAAGTGATAAACGTGCTTTAGCACCAAAATCCGTATAAAACTTAGGATCTTCAGAAAAAGCAGGTACAACTTTATATTTAGCACATAACTCTTTAATTAAGACATTACCCTCTTCATCTAAAAAGTGATTATACGACTCATAAGTTTCATCTTTTTTACGCTCAATCCAAACTTTTAGGAAATCATATGTAAAATCAGGTATAAAATGAGCCGGTATATCACCTTGTCTCACCGCATAAGTGGTAGTTCCAGCACCTGTTGTAGCTCCAGCTAAAACGTTATATGCAGGATACATATCACCATCAACACGACCCACCTTTCCAAAAAATCCAAGATTAGCAATATGATGCATCCCACAAGTATTAGGACATCCAGACATATTTAAACGAAAATCCGTAATGGAATCTAAATCTAAATCACTCACCTCTAAACGGTCTCTAATCGCATCTGAAAGACCACGTGGCAAACAAATTCCTAACTTACAAGTTTGAGCACCTGTACAATTAATCATATTACCAATAAAAGGAGCATAATCAATTAGTGTCATTCCTAAACGACTTAACACATTATATAGATTTCCTAAATACTTTTCAGGAATATTACGAAGCCTCATATTTTGTGCACGATCACATCGAATGGTATTTTCACCCATCTTCTCTAAAAAATCACATAAACTATCCGCATCTTCACGCAATAAGTCACCTAATTGCAATGGAATTTTAATGGATACTAAGCCTTCTTGCTTTTGTGGGAATACATAACGAGTTTTCCATAAATCATAATCAGAAGAATCCACCACTTCCACTGGAATATCAGCTGCTTGATACCCATTAGGAATAGTTTCTAAACTTAAATTTAATGACTCATCATCTTTAATTTTGTCATATTCTTCTCTAAATAATGACACAAACTCTTCTCGATCTAATTTCTTCCATAAAAACTTAATTCGAGATGAAAACTTTGATCGACGGTTACCATGTTTATCGAACATAATTTTTAATGCCTTAGTTACATGATAAACCTTAGATTCTGGTACAAAATCTAATAACTGATGTCCTACCATTGGTTTAGCACCCATTCCACCTGCACAATAAACTTCAAACCCTTGTTGACCATCTTTTTCAACAGCAACAAACCCTAAACATGTAGCCTGTGTATAGGCCGTATCTTCTTTACTATTAGACATCGCAATTTTAAATTTACGTGGTAAATTCCAAGAATCATCCTCACTTATCATACGTGTAGTTAACGCAACCGCATAAGGATCCACATCAAACGTTTCATTAGGCGCAATTCCTGAATCTGGTGACGTTAAAATATTACGAATGGTATTACCCCCACCACCACGAGAACTTAATTCAACCTCGTTTAATCCACGAATCACATTCATTACATTTTCGATTACCACATCATGAACCTGAACTTCTTGACGTGTTGTAAAATGAACCTCATTAGATCCGTACTTTGCGGCTAATTCAGCAACTTTACGTAACTGTCGAGGTGTAATTCCACCCGCCGCGCAACGAATACGGATCATGTAAGTATCTAATTGTCGTTGTTCATACACACCATGCGCCACACGAAAGGCTTTAAATTTTACAGGATCCATATCCCCATTAACAAATTCCGCAATATCTTTTTCAAATTGATCTTGTTCGGCAATTAAGGTGTCAGAGTTTTTATAAAACGTTAGAGGCATCTTTTCTCTCCTTTATTTAATAGATACAGTGAGTTCTGATACCTCACTATCTACAATACGATAAGCTTTTAAATCAGGCGTATCATGTTCAAGTGATACGATAACATAAATCATATTTGGATCTTTGAGTAAACGTAAATCTTCCTGAGATGGACGTGCCGGAGACTCCGGATGAGAGTGATAAACAGAAAGCAACTGTAAATCATTGGCCCTTGAATCTTTTAAAACAGCAAATTGCTCTTTCGGCTCAAAAGAAAAATGATCTGGCTCATTATCAATATTAACCATCTTATATAACTTGGTAATATGGTTATTTTTACCCGCCAAATAGCCACAAGATTCTATAGGCTTTAACTCAAACGAGTGGGCAATTATTTCCTTATAAACTGATTCATCAATTACTAATTGTTCACTCATCACTAGTCCTTTTTAATATCACAAACTGCTTGATCAAAATCAACCAACTTATCTATTTTTAATCGTTCTGGATTTGGCTTCACATTAACCGTTCTAAAGTTCATTTTTAAGGCATCAAAAATCAATAAACGATTCGTTAATAAGTCACCTTTTCCAATAATATATTTTAACGCTTCAGCAGCTTGAATGGTTCCTAACATTCCAGCAATGGCACCGAATACCCCCGCTTGACTACAGGTAGGTACCGCATTAGGTGGAGGTGGCTCTTTAAAGACACAACGGTAACTCGCCGTTCCAGGAACGTAAGTCATTGTTTGACCATCAAACCGTAAAATACCTCCATGAGAAAATGGTTTTTCAGCCATCACACAAGCATCATTTACTAGAAACTTAGCTGGAAAATTATCCGTGCCATCAATAATAAAGTCGTAATCTTTGATAATATCAAGAGCATTATGGGCCATCAACAAATCTTGAATCGCATTTACTTTAACATCTGGGTTAATTTCAGCGATTTTCTCTTTAGCCGATAATACTTTTGGCTTACCAACATCAGGGGTATGATGAATCACTTGACGTTGCAAATTCGTCATATCCACAACATCACCATCTATTATACCTAATGTTCCAACACCAGCAGCGGCTAAATATAACGCAGCCGGAGCCCCTAGTCCACCTGTTCCAACTATAAGTACTTTAGCATCACAAATTTTTTGCTGCCCTTCTACACCTACATCTTGTAAAATAATGTGGCGAGAATACCGTTCAACTTGATCTTCTGTAAAATTCATAATTACCTCCTATAGTTTGTCCAAAGCTTGTTTAAAATCGTTTATTAAATCATCGGCATCTTCTAATCCAACAGACACTCTGATTAAATCAGGAAACACACCCGCCGCTTCTTGTTGTTCAACGGTTAAATCTTTATAAAGAGTGGTAGCTGGATGAATCAGTAACGTACGTGAATCCCCAATATTGGTCATATTTTTAGCTAAAGTTAATGCCGATAAAAAAGTATATGCATTATCTTTCGTACCTAAGCGTAAGGTTAATAACCCAGAGTAACGTCCATTAAATTGCTCTTTTGCAACAATATGAGAGGTATTCGATTCAAGACCTGGATAATTAACCACATCCACTTTTGAATGAGCCTGTAAAAACTGAGCCAGCTTCAATGCTGTTTGAGAATGCTGCTCCAACCGTAAACTTAAGGTCTCAATACCCACCAATAACATAAAGGCATTGAACGGATTTAACAAAGACCCTACATTCGAAACCACTTTTTGTTTAATATAAACCATAAACCCAAAATCACCAGCTCGCTTAGCCAAGGCCTGTACACCTGACGACTTGGTTTCCTTCCAAGAGAAATTACCCAAATCACATACATACCCACCTACTGTTGTACCAGATGGTGCAACATACTTAGTCGCCGCACTCACAACAATATCAACCCCATGAGCTTTCGCATCAAGTAAATAAGGTGTCACTAACGTTGTATCCACACATAATGGAATCTTATGAGAATGTGCAATAGTCGCAATCTCTTTTAAATTTGGAACATCAAGCTTAGGATTTCCAATAGCCTCTACAAAAACAAATCGAGTAGACTCAGTAATTGAATCGTTAATAGACTGATGATCTAAAGGATCCACATAATGAACCGTAATTCCCAACGGTTCAATCACATCTTTAAATAACAAATAGGTTCCACCAAATAAACTGGTAGAAACCACAATTGAGTCACCTGACTTGGCAAGAGCTAAGCAAACAGCATGAACAGCGGCCATTCCAGATGCCACCGCCACAGACCCACGACCTTGTTCAAGTTGTGTTAATTTTTGTTCTAATGAACTTACGGTTGGGTTTGAAATTCGAGAATAAACGTGACCAAATTGACGACCTTCAAATACAGCCTCTAGGTCTTGTGGTGTCTCATACGCAAATGCAGATGACTGAACGACCGGAGGCATTGTCTCACCAAATTGTGAGGGCCCAACTGAATTAACGGCACGTGTCTGGAACTTCATAATAACTCCCTACTGAGCTCCACCACCCATAAAATATAAGAATTCAAGCTCATCGCCATCTTTTACAGTGGTAGACTCAAACTGCTCACGATCTAAAATATCACCATTAAGTTCGACGGTTACCATATCTGGCATATCAACCTTTTGTATTTCTAATAATTTAATTACAGAAACAGAAGATTCTGTTAGTTCAGATTCTTTACCATTGATTTTCAATTTCATAATACTCTCCTAAATTACTTAAACAATACAGTACTTAAATAGCGATCACCAATATCACATAAAATGGTGACAATTTTCTTACCTTTATACTCTGGCATTTTGGCTAATTGAATACATGCGGCAACATTAGCACCCGCCGATATTCCGACAAAAACACCTTCATCTTTAGCCAGTCGTTTGGATGCAGCCATCGCGTCTTCATTTGAAACGGTTAGAATACGGTCAATAACCGAACGATCTAAGTTTTCTGGAACAAATCCAGCACCAATACCCTGTATCATATGAGGACCTGCTGGGTTACCTGACAATACCGCCGAGTCCTTAGGTTCAACAGCAATAATTTCAACATCCTTAGACTGATTTTTTAAATACGACCCAACTCCAGACAATGTTCCTCCAGTACCAACAGCCGCAACAAACACATCTATTTCACCATCAGTATCTTCCCAAATTTCGGGACCAGTCGTTTCAAAATGAATTTTAGGGTTTGCCGCATTGTTAAATTGTTGTGGAATAAAGCTATTAGGAAATGTTTTAGATAAAGCTTCCGCACGAGAAATGGCCCCATCCATTTGCAGATGAGCCGGAGTCAGTTCAAGTTCCGCTCCCAAAGCTTTCAACATATTACGACGTTCTAAACTCATAGATTCAGGCATCGTAATAATTAAGCGATAACCTTTCAACGAACAAATAGTAGCCAAAGAAATCCCTGTATTTCCACTTGTAGGTTCAATAATCACCGTATCTTTATTGATACGGCCTTCTTGTTCAGCCATCTGAATCATATTAAAAGCTGCTCTATCTTTTACAGAACCTGTCGGATTCATAAATTCACATTTACCTATAATATCAACACCAAACTCGTCATTAAGAGTAGTTAACGATAATAAAGGGGTTGAACCAATTAATTCAGTTAAATTTTTTGCAATTTTCATCATCTACTCCTTCAGATCGTATAGCTTAACCTATTGGATGAATACCACTTTATCATAAATTCATCTAAAGAATAATTTAAAAGTTGAGATGAATCAGCAATCAACTGAATCCAAAAGGGCTCAAGAACACTATCCTTAATTTTCGACTCTATCTGGGTATCACCTAAAACAGTCTCAAAAACGTCACGAACAATAATCTCTGTAGGATCTTTTAATAATTGATAACCACCTTTGGCACCTCTCAAACTTTGGATAAAGCCACCCTGCCTCAAGACAGACAGAACCTGTTCTAAGTACTTTGTAGGAATATCGTGTGCAGTCGCAATATCTGACAATTGCACAAGATTCGCATTTTTAAGTTGAGCCAAATAAGATAAAGCTAAAAGGGCATAGTGGGATTTAAGAGATACATTTAACATAGTTAAGACAAGTATTGTATTACAATTAAGCTTAATTATATCAAATAGAAAAATTTCCCGCAATCCCTATAGGAATTACGGGGATAAAACTTATCTTACAATAAATACTTTATTTGAAGAAGTGATAATAACCGCACCATTAACAACAGCCGGTCGATCAAATGTATGATATCCGATTGTAAATTTACTATCATCTGAATCAAACAATACATCATTTAAAAAATCGCTCATACTATCAGTTATCTGTAATGTATCCGTTTGTAAGGTACCTGTAGTAACAGCATTACCATTTGAACCTGACTTACGTAATTTAATATGGGAATCAACCCAAGCTCCAAAAAGAATTGAATTATCACCATCAAAAAAGGCAACAGATAATTTATAAAGAGGTGAGGTTGATAATGTATCACTGCATTCATCAGGATTAAAGAACGGAGATAGACCATCTCTACATAAAGAAACCGCTCGCACATTAAGTGATTCAATTTGATTATTTACAATACCATATTCTTTAATATCAATTGACCTACGTGGACGATCTTCATATACAAATTTGTAATTCCCGTTTTTATCAATACCTAACAGTGACTTCAAACGATTGGCTTCAGTATAACTAAATAAACTATGGAAATCAGCCGTTTCCAATGTAAAAAGTCTTAATCCAGTTTTTATAAATGTATCTACTGAATCTATAACAGAAATAGTAGCATATTCATATACTAGCAAACTGTTTGGCTCATCATAAAAAACTCGAACAGGAACATCTCCTAATTGAAGTTCAGTAGAACTTGATGACACATTATATGAATTTAATAAGTCATATTGAAGAACAGCATCATCGGAGTGGACATACAATTTATCATCAACAATTATTGGAGGTACTGGAAATAACGTAAGACTTTCAGTATGTTCATGCAACAATTCCAAACTTGTTTCACCTTCATTTACATCTAATATATTGTAGATAGAAAACAAATAATCACTTGATTTAAATAATATGATGTGTCCACGATTATCTAATATTGGAACAAACCGTGAATCCATCTCGATTTCTAAATTTATCAGTCCGCCAGGTTCATTTACTACCGAAGTTGGAAACGCATATAGATTATCATCAACAGAAAAATATAAAGTACGATTTGAATCAATTAATAAATTAATGTAGTGATCCGTATCTAATACTATTGAAAATTGCTCATTATTCGAGCAATTTGTATTAGACTCATCACATATAACATTGATCACTAAAGAATTACCATTTTTAGACATAACATAATGTCTTGAGTCTGCATCGCTGACAATATTGGAGACAATAGTTCCTTCAACAACAAAGGTTTCAACATCAGATAACGTTGGAGCAGATGCCGAACTATTTCCATTAAAATTGGGCGCAGTTAAATTGAACGCAGGATTATCTAAATCACGGGATACGGTTGTCCCAGATGAGTCACTACATGCATTAAGTAAAAAAATGCCAAAGAATATTATACTTAGTTTTAAATATTTAAACATTATAAGCCTCCATCAAATTAAATTTATTATACACAACTTTAAAAGAAAAACAAGAAAAACAAGAAAAACAAGTATTAAAAAAAATCAATTTTACTAAATAAGAATAATTCAAAATTTTAAACATTATGATCCCCTACTCGTTCAGACCCATTTAAATGTTCCATATTTTGACTAACATTATCATATCTATGATTAGTACCTGAGGATGCCTCAACACGTAAATATTCCCCAGATCCAACAGCATTCCCTATCATGTTATCATACGGTGGGCTAGTCTGAGTAATCACTCCATCCCCGCCAAAACCGGCCATATGATAAAAAGGACCTTCTTGCCCAGCACCAGCTCTACAATACATTGGATCCGTTCTCGAGACACTTTCCATATAAGCATACTCTGCTATTCCACTTAAATGAGAACCATGATTAGGACTTAATTCATTCTGGCGAGCCCTAACCGCCAATGAGCTGTCATAAGCACCTTGACTCACAGGGATTACTTCCGCAGAGGCCATATCATATTCTATGGACAAACCCTCATTAAGCGTACTTATTGCCGAATCATATCCAGAAATGCCTGCAGCACCTCTATTATCCAGCTCTAACACATCCGAATACCCAGATTGATTCATTGCTACTGGCTCAACATAATCGTGACTAGGCGTAGAGTTTGTATTTGTAGGAAAATCTTGAATTTCATCATAAACTGGTCCACCATCATATGCAGGATTCTCACCTGAAATCACACCATTTCTAGGGTTAAACAATGGATTTATATGCTGATCCGG
Source organism: uncultured Candidatus Marinamargulisbacteria bacterium (assembly GCA_902558105.1). Lineage (GTDB taxonomy): Bacteria > Margulisbacteria > Marinamargulisbacteria > UBA817 > CACECR01 > CACECR01. The sequence goes on along the minus strand of CACECR010000001.1, from coordinate 55,133 downwards.
AGTCCGAGGTAATCGTTCACTTGTTTGAATTCTTAATATATACCTTATTAATGCAACGAGACCGAACAATCCAATAACAGCAGATATAACATAACCTAAAATACGCCAAGGAAAAGACTCTGAGCTAGCTTGAGAATCTGTACTAGATCCTTGAGGATCTGAATCAACTCGAGACACATTTTGATTCGGATCTACAAGTTCAGATGAGATCGTAGGAAAAGATCTACTAAAAGAGCTTGTCGGTGAAGAAGATTTATAGGTGTGAGTTTCACCATCTGGCGTAGTGAAATTAACAATTGTTGTTGTAGTTGAAGGAGTCACATTTATAGTTGTTGAAGAAGGAACTTGAATACCATTAACAGTTACAGAACTAGTAGTAGTATAAACTGTGGGAGGGAACGTAGCTAATGAGCTTGATGTAATTAAAGAAAATGCAGTGGTTAACTCTGGTGGAAGCGTAGTTGTAACCACAAAATTACTGTGAGTTGTCGGTGAACTTGTAGTTGACGTTGCAGACGCCATTGATTCTGATAGTCGAGTTGGAGGAATCGTAAAAGTACTTACCATTGTACTTTTTGATGTGGTAGTTGAGGTCTCATCTGTTGGGGAAACGTTTGGACTAGAACTTGGCTGTGAGGCGGGGGCAGCGGTAGTTGCAACAACAATAGTGGGTGATAAACTCGTCGAGCTTGACGTTATAGGAGTCGACGTTGTAGAGCTTAAGGTTGCTGGTCTTAAACTCGTTGATGATACTAAAGTACTAGAAAAACTGGTTAATGTTGTTAGTGTTGTTAGTGTTGTAGGGGTAGAGGTTGTTGCAAGTGGTAATTGATCAAGTGCTCGACTATCTGATTGATACTGAGTTTGAGCTGCCTCTATGGCATTTATCGGAGACTGTATTGATGACATCCTTAAACTTAATCCCCAGGTCCATATTGAATCACACCAACTATCTGAATTACAAAGATTATCCACATGACTCATATAAGATCTTACACGATTAAGATTGCCAAGTATCGAGTTTGGAGAATCCAAAGAGCCTATATCTTGAACACAATTACCACGGACTGATATTGACTGAATAATAGTGTTGGCATGTGTTAGGTTTCTACCCGAATACCTGTAATCTTCAGCATCACGACCCCGTCGTGGAAAAGATGTAATAGAATGAAAACTATTATAGCCATTTCTAACAAATGTTTGCAAATTACTTACCTGGCTACTCACAACTTCGCATAAATCACTTAATAAATCATCCTGACACTGACTTCGTGCTAATTCAGATTCCACAACATCGGAAACACCAGCACATTCACTGATTGAACGTCTAACCGCACTTACCCCATTCGCAACGCTAGGGTTCACCATGGCCAGCAACATCATAGTTAATATAGTTTTAGAAAAAGTGCTTAAAAAACTACCACTTGAGTGATCCACTTGTGCATTTCTGATTCGAGATGTTGCAAAGCCATGATTTACGTTAATCAACTTATTCATATACAAATCAACTAGTGAATGAATCATTTCTGACTCTCTATACTGTGCAACATTAATTTTAGATTGATAAGTGAAATTATTTCTCATTTTTAACTTATCACTATTTTCAACCCATTTTGAGATAGCATTTTTGAGTTCATTGTGAAATAGCTTTCCAGAATCACCGTTAACATTTATTTTAGATATCAGAGACTTAACAATAAGTTTAAAATCAACTTGTGAAATGACAAAGTAACCTCTTCTAACAGATAGCTCTGGAAACAATTCATTTTCAAAAAGGTTTCTTGAACCAAAATTAGTATTGGTTTTTAAACCAGAAGTGCTACTTAAACCATACATAATATTCTCCCAATCAATCACTTAGGTCTAATTATAAAAGTTAAAAAAGTAAAAAAACAAGTAATTTTAAGGGTAGCACATAAAAAAACCGGGATTGACATTGCTGATAAAAAATTAACTCGCTATAATAATCTTACTTCAGTAATATAAAAATACTAGCAATATATAAGGATAAGCATGTCAAAACAAAGCAATTTTTTTGAAGGATTTTTAACAGGTTCTGTAATCGGAATCATACTAGGGTTGCTTTTTGCTCCCCAATCCGGAGAAGAAACATTAAATAAAATTAAAGATCTTAAAGATGATAATCAAGATATTCTTGACGACACAAAAGACAAAACTGAGCATCTCATTGAACGCACGAAAGATTCTATTGAACAAGGGTTCGACAAACTCTCACAAATTATTGAAAAAAGTAACAGCTCAATTCAAGAAAGTATAAAAGAGCGTCAGTCATAATGGAGTTTGTTATTACAGTTGATTCAATACTAGTCACTCTAAAAATCATATTTTTTAGTTTAGGAAGTATTGTTTTCTTATTTTGTTTCTTACTTCTTAAAAAAATTCAAACGGGCATCAACAACTTAGAACAATTGAAAAACATTGCAGCCATCGGACGTTTCTTTTTAAGAAAAAACAAATGATACAAAAGAGATCTCTAGGTATTGATTATGGAGAAAAAAGAATTGGTATAGCACTATCGGATCCTCTAGGATACACATCTCAAGCATTTCCATTTATACCCAATACCAGTCACTCCATTTCAGAGATACACAAGTTTTGTAATGAAAATAATGTTTCAATTATTATTTTGGGACTCCCACTCCATCTTAATGGAAGTGAATCTGAGTCAAGTAAAAAGGTTAGAAGCTTTGCCAAAGAATTAGAAGACACCTGCCAGTTACCTGTTAAATTTTGGGATGAACGATTATCTAGCATGGCCGTTGAACGTCACCTTATTGAAGCTAATGTTTCTAGGAAAAAAAGAAAAACAATCATTGATAGCCAAGCCGCTGCATTTATATTACAAGGCTACTTAGACCAGCAACGCAACAAAGCAAGTGATAACTAGCTATTGTCAGACACGGTATATTAAGAGAAAATAATCTTAAACATTATAAACTTAAGGAATTAAATGTCTGAATACGCAAAATCTGGGGTTAATATTGACGAAGGAAATAGAGCAGTCGATCTTATAAAAAAACATGTTCAATCCACGTATGATAATAATGTTTTAAACTCTATTGGTCACTTTGCCGCTATGTATGAAATTCCGGAAGGCTATAAGAAACCAATTTTAGTATCTTGTACTGACGGTGTGGGTACAAAGCTAAAAATTGCAATTGATTCAGGGATTGTGGATACAGTAGGTATAGATTTAGTCGCAATGTCAGTAAATGATTTAATTTGTTGCGGCGCTAAACCACTCTACTTTTTAGATTACATCGCTTGTAATTCATTAATCCCAGAAACAATGGAATCCATTATCAAAGGAATAACAGACGGTTGCAAACAAGCGAATTGCGCCCTAACAGGCGGTGAAATGGCAGAAATGGGAGATATGTACAAATCTGGCGACTTTGATTTAGCTGGATTTGCTGTTGGCGTTGTTGAAAAAGATAATATAATTGATGGTCAGTCCATCAGAAAAGGAGACACCGTTTATGGAATCCCATCATCTGGAATTCATAGTAACGGATATTCATTAGTTCGTAAGGTTTTCACCAATGAAGTACTCAAAAAATATCAACTCACACCGTCTGATTTACTAACCCCAACAAGAATATACGTAAATACAATTCAAGATTTAATTTCTAACTATAAAATAAACGGAATTGCTCATATTACAGGCGGTGGTTTAATTGAAAATATTGAACGAATTTTACCAAAAGGAGTGTCTCTTTCAATTGATTTTGACAAAATAAAAAGTCCAAACATTTTCACTATCATTCAAAATGAAGGTCACATTAGTAAAGATGAAATGTTTAGAGTCTTTAACATGGGAATCGGAATGTGTGTCATTTCTTCTGAAGATATTCCTGAATGTGAAGACTTAATAAAAATTGGACATATCTCATAATGAGCAAACTCAAAATCGCTATTTTTCTTTCCGGTCGTGGATCCAATTTTGAAGCCATTTTAAAAAACATAGAGACAAAAAGCCTGGACGCAAAAATTGAATGCGTCGTTTCTAACAACCCTAATGCCGCCGGATTAAACATAGCGTCAACTTACAATATTCCAACCTATACATTCTCACCTAAAAAGTTTAAAAATACAGAAGAATACGAAGAAGCTATTCTAAGTAAACTTAGCAATCATCCAATAGATCTTATTGTGTGTGCTGGTTATATGAAACTCATTGGACCCACACTTTTAAACGCTTTTACAAATAAAATCATTAATATACACCCCTCCCTACTTCCATCTTTCAAAGGGTTAAATGCACAAAAACAAGCCTTAGAATATGGGGTAAAATTAAGTGGCTGTACAGTGCATTTTGTGGATAGTTCATTAGATGGTGGAGCAATTATTCGCCAAGTAAGTGTAGATGTAAAAGAAGGTGACACAGAAGAAACCCTTAGTAAACGTATTTTAAAACAAGAACATATAGTATATTCTAATGTTATTCAGCTCTTTGCTAAGGGCCACATAACCATTAAAAATAGAAACATTATCATTAACTAAGGAGTTAACATGAGAGCATTAATTAGCGTATCTGATAAAACGGGAATTGTTGAGTTTGCTAAAACATTAATTGAACAAGGTTATGATATTATTTCCACTGGAGGTACTTACAAATTACTTGAAAAATCTAATATACCTGTGACGGCTATTGACCAAGTTACTGGATTTCCAGAAATGATGAATGGTCGAGTTAAAACATTACATCCAAAAGTGCACGGTGGATTATTAGCGCTTAGAGATAATAATGAGCACATGAGAGCTTGTCAGGAACACGATATAACCCCTATTGATATGGTCGTTGTAAATTTATATCCATTTGAAGCAACCATCCAAAAAGAAGATTGTACTTTAGAAAATGCCATTGAAAACATCGATATTGGTGGACCATCAATGATCCGATCCGGTGCTAAAAATCACCAATCCGTAACCGTTATAGTTAACCCAAGCCATTACGCATTAGTAGACAATGAGCTAAAAGAAAATAACGGCCAAGTATCTAACAAAACAAAACAATTACTTGCAGTAGAAGCCTATAATCATACGGCACAATATGATCGAATGATTAGCCACTATTTGGCTGAACAATACAACAGTGAACTCAATCAAAAAGAACTACATCTTTCACTTAATAATGGATCTACTCTTCGATACGGAGAAAACCCACATCAATCGGCAAATTTTTATACATTCAAAAAAAGTAATGGATTAAATAACCTTAAACAGCTCCATGGAAAAGAATTATCCTACAACAACATTGTCGATCTTGAAGCTGCGTGGTTAATTGCGAGAGAATTTGGTCAAACAGAAGCTGCAGTAAGCATTATTAAACATACAAATCCATGTGGAACAGCGGTTGGCAAAAGTGTTAAAGATGCCTATCTAAAAGCTTTAGAATCCGATCCAGTATCCGCATTTGGGAGTATTATTGGAATCAATCAAGAAGTGGATAAAAATGCAGCTGAAGAAATCAGTAAATTATTCGTTGAAGCTATCATTGCACCTAAATTTTCAAAAGAAGCGTTAAATATACTTACGCAAAAAGCGTCCATACGATTAATTGAACTGGACACATTTTTCAAACAACTCGAACCTTCTTATAAACATGTGCAAGGTGGAGTATTAAAACAAGATACAAATGTTGATTTAATTAATGAAGAAGAATTACAAACGGTTACTGAAACAAACGCAACACCCGATCAACTTCATGATTTAAAAACAGCATTCAAAATATGTAAACATGTCAAATCCAATGCAATTGTTATTGTAAAAAATGGTCAAAGTATTGGTGTCGGAGCTGGCCAAATGAGTCGCGTTGAAGCCGTTGAAATAGCTTTAAAAAAAGCTGGCGACCTAGCCAACGGTGCGGTACTGGCATCAGATGCTTTTTTCCCTTTTAAAGATTCAATAGAGTTAGCCGCTTCTGCTGGTATATCGGCTGTAATTCAACCGGGTGGATCTAAAAGAGATGATGAGTCAATTGAGGCTTGTAATGAACATAATATCTGTATGTTAACAACGGGTATTAGACACTTCAAACATTAACGTTTATTTAAACGAAACACTGACCACATAATTAGTACTGAAAAAGCAACTAAACCAGAAATAACAGGTATTGAAAAAAACAAACGTTTAAAACCTGCCAAAAAGACAATCCAGACTAACAATAACGTTGGTAATTCATTCCAATATCGTAAAGACAAACTAGTCCATTTACCAAAGTTCTGATTTAAAAACGCTAATCTAATTGTATTACTTTTAAGCGTGTAGACTACAAGAAAAATCAACAATAGTGTTTTCAAATGAAACCAAGGCATATTATATGAATGTGTAACTACAGTTAATCCAACCCCCGCAATTATTGTAATAACTAATGCAGGAAAAATGATCGCAAACTGTACCCTTCTAGTCATGATATTAAACTGAGTTGACAAAATATTTCGCTCAGCCGCTGGCTTAGACTGTGCCTCTATTAAGTAAATAAATAATCGGCCCAAATAAAATAAACCTGCAAACCAAGAAACAAATCCAATAATATGTAAACTTTTTAAAAAAGCTAGCATCTTAACTCCTTTACATTGACGGAAAAAATAGAGAATTGATACACTTAATAATACACTATAACAAATTCAAAGATGTATCGCATGAAGAAAATATTATATATTATTTGTGTCATTTTTTATTTCCATACTACATATGGGGCCAATCTTAATGATAAAGTTGATCAATTATCACCAGAAAACGCTGAAAAGTTTATCAAAACACCAATAGCAAAATCACTTTATCCATTTCCCGAAGGTTTAATCAAAAATTTGGGATTTGGCATATCACGAACTATATATAGTACCCAAGAAACTAATATTCAACATTTAATTGATAATAGTATGACCCCTCCTGACACATATTGGGGAACTAGTAAATTTATATCATTTAAATACAACGAGAAAATCCGTTTAGGACTAAGTTTTTTTAATGCTGACAAAAATAGTAATTCAAATTACAACGAAACAACTGGAAGATTACAACGTCATTACTCTAAACTAAGCCAAATATTATTTTACGGTTCATACGTTATATATAAAGAAAAAAACATGAAAATCACAACTCAAGCAGGGTTAGGAATAGCGAATACATTTCACAGTATTCATCACATCAACTCAGAAGAGAATGCAGAAAACACACCCGAAATTTACCAAGAGTTTGAAGGAAACTCGTATATTTACCAATTGGGTATTTCAGCAAGTTATATGTTGAATCCTGTATGGGAGTTTGGTTTAAATGTAAATTACACAAATGGAAAAGTTGAGAGTCATGATTCGTTAACACAAAAAAATATCGCAAATTCACACTATGATTTAAGTGGAACTCAATTTAACATTTTTACAGGTCGAACTATTTTCTAATGCCAAAACGCATGTTCATATTAACAGGTGAAGTATCTGGGGAATTATACGCATCTGAGTTAATCAAACAATTAAAAAAAGAGAATCCAGATCTACAAATCGACTGTACAGGTTCTTCAAAATTAAAAAAAATTGGTGCTAACAGTATTATCGACCTAAGTAAACTTAGTAGTATTGGATATACTGAGGTAATTCCACAATTAATCAATCAAGTTCGTGCATTCAGAACCATAAAAAAATATCTAAAAAAAACTAAACCGGATCTAGTCTTAGCCATTGATAATCAAGGTTTTAACGTTCAAGTACTTAAATATGCAAAAAAAATCAATTTACAAACAGCATATTTTATTGCTCCACAAGAATGGCAATGGGGAAAAAAAGAAAACGGGATTAAAATTGGAAAAATTGTAGATACATTATTTAGTATTTTTGAAGAAGAGCATGAGTTTTATTTAGACTGTGGAGCCAATAGCATTTATATCGGACACCCACTTAAAGAACTTATTACTAATTTCCAAAAAGAGCTCCCTGTTGCCATAAACAAACGAAAAGGAATACACTACATTGGCATATTTCCAGGAAGTCGAAAACAAGAAATAAAACTTATTGCGCCGACCCTATTTAAAGCGGCAAAGCTCATTCAAAATAAATTAAATAATTGTCAGTTTTATTGCTGCGTTACATCGAAAAGTGATATTCCAAGATTAAAAAAACTCATTCACAAGTATAAGCTTAATTGTGAATTATATACTGAAAACAGTTACCATATTATTCCACAAATGGATTTTTCTATCTGTAAATCAGGTACTAACATTTTAGAGCACACATTTTTTGAAACACCTTGTTTATCAGCCTACACGTTATCCCCTTTAACAACATGGATTGTAAATAAACTATTAAGAAAAAAATTCGAAAAAAAATACACTTATTTTTCGTTACCTAATATCATTTCAAAATCTTTCATCATTCCAGAGTTCTATTTAGAAAATTTTAACGAACAAAAAATTGCTAACAGTGCGTTAAGTTACTTACAATCACAAAAAAACTACCAACAGTTAAAAAACAAAATTCAAGAGTTTAATACGTCTATAAAACCAGATCAAACGTTAAAGTCATTAAGCAAGTATTGTCTAAACTTATTATCAAACTAACAATCTAACTAAAACGTGGTATACTACTCACCATGTCTAAAGAAAATTTACTTGAACTAACTGAACTGGGAAGTCCTATTCTTCGTCAAAAAGCTAAACCTGTTGCCAATATTTTTGATGACGAAGTTCAGCGATTAATTGACAAAATGTTAGTTACTGTAAAACATGAACGAGGTGTTGGATTAGCCGCACCTCAAGTGGGTGAATCCCTAAGACTGTTTATTATCTCACCTGAAGGTAAACAAAGATATCCACATTGCCATGTCGATGAAACTCTTGTTGTAATTAATCCTCAAATAAAACCCCTAACAAACAAAACTGATAGTGATTGGGAAGGATGCTTAAGCATCCCTGGAATAAGAGGAAAAGTTCCTAGAGTAACTGGAATAGAAGTCAGTTATTTGAACCGTTTAGGAGAACATAAAATTGAACAATATTTCGACTTTGTTGCCAGAATATTTTTACATGAAAACGATCATCTTGATGGCATCGTTTTTCTTGACCGTATGAGTGACCCTAGAAAAATAATTACAGACAAAGAATACATCAAACTATTTGATGACGATGAGTAACAACAAAATATTTAAATTTGATAAACCCTTTAAAAAAGTATAAACTAATTTCATGATTTTATCAGACACAACAATTAAACAATTAATCGAAACAAAAGATATTAAAATATCACCCCTTGAACCTGAACATATCCAACCAGGATCGGTTGATTTAACACTTGGAAGTCATTTCTTAGAAGTAGATTCCACACAATTTAGTTCACTTCGATTAGATGAAAAAATCACCTACCGAACGATTGATACCCCTGTGATTACTATTCCCCCAAAGTCATTCTTACTCGCGACCACTCATGAATACATAAAACTACCCAACAACCTATCTGCCTTTGTAGAAGGCCGAAGCTCAATCGGACGGATGGGATTATTCATTCAAAATGCCGGTTGGGTTGATGCTGGATTTGAAGGTAAAATAACACTTGAACTTTTTAATGCAAATGCACTACCAATTGAATTGGATGCGGGGCGACGAATATGCCAACTCGTTTTTTGTAAAATGGACCAAGAGGCTGAAAAACCATATAAAGGTAAATATCAAGGACAAAAAGAGGCTGTTGGAAGTCGTGTATTTCTTGATTACGAACTTCAAAAGTCAGTAAAGTGAGTACCCAATTAATACAATCGCTGGCTATTAAATGTCCCAAGTGTCAATCAAGACAATCACTCTTCTTAGAAGAGCATCAAGTTCAATGCCGAAATGAAGACTGCAACTTTAAAACAGAAATCATTTGCCCATTATGTAACTCTGGAACTTTAAAAGAAAGTAATCAACAGTACCATTGCTCACACTGTAAAAAGTCTATTAAATCGGAAAAGCTTCTATACATATTAAATAATCTCTTACAAATTGATCATCAAAATCTATGTGAGCGATGCGGGAGTCCATCCACACACCGTCCAGACATTAATTTAGTGCATAAATGTATTTTTCATCCAGATTGTTCTGGACAAAACAACTTATTTCAAGAAAGCCAAGAAAAATTAGTCTTCTTAGACTTTGAAACAAGTGGTCTTGAGATTGGACGAGAGTCTATTATTGAAATTGGGGCACTTAAATGTGATGAACATGGCATTGAACATACATTTGAAACATTTGTAGCTCCTATCGAACCAATAAGTCCCAAAATACAAAATATTACTGGAATTTCTAACCAAATGCTTGATGATGCCCCTACTCTGAAAAAATCCATTAGTGCATTTGCTGACTTTATTGAGGGATGCACACTTGTTGCTCATAATGCTAACTTTGATATTCCTTGGTTAATTACAGCTCTTATTAGGCAAGGCATTGAATTGCCATTTAATAAAGTAATATGCACCCTTGAATGGGCTCGTAAGAACAAAGAATCTCAATGCTCATTAGGAAAATTATCAAAAAAATATAATATCATGCATAATAATGCTCACCGGGCACTAGCAGATGCCGTAACAACAAAAGAACTATTTACAATTTTCAAACAAACTCATAATGATAATCGTGTTTATAAAGACATCAATACCTACATTACAAAATGTAACGGGTTAGTTGAAAAGTACACAAATTATAATCAAGATTAATTATAAATCTATATGTAGTGATACATAAGTATAATTGTCAAAGTCAGGATGGTCGCTCCTTTGAAAACTATTAACAATTTTAAAGCCATATAAATTAAAACTTATTCCAAAAGTAGAAACGGATTGAGTCTTAGACAAAATAGGCACTTCTTTAATTCCAAACTGTAGTGACAGAAACTTTAAAAAAGAAGGACTATATTTAAAGGCTATAGCTGTTAACGTATGCGATGGACGTTTTGTAAGCTGAGCTAAAAAACGCCATGAAGCCAAACGATATTGAGCTCCGAGAACAATCCATCTAGGAAGAGTTTCTTCGCCACTATAACTCGCATCATCTGATCGAGCAAACTTCACTTTATTACCCATCACATTTTTAATGGATCCAGAAAATGTAAACTTTTGCCATTTATAAATCATTCCAAAATCAAAATCCATAGTAGAAGCTGAAATAGTATCAATATCAGTTGAATAATAATTTAAAGTTGATCCTAAATGTAAACGCCTAGATACAGAATATCCATAAGCAAACTTCATTATTTTATTACTGTAAGCAAAAGTACCTAATACAGTAGGCAAACCATCCGCACCAGGCGCACCTGTTCTGGGAATTCCTGAGATATCATTCGACATATACCCTAAGCCAAAGATACCGTATTGAGAGCGATACGCCGATGATAGCAATGTAAACTGAGACTGACTCATAATTTCAGACGTAAAAAAAGCGGCCCCAACTTTTCGAACTCGATATAAAGCGGCAGGATTTTCAAACACTCCACTTGAATCTCTCGAAAAGCCCTCAATATTCGCAATCGAAATCATATCAGCCGATGTACCTAACTCGGAAATCATCGTATAATTATTGGCAAAAATCATAGATATTATGCTAATCCATGCGAAAAAAATAAGTTTTAATCGAAATTCTTTAATAAACATAATCGTCCCTACTATAATTATCGATCCTACATTTAAATTTCATGCATATGAATAGGCTATCTAAAAATAAGAAAACACGATATACTTATAGATTACAGTAAATTAACTAAACAAGAAACAAAAACTATGTTTAATAAACCAGAGTTAGTAGCACCAGGTGGAAATTTTGAAAAAGTAAAAATCGCATTTACTTATGGAGCAGATGCTGTCTATCTAGGTGTTGAAGAATTTGGACTCAGAAAGTCGGCTCAAAACCTTACATTTTTACAATTACATGAAGCTGTTGAACTTGCAAATACTTTAAACAAAAAGGTATACGTCGTATTAAATGGGTACACCTTTCAAGATGATTTAGAAAAACTACCCTACTTTTTAGAAAAATTAGAAAGCGCCAAAGTTCATGCACTCATTATTTCAGATTTAGGAACCATGCGAATGGCCAAAAAATATTCGACACGTCCATTACACACATCTACACAAGCGAGTATTAGTAATTGGAAAGCCGCAGAAGAATGGAAGAAAGTTGGAGCTAAACGTGTTGTAGTTGCCAGAGAATGTGATATTACTGAATGTAAAGAAATTCAAGAAAAAGCTGATATTGAAGTTGAAACTTTTGTTCATGGCGCCATGTGTGTTAGTTACTCAGGAAAATGTACGATTTCTAACTATAGCTCCGGTCGAGATTCAAATAGAGGCGGTTGTATTCAAACCTGTAGACATCCATTTGAATTCAACAATGAACCAAACGAAGACCCCGTATATTTAATGAACGCTAAAGATCTAATGGGAGTCTCTCTCATTCCTGAAATTAAAAAAGCAGGACTCCATTCACTGAAAATTGAAGGCCGAATGAAATCCAACCTATATCTAGCAAATACAGTATCCATTTACAGAGATGCAATAGATACAAATGTACTAACCGACAATCAAATTGATACCTATGAAACCAAACTAAAAACAATATCTAATAGAGGCTTTACAGATGGAAGTCTTCACAAAAAAGCAGACGCAAAAGAATCCGTATCAAGTAAATGGAACGGATACTCAAAAGGGTCTATTTATTTAGGAACCATTAAACATAAAGATGACCAGAATTTTTATTACGCCGAAATAAAAGGCACGTTCCATAGTTCAGAAAATTTAGAAGTATTAATGCCAAATCAATTACAAAACATTCCCCTTAACACAGAATTATTTACATTAAGTAACCAAAAACTTGAACGTGTCAGACAAAATTCCATCGTTAAATTTAAATCAAACACTCCGCTAGAGTTATATAGTATTTTGCAAAAACCACTCTTCAACTCATGACATCTAAACTAACAACCTTTATCAGTTCCGAAAAAGAATTACACGATTATGTAAAAGCTGGAGCTACTCATTTAATTATAGACAATACACCATACTCAAATCGCAGTCTTAAGCCTGAATCCACTCTACAAAATACGATTTCCCTCTTTAAAACATGCCAAACAAAGTACCCCGACATTAAGCTAAGTTTAAATTGTGATGTGATATTACATAATCATATGATTGACGATATCATCTCACTATTTAAGTTATTAAATGACATAAATTGCCATCACATACGATTTCAAGATTTAGGTATACTTACTCTTATTAAAGATTATTGTCCAAAAGCGACACCCTGCTACATTAGTGAAACAGGGTCCAACAATATTGAAAGCTTGAAACAACTCGTTGAGTTAGGAGTTGAATGTATTCAATTTACAAATGAACTTCCCTTTAACCATATTCAACAATTTGAAAATGAACTAAACATAGAAACACAACTACAAGTTCATGGGCATATTCTCATACAGCACTCTCATCGCCAACTATTAAGTGGAATCAATAAGGCGGCATTCACCTTTCATCAAACTGAAGATCATAACTTTAAAGGACGCTTTTACCATTTTTATGAAGGACAACATGGTACCTTCATGTTTGGACACTTTGATCGATGTTTACTTGAAGAAATCTCTCGATTAAAAAAATGCAACATAACCGATTGGATCATTGACTTTAGAGGCTTAAATAATGACATCATCAGTCAGTGTATTACAACTTACCAAAAGACAGCAAAAACTGATCTAAATAAAACTAACCTAACTCAATACAAATTAAATCTCGAGATACTAACAAAAAGGCCATCTAAAGCTGGTTTCTTTATTAGCAATAAAACAGATATAGATTGGAGAGACGAAAAAAAACAACCTTTAAAAAACAAACAAGTTGTCGCTCAATTCTTAGATACCGAAAAACCTAACTATTTAGTGATGGAAGCAATACATAAATTTGAAGTAACCGATAACTTATACCTTTTAACACCTGAAAACAAAGAACTTCATTACAATACAATCTCTATCTCAAACCTTACAGACTCAAATCTAACCGTGTGTCAAAGTGGCGAAATGATTAAATTACCCTGGATAAAAGGAATAATGCCAGGTACCAAACTCATTCAACCTATCTAACACGTTCAAAGACTCTACATTTAGCTGATCGTGCTCGAGTATTTTTCTTAGCTTCATGATAAGTCAATTGAATCACACGTTTATTAACTGGCTGAATAATAGCTTTGTGATCTCTAATAAAACGTTTAAGTAATCGATCCTCTAAAGAATGAAACGTAATCACAGAACACCTCCCACCAATTGTTAGTAACGGAATAATATCATGTAAAAACTGCTGAAGAACATCAAGCTCGGAATTCACTTCAATACGCAATGCTTGAAATACCTTTGTACACATTTTAATAAAGTTAGATCGCTTGTTGTAAAAGAAAAAGCTTTTTTTAATAACAGCTATCAAATCTGGAACCGTCTCAAAGGGCTTTTTTTCTCGTTTGATTAGTATATTGTCAATAAACTTATCAACATATCTGCATTCACCATAAGTATTAAAAATATAATTCAATTTATCAAATGAATAAGTATTTAAAATATCTGCTGCATTTAATGAAAAGTCAGGAGACATTCGCATATCTAAAGGGCCTTCAGTCTGAAAAGAAAATCCTCGATCTAAAGAATCAAGCTGTACTGATGAAATTCCACAATCCACCAAACAAGCGTCAAATGGTTCGCAATTATATGACTTTGCAATAGTTGAAATTTTAGAAAAATTAGAATCAATAATTGTAACTCTAGGATCCTCCCCGATTTTAGACATTGAGTAGTTTAATGCTACCGGATCCTGATCGATACCATAAAAAGAAGCATTTGATGATAATTTTGATAAAACATAATGAGCATGACCAGAAAAACCTAATGTCGCATCTAAAAAATTTTTAGGGTTTAAATTCAATAGTAATTCTGTGGATTCTTCAAGTAAAACTGGGGTGTGTAATTGTGGGTTTTTCATATTTTTTACAAATTTATAAGATTCTTAAGCTCAAAAAAAAATTAACCCTTTACAATTTGAAATTAAACTATAAAATTATTATGTAAAGGTGATAATTTTATTAAATAGTACGACTTACTACTTAATAATAATAACACTTTTTCGGGGACATGATGATACTGTAATATTGTTTTTACTTGGAGGATAACAAAACAATGCGTAAATTGACCCTATATCAAGCTGCAAAGTACTCAAAAATTTCCCGATACAAACTTGAACAAGCCATTAAGCAAGGTCTACTAAATATACAGGAAGGTAAAGGTAATATTAAATACTTTATCAACGAAAAAGACTTAAAAGAATTTTTAGATGACCACGGTGATCAATTCATTAAACATAACTTTAATGGAGAAAGTTCAGGTTCTGGAATTGATAATAGTAGTGTTATTTCGAAAGACCTTCATGATCAAATGATGAGAGAAAAAGAACGTATCATCAGACTTCTTGAATTTCAAAATGAAAAATATTTCCCATTAATTCCTGATTCAGAAAAAATCACTTTACACATTACGCAAAAATATACTAACCAATTAAATCAGTTGCAAGAACTATTTAATAAAGCATTAAATATTGCCGCATCTGAAGAAAGAGATAGTAAAGAAAAACTTCGTGAACAAGCCGATAAAATTTTCTCTGATTCAATCAACAGTTAATTTAAATCTTTTAACAAAAAAAAGAGAGTTCATAATGAACTCTCTTTTTTTATCTTTAATATTCCCCCATTTACTAAACTACTGAACTGTAACCATACGAATCGAGTTTGTACCCCCAGGAATACCGATTGGAAATCCTGCCGTTACAACCACCTTATCACCAGCTTTTAACAAACCATCTGATTTGGCACTTCGAATAGCAACATCAATCATACGCGCCCAACTTTTAATTTCTGAGAACGACTGAGGCATCATAATAGGAATAACCCCTCTATACATTTGCATTTTCTTTAGAACATGTATCGAATCAGTTGGAGCAATAATTGGAATACTTGGAGTAAGCTTTGATGAGATTAAAGGCGTATTTCCAGAACTTGTAAAAGCCAACATAACATCGGCATCATTTTCATCCGCAATGGCATCTGCCGCCTTACAAAAAGACGTTGCCATAGTTTTTACCTCAAACACACGTTTTACCTGACTAAACTTATTCTTTTTACGCTCACTTAAATTATGATCAGTAGCCACACAAATGGTTTTCATCATAGCTACAGCATTGGCAGGATCAATTCCCATTGCCGTCTCGCCTGATAACATGACGGCATCACACCGATCATAAATAGCATTCGCAACATCAGAAACTTCAGCACGAGTCGCTAATTTTTTCTCAACCATACTTTCAAGCATTTGCGTCGCCACAATCACTGGTTTGATATATCGAATCGATTCTCGAATAATTAATTTTTGTGCTTCAGGAACATTTTCAATTCCGATTTCAACCCCTAAATCGCCCCTGGCCACCATAATCACATCTGCAACCTTAATAATAGAAACTATATTATCAACAGCTGACTTGCGTTCAATTTTAGCAATGACACCAATATCATTACCACCCAATCGATCTATATGTTGCTTAAGTAATAACACGTCCTCTGAACTAGAAATAAAAGAGTGAGCAACATATTCTAATTGATTAGACACAGCCACTTCTAAGTCTCTTAAATCTTTCTCTGTTAAGGTCGGTATACGAGTTTGAGTCATCGGCAAATTAATACCTTTGTTATTCGAAACACGGCCACCTCGTAAAACTCTACAGACAACGTCTTTGGAACGCTTCTCAACAACTTCAAGTCGAATATTTCCATCATCGATATATAACTGCTGACCTAACTCTAAATCATCAATTAATTCAGGATAACTTATGCTAACTTTTTTTTGATCCCCTTCAATCGATTGATCAGAAGTAAGTAAAAACAAATCACCTAATTCTAAGAAAATCTCTTTATCTTTGAAAGTACCTACACGAATTTTAGGGCCTTGTAAATCTAAAAACAATCCCAAAGGCTTACCATACTCTTCAGAAACAGACCGAACTAAATCGATGATAGTTTGAATATCAGATGGTTCTGCACAATGTGATGCATTAATTCGAATAACATCCACACCCGCATCAATCATTTCTTTTAAGACTAACTCATTACTAGACGCAGGACCTAACGTTGCAATAATTTTAGTTTGTTTTAAAGATTCACTCATATATTTTTTCCTTCTTAATGTGACGATTAAGTAACTAAACCATTGATAGAATAGTATCAAAGTGCTGTGGCTCAACCGGCTGAATAGATAATCGCATTCCTCTTTTTATCACAAGTAACCCCTCTAACTCTGGATTGGTTTTTAATTCATCTAATGAAATCATCCTTTTGAATTTTTCTTTAAATGAAACATCTACCATCATCCAGCGAGGATTCTCTGGATCTGTTTTAGCATCAAAATACTTACTTGAACTATCCCATGCGGTGAAATCAGGATAAGGCGCAGAACACACCGTTCCTAAACCAACAATACCAGGAGGCGTTGCATTTGAATGATAAAACAACACTGTATCCCCTATCTCCATTTTATCACGCATAAAATTTCGTGCTTGATAATTTCTCACACCTTCCCAATGCGTTTTTCCCTCTGTTTCCAGATCATCAATTGAATAGACATCTGGTTCACTTTTCATTAACCAATATTGCATATAAAAAACTTCCTTAAAGATATAGCTATTATATCATCACTCAAAAAGTTATACCATTTTATTAGACGACTTGTCATAAAAGCGGATTGTTAAGTACTATAAATGCATATTCAAAATAAACGAGGATCCCTATGTCAGACAATGAAATCAAGCAAGCGTGTGAGTCATTTAAAGCGTTGATTACAGAGCAGCTAGCTCGAGTAGAAAACCTTCAAAAACCACAATCAATAGAAAAGCTATCTGAGAAAAATAAATTAATTATTGGAGTATGTTGGGGAGATGGCATTGGTCCCGCAATCTGTGAACAGGCACAATGGATATTTAAAGAAATTATAAAAAACAGTTCCCGAGAACAAGTCATTGAATTTGAAATTATTGATGATCTTACAATCGAAAACAGAGCCCAAAAACACCAAGCGATTCCAGATACAAGTTTAGAAAAACTTAAAAAATGTGACATTATTCTAAAAGGACCCACAACAACACCACAAGCAGGTGATGATTGGCCCAACATTGAAAGTGCCAATGTAGCAATGCGAAGAGAGCTCGATTTATTTGCTTGTGTTCGACCCATTAAAATTCCGAAAGACTCAATCGATTGGTGTATTTTTAGAGAAAATACTGAGGGGGCTTATACTTTAGGATCAAAAGGGTTTGACGTCAGTAATGATTTAAGTATTGATTTTAAAATTTGCTCCGAACAAGGTGCTGAACGAATTTGTCGAATGGCATTTGAATACGCTAAAGATAATAAAAAGAAAAAAGTAACGGTAGTCACCAAATCAAATGTAGTTAAAACAACCGACGGACGTTTTTCTAAAGTTGCCAAACGCGTAGCGAAAGAATATGAATCTTATGGAATCACTTGTGATGAATGGTATATCGATATTATGACCGCCAAAATACTTGATCCTTCGAGACGGTCTGAATTTGAAGTAATGGTAATGCCTAATTTATATGGTGATATATTAAGTGATGAAGCCGGTCAACTACAAGGTGGTGTTGGAACCGCTGGTAGTGCAAATATTGGCTCTAAATACGCTATGTTTGAAGCGATTCATGGAAGTGCACCTCGTATGGTAAAAGAAGGCCGATCACAATATGCAGATCCTTCCTCGATGATCAAAGCCACAGCCATGTGCTTAAAACATATCGGATGGATAAACGAAGGAAACAAGCTCGATATGGCTTTAGAAATTTGTGGTCAATTCGAACAAAAACTTAAAATAACTGGACGAGAATCAGGGTCTACTAACTCAGAGTACAGCGAGTACATTTTAGAGACTTACCTAGATCCAAATATTCAGCAGCGATATGAAAAATATACGAGTAAATAAAATCGATCTAAGCCGACATGATAGCTGTAAAATCAGCAACCGATAAACTTGCGCCACCAACTAAAAAACCATCTATATCTTGCTGCAATAATAACTCGCCCGCGTTAGAAGGCTTGACAGATCCCCCATACAAAATCGAAATTTTCTTTTCATTAAAAATCGACTCTAATCTAGACCGAATAAACGCATGAACATCTTGCGCCTGTTCTGGACTCGCAACCTTACCCGTACCAATCGCCCAAACGGGTTCATAGGCAATTAAAAAGTCTGCAGCTGAAAGAACCGTTTCATGGCCGGAAACGGCTGACACAATCTGAGATTCTAAAACTGTATAAAAGTCTCCCGATTCGCGTTGTTCCAATGTTTCACCAATACATATTATAGGCGATAACGAAGCCTCTAAAGTCGCTAATACTTTTTTATTAATAATTTGATCATTGTCCCCAAATAATTGACGACGCTCAGAATGTCCAACGATAACATAAGTAGCACCCAACTCAGCTACCATTTTTGCTGAAATTTCACCAGTATAAGCACCCGAAACCTCAAAATATGTATTTTGAGCACCAATTACCACTTGAGACTGGCTAGTTAAGTTAACAGCTTCCTGTAAATATACAGATGGTGGACAAAGAATAACTTGATCTGAATCAGACAATTTATGATCTACAATTCCTGTCACTAGTTCTTGAACCTGAGACGGTAGAATATTCATTTTCCAATTTGCTGCATAAATAGCCATATTAACTCCTTATATAAATAACACTGCAAATAATACAGATAAACATTTTAAAATTACTAAATAATTGGGCCCCAAGACCATCGAATAAATTGAACTATATTCAAAAGCATAATTCATATACTGAAAAGAAGACCCTTTTTGTCCACCTTGATATCCAAACTCAATATGTTGTTTGGCCTGTTGTACAGAGTCTCCCAAAATAGCCCAATAAAAAACATGTAATAGAATGACTAGCGAAATACCAATAAATAATGGCACATAAAAAGACAGTCCAAAAATATATAAAACAATTAAAACTGACAAAACTAAAGTAATGATTGGCCATGTTAAAACTCTGAGTGATAATATTGTGTGTAATTGAGCAATTTTAAGAACATCAGGAAACGATTTCCCTTCTAATAAATAAGGGATTTCTCTAAACTGACGTATCATTTCTAAACGAATTTTTGAAACAGTGCTCGTAAACCCACTCATCATAAATCCTAGAAAAAACAACGCAACAACAATTCCTAAAAACACACACAAAATAAAGGTGTATTTAGAAAGAAATAAAATACTGAATAGTGAAATCTTTTTGGATGCCAAAAGCACCAAACATAAGCTAGATAATATAGCCGAGACGGCCGAAAAACCACTTCCCACCGGATTAATGGTTCGGCCGATTTGTGTTAAAAAACTTGTTCGGCTACCAGAGTCATCATCAGGTGAATCTAAAGACTCGATTCTAGACGTAAGATCTGTTAAATTAAGAAAAACTTTAGAAGAAATTAAAAGTGGCATTGAGGATAAAAAAGCAAATGACATCACAGATAACCCTACTAAACCAAACAAATATACAGATAAGAAAACAACCAGAAACAGAACTAAAATTAAGAATCCATTACCAATAAATGCGTTCACCATATTTTGAAAAAGAATCAATGCTGGCCCCATCTCAGATCGACTTAAAGTTTTCTTTCCAAAAACATAAAAGACTGAACTAAATAAATCAGATAAATACGCAATCACAATTGAAGCAAAAACACCGAGAGCATAAACCAAAAATAAAGCAGATGACACATTTTGATCGAAAGCATAAGAAAAAATCAGATAAGAAATACACATACTAATGGCCATTGCTATATAAATAGTTTCTAACAAAATATTTTTAGCATAATAAACTACACGTATGTAAGAAAAAGTAAACGCAATAAACGACGAAATAATAGTAGTTAATAACAATAAGAAAGGTAGCTTTTCAAGTATCACAATATTAGCCATATAGCTGGATGAATCGTTAAAGTAAGGCATAGCAAAAAATAACGACACAAATACCATAGCAAATGCCGCCATTATATCAGCAGAAAACCCCGTAACATTTCCAATAAACTGACCTATAAAATCTAAATAACTAACCGGGTTTCGATGGTCTTGGGGATACGAGTTTTCCACCCTATTGACCACAATTTTAGCAACCTCAGAACTTGACCTAAAAATCCCACCACCTACTCGTAGAAAAAAAACACCCAATAGTACACCTAATAAGAAAGTAACGGACTCTCCAGAATTAAACCACTGTATAACAGCCAGTAACGACAATAAAACTGGAAATATCATCATAATCATTATAGAAAAAGACAATTGCAAATATGATCTTAACGAATGTACTCGTGTTAGTTTCAAAAACTGACTTGATAGAAGTAAAATTCTCTTAATAAAATACAAAACCGAAAAGTGACCAAGTAAAAGTGATGAAAAGCCAATAACAAACGTAATATAGTAACTAATTATATATGTATCAAATACGGCATAAGAAATACCTAAAAACGCAATTAAAATGTATATTATTAACTGCACACTAATACTTGATAGCCGTTTTAAAAATATTTGTGACCCATCGTTAACTAAATCTATTACATTAAAAATGAGACCTGATGAGACCACAGGTTTTGTGAATAAATATTTAAGAAAAGTTAAACTTAAAATTGAAATTAACGTTATTAAAATTAACATAAGAATAGTTTAACACGAAAAAAAGAGTTGCTAAACAGGTTCTTTTTCCATTTCAAACTCCTCAATATATTGTGGAAGCTTTGGAATCACACCTGTATATGAACCAAAGGAACGAGTAAACTCATGATAATTAAATTCTGATTCAGAAACATCTGAAATACCTTCAATAGAAACCACATGATAACAATACCATTTATGTAACGTTCTTAATGAATACTCTGAATCTATTTTAAACAAAGTAGTCACTATACAGTCATATAGTTGCTCATTTGCTTGACCAGTAACACAAACTAATAACAAAATATCAAAACAATAATAAGCAAACATCAAACGGTTATACTCTTTTTTCATAGTAGTAAAACGATTCAAAACATCTATCGACTGAAGATAGTAAAAAGATCTCCCTTTAGAAATCTGCATAGAAACGAGGTTCAAAGGTTCAATTGAACTACCATATCGAAATGATTTAGATTGAGCCCCCTTAACCAAAACAGAAAGTAATCCAAACTCCTTAGTAAAAACAGTAATGATACGATCTTTTTCAAAAAAAACCTTCGACTTAACAATTAAACCAGTTACAGGACTCGAACTCATAAGACAATTCTAGACACAATTTGTAACGTAATAGCAAAATAAACTAATTGAACAACAATATCTAATGTAGATGAAATAAAAGGTGCGGATGCAACTGCCGGATCAATCCCAAACCGTTTAAATGTTAGCGGCAACACAGATCCAATAAACGTTGCAAGAAACATCGTCACGACCATGCTCAATGCAATTAATAGTGCAATAACATGCGTATAATTAAGAAAAATTAATACAAAATAAAAAGAACCAGCCAATATTGAGCCAATCGTTAAGCCAACTAAAAGCTCCCTAAAAACAATCTTAAAAGCTTGTGATAAAGAAATCACACCCGTAGATAAACCACGAACAATAATGGTTGAAGATTGATTTCCAATATTACCCGCCAACCCCATTAATAAAGGAACAAAACTTAGCACAAGTGCTAAGGTAATAGTCGTTGATGAAAAAACATTAGAAAATATAGTAATAATGTACGATGCTATTGTTCCAGCAAAAATAGTCAAACAAAGCCATGGCAAGCGTGATATTACTGGAAACGACAACTTTCCATATAAGAGTCGATCCTCACGAATATCACCAGTCCCTGAGAGTTTATATATATCTTCAGTAGCTTCCTCAATAACAACATCTACAATATCATCTACCGTAATAATTCCAACAATTGAAGTGTATGTATTCACAACAGGTACGGCAGATAAATTATATTTTTGAATAATTCTCGCCACATCTTCTTGGTCCATATCAACAGTAACACTGACTGGATTTTCATAACGAATATCATGTACCTTTAATGTACCATCCGCCATTAACAAGTCTCTAATTGACGTATAACCTACTAACTTTTGATTATAAGAAGTGATATAAATATAGAAAGAAGATTCATCTTGTGGTGGATTTTGGCGACGAAATTCTTCTAAAGCTTCGGCTACCGTTAAATTTTCTGGAATCTGAACAAAATCAGACGTCATAATCGCACCAGCTGTTGATTCAGAATAAGAAAGTAGTGTTTGTAAATCTTGAGCGTCATCTGGTTTCAAGGCTCGAATAATATCAGAAGCATGTATTTCATCAGCTTCATACAAACTTTCTAAAAGGTCTGCCGCATCATCTTTATCCATTTCCTCAATATATTTTGCGGCCTGTTCTGTTTTAAATTGTTGAAATAATTCTTGTTGATCTTCGAAATTCAACACCTCAATAACATCAGCCGCATACTCAATATTAATTTTCTTAAAAAAACTAATTTTCTGATCCAACGAAAGAGCTTTTAACGCCTCCGCAATATCCGCTTCATGATACCTGTGAAAAAATAAATAGATTTGTTTATCTGATCCATTATCTAAGAGTGCTAGAATTAAACGAGATATGTGATGTAAAGATTGATTTTTGTCAGTATTAACCATGTTTTCATAATGACATAAGAATTCTTTTGCAGTCAATTTAGAGGATATTTTACTTTCAGATTAATCAGATATATACTTTTATTATGAGCTTAAAAATAATATTAATGTATATTATGATACTATTCCAAAGCGTCGTTAGTTTTGGTTCTTTAGAAGTCACTCAATCGCAAATAACAGAAACTATACCGTCGCAACTAAATTCCTCAAATACAATTTCGCTATTATCAATGTCATTAAGTATTGTTCAGTTAAATAATATCTCCAATGGTGGCCAGTTAAGCCTTAACAACACTGACACCGCATCTTTAATTATTTCTGAGGTCTTGCCTTACCCAAATCCAATGTCACTTAGAAATTCTGGGCATCTATATTACAGGCTAAATAAAAATCAAACACTAAACTGTATGGTTTTCGATCGATTTGGTCGTAAAATTGTAGAGAAAACATTCCCTGCCGGCTCAAATGGCGGAAAAGTAGACATAAACAACGTTCCTCTAAACCGAGAATTCTTCAATAATTACCCAATATCATCAGGAGTTTACTTTATTATTATTCTCTCCGATGGTGAAATTTTAAAACGTAGTAAATTAGCCGTAATTCCGTAAGTCATTTTTCTACTTTACTTTCAGCAATCTTATACCCTATAGTTTTATTATAACCGTATAAATATTTAGGAGATTCTATTATGGCAACAGAAATCGAATTTTACGATGTAAAAGAAAGAGAACGTGTAAAAATCAAATTAGATAATTGCACAAAAACAACTTACGAAAGAAAGTTAAAAAATGGTGACACTCAAACACGTTATGCATTTAGAGGTCAAACTCAAGATGGTCGTAACTTAACAAAATTCTGCAACCAAAAAGATTGGGAAAGCGCAGACATCAAACAAGTTTAATTTTTTTATAAACCCCTAACTTAATTAAGAAATTAATTGACTAAGTTAGGGGTTTTTACTATCTTATTATTACCAGACGGTGGATGTAGCTCAGTTGGTAGAGCCCCGGATTGTGGTTCCGGTTGTCGTGGGTTCGAGCCCCATCATTCACCCCATTACACTTAAGTTTTTAATATATAAAAAAGTGCATAATACGCACTACGTAGTCTAATTTGTTGTCGATCTCCATAAAATTGATGATGATAAACCTTACTATGTTGAGGTGTTTTAATTCCTATATATACCGTACCCACAGGTTTATCTTGTGATCCACCATCAGGTCCGGCAATCCCTGTAATGGCAATACCATACTCTGATTTAGTCTGCTCAACTAAGCCCTGCAGCATTTCCAGTGCACATTCACTACTTACCGCACCATAAGTTGAAAGCGTCGACTCTAAAACACCTAATGCTTTACATTTCACCTGATTTGAATACGTCACAAAAGCTTGATTAAAAAAGCGTGATGAACCTGAAATAGACGTTAATAATTGAGAAACCAACCCTCCCGTACAAGACTCTGCAGTAGAAACACTACATTTCTGATCGATTAATTTATTAGCAACTGCACTAATAAACGTTTCTGAATCTTTCGCCACGATATTATCGCTCAACAACTCATCTATTTGAGATACCAAAAGTTTAGGAAATAATGATTCCGATGATTTCAATGTCACATGAACTTCAGGAAAGTGAGCTCTGTAACCTATAGAGATGCCTTCGGGTAATGGATACAAACCATTTAAACGATCAAATAATTCTGATTCTCCCATGCCAAATGTTATCCATGTTTTTGTTTTAATAACTGGCAATTCATATTGTTGACGCAAAAAAGGTAAACAACTGTCTTCAACTAATCGCTTCATTTCTCTTGGAACACCTGGCAGTACCAAACAAAGTGTAGACCGAATACTTAACATAAATCCAGGGGCCGTACCTATAGAGTTTGGAATGATGGATGCAGAATCAGGAAAGTAGGCTTGCTTTGCATTAGACTCATAAAAAGGACGATTTTTGGACTCAAAAAATTTTTTAATTTCATTTAATACATCCTCATTACATACTAATGGGTAGCCCGCATAGTTAGCTAAAACCGCTGACGTTCGATCATCTTCAGTAGGACCTAATCCACCTGTAATAACCAGAATAGTAACATTATCAATATAGTAATCAAGACCTTGTTTAATATCCTCAGGAGCATCCGACACAATCAACGAAGACTCAACTCTCAAACTCAACTCAGAAAATCGAGTCGATAAATAAGTTAAGTTAGTATTATTTACACGCCCATCTAAAAGTTCATCCCCAATTGCTAAATAACCTACAGAAACACTCATTACTAACTCCAAAATGACACAATATCTTTTTCACTACTCATTTCACGTAATATTTCAAAGTCTCCATCTAAATTAAGCCCCAAACATAACGGAAAAAATCTACTATTATACTGAGACCACATACTAAATGTGTAAGCGCCCACATCTTTAAATATCAAATAATCTCCAACAGATAACGACTCACATAAAAAATTCTTAGCTAAGATATCACCAGAAAAGCACAATGGTCCAGCAATATTATAAGTATCTTGTGTTATTTGAGAAATAGTTTTTAATGAATAAACCTCAATATCATGTGACCAATCATCTGGCGCATAACAAGCTCGCAACATCAAATCGGCACCAAAATGACAAACCGCTGTTAAAGGAGTAGTCGGCTTGATATATTCAACGCGAGAACAAGCTATCGCATTGTGAGCATGAACAAACCGACCAAATTCGGTAATAATTTGATACTCTTTAAACAAATTAGGACACCTAGATTTTAACGTCTTCACATATAACGCCATATCAAATGAAGGTTGATTTTTATGATATGACACATAAGCACCACCACCAATATTGAAAGTCTTAATCCGTCGAGTTCCATATAATTCCAACGATTTTTGATTGATAGACTCCGCTAAACGATAGACCTTCTCAATCGACTTTACCAATAACTCCATTTCACACCCCTGTGACCCAGAATGCACATGAATAGATGTTAAGTTCGGAAATTCCAAGTAAGTAGAGGTAATGCAATCATAAAAATCGTCTACAGGTATTCCAAACTTTGAATACTCACCTACTACACTAGTTGCCTCAATGTTACCTGTTCCAACCTGAGAATTCAATCTCAAGCCAAATTGTGAATTAGTAGACCTTGTCTCAAGTAAGCTTGCAATTCGGTCCCACTCATCAAGTGAATCGCAATTTACAGAAACGCCTTCTTGAATAGCCTTTAATAAGTCATCAACGGTCTTACATGGTGAATCATACACAATCTTCGAAGAGTCATAACCTGCCGACAAAGCCAACACACACTCTCCCCAACTCGCACACTCCGCACCAAGATTTTGATCTTTTAAAAAACTCAAAACTTTATGTAACGGATTAGATTTAACAGCAACCGCATGTAACGTATGCGAAGGGAAAACATTTTCTAACACAGATAACTGTAATTGCAATTTTGAAAAGTCATACAATAAAAAATGTGTGTCCGTTAATTTATTTGATTTAATAAATTTAAGTGCTTTTTGGATCATAAGATTAGCTAATTAATAGTTTACTTTACACAGCTACTATGTAATTTTATAATACAGTGAAGTTAATAAATACACACTACTAAAATGACAAGCATGACCAATCAAGGAAAACTCATTATCGTTTCAGGTCCTTCTGGGGCTGGCAAGACTACCATAATTGCTCGCACATTAGACGCATTTAATTCTATCGTTTGTGCAAAATCTGCAACCACCCGGAAACAACGACACAATGAAACAAGTGATAACTATTACTTTCTTAGCAATGAAGAATTTAATCAAAAAATAGAAAATAATGATTTTTTAGAATGGTGTATCGTTCATAATAATCGTTATGGCACACTAAAAAGTGAAGTAATTGATCAACAAAACAAAGGTCAGCATGTCTTGCTAGAAATTGATGTTCAAGGTACTAAAAAAATACAAAAAACATTTCCAGATTGCATTAAAATATTCATTGCCCCACCCTCCATTGAGATCCTTAAACAACGACTGCTTGAACGAAATACTGATAGCATAGAAAGTATTGAAGGACGGATAGAGGAAGCAAAAAGAGAATTAGCCTCTATTGACGAATATGACTATATAATAGAAAATATTAATTTGGATGATTCAACAAATCAATTGAATCACTATTTAATGGAAAAATTAAAGTAATTAATTAAAGGATGAGTATGTCTGAAAAAAACAATCACACGAACAGATTTGAACTAAGTATTGCGGTTGCAAAGAGAGCTAGACAACTTCAAGAAGGTGCTGTTCCTTTAGTAACTGTAGCTAAAAACAATCACAATCCACTACTAATTGCTTATCAAGAATTTCAAGAAAACAAACTTCAGATTGTTAGAACTGAGGAGAAAAAAGAAAATTTTCAGTCTGAAATTGATGAATTTGAAGCCCTTATAGAAAATACAGATTCAAGCATTGATAAAGTAGTTGAAGCTAAAGAAGAAGCTGAACCTAAAAAAAAGAAAAAGTAACGATTAAACGACCATGTCTTTAAAACTTCTACTAGGTATAACTGGTGGAATCGCAGCCTACAAAACACCAAACTTAATCAGACTATTCAAGAAAAAAGGCTGGGATGTACAAGTGGTTACCACTCCTAACGCTTATCAATTTGTAACTGAAGCCACTTTACAAACGGTGTCTGAAAACCCCGTCATTAGTAGTTTATATGATAGCTGGGATCAAATACCTCATTTAAGTCAACGTGAAGCAACTTGTTTTTTAATAGCACCATGCACAGCAACCACCCTATCAAAATGTGCTAATGGCCAATCTGATAATTGTGTTACCGCTACCTACCTATCCTACACGGGACCTGTTTTCATAGCTCCATCAATGCATACAGAAATGTATGAACACCCCAGTACACAACGCCAACTAAATCAACTCAAATCAGATGGTGTTCATATCATTAATCCAAGTTATGGAGAACTCGCCTGTGGCGATATTGGGGCCGGAAGACTCCCTGATGAAAGTGAAATCATTAACGTTATTGATAAGAGCCTATTTGGAAAACTACACAATCAACATATTGTTGTTACAGCAGGCGGAACTGAAGAAAAAATTGATGCCGTACGTTGTATTAGCAACCAATCGAGCGGACAACTGGGCCATAGCATTGCTAATTTAGCCTCTCAAATGGGAGCTTCTGTTAGCCTAATCACTAGCAAATCACTTCCCACACATCCTAATATTAACATCATCAAAAGCAAATCAAGCCAAGATATGCACGATGCACTTAAAAAAACAATTACACCAACTAGTCATTTAATCATGGCCGCCGCAATTTCTGATTTCACGATTAAACCATCTCAAAATAAACTCAAGCGACAAGAAGGATTACAACTAAACCTAATCCCAACCGAAGATATTTTAAAAGATCTGGGTTCAAGAAAAAGCGATACCCAAACCTTTATTGGATTCTGTTTGGAAGACCAAGACCTCATTAACGTTGGACTAGAAAAGAAAAAGAAAAAAAACTGTGATTTTATGGTTTGTAATAGCAGCAAGTCGATAGGAAGTGACGTCAGAAGTTTCAGTGTGATTGATCCAAAAAATAACATTACCCCTTACTCTAATTTAAGCGTTGAAGAAAGTGCCAAAACTATTTTGGAGCTACTCTAATCTCATTGAACCTAAGCTCAAAACCTGATATAATTTGAGGCTTAACAATAGTAATATCGAAAGGTAGTCATGTCTAAATCAATAAAAGGTAACATTAATATCCATACTGAAAATATATTTCCAATAATTAAGAAATGGTTATATTCAGAGCATGACATTTTTGTTCGTGAATTGATATCAAACAGTTTTGATGCGATAAACAAATTAAAGAAAATTAGTAATGTAGAAAACATTAAAACTTCTGAGCATCGCATTGAAGTTATAATTGATAAAGATCAAGGTACCCTAACCTTTCGTGATACCGGTCTTGGAATGAGCGCAAAAGAAGTTCAAAAGTATATTACACAAATCGCTTTTTCCGGAGCCGAAGATTTTTTAAAGAAATATACCGACAGTGAAAACAAACAGGATATTATTGGTCACTTTGGGATGGGTTTTTATTCAGCGTTTATGGTAGCTGATCAGGTTGAGATCAAGAGTAAATCCTATCAAGATGTTCCAGGTGTACATTGGACCTGTAAAGGTGATACCGAATATGAAATGGTTCCTATTAAAAAAGAAACAGTTGGAACTGATATCATATTAACAATTAATGAAGAAAGTAAAGAGTTCTTAGAAGAAATTAGAATTGAAACGCTGATCAAAAAATACGCTAACTTTTTACCAATTGAAATTAAGTTAAATGATAAAGTCATTAATGATCAAGATGCTGGAATATGGGTTAAAACTCCTCAAGATTGTAAAGATGAAGACTATAAAGAATTCTACAAAAAACTATTCCCATTTCAAGACGAACCTTTATTCTGGATTCATTTAAATGTTGATTACCCATTTCGATTACAAGGAATTTTATATTTTCCTAAAGTAAAAAATGAAATGGATCTTCAAAAAGATCGGATCAAATTATTTTGTCAGCAAGTATTCGTCACAGATAATGCACACGATATCCTTCCAGAGTTTTTAATGATGTTACAAGGTGTGATTGACTGCCCAGACTTCCCATTAAATGTGTCTCGATCAGCACTTCAAAATGATCCTTACATGCAGAAAATTTCAAAACATATCATCAAAAAGATAGCAGACAAAATTAGTCAACTTTATAAAAAAAGCCGCACGGATTACGAAGGTTACTGGCCAAACATTCATCCATTCGTCAAATATGGAATGATGAACAACGATGATTTTTACACAAAAACAAAAGATGCTGTTATTTTTGAATCCAGTAACGGAGGATATACCACTCTTAGCGATTATTTAGATCGTACAGACGATAAAAAAACGGTCATTTATAGCACCAACAAAGACATCCAAGGACATTACATTGAAATGTTAAAAGCTGAAGGAAAAGAAGTTTTGTTAATGGATAACTTCATTGATACTCATTTCATACAATTTTTAGAAATGAAAGAGTCTTCTATTAAGTATAGTTCAGTAGATGGTGATGCGATAAATGATATATTATCAAAACCTGAAGAAGAGAATTCCGAAGAAAATAAGGATGAAAAAGAAAAGAAAGAGGACCACCCGATAGCAACCCTCTTTAAAAACAATTTAAACAATGAAAATTTAAATATTTCGATCACATCCTTTAAAAGTAATGAAACAATTGCACTCATTAAACAAGATGAGCAAACCAAACGATTAAAAGAAATGTCACGAATGATGGGCTCTGGAGATTTAGGAACCATGTTCAATAATGACAAATTACTTGTAAATGAAAACCATCCAACCATTCAAACATTATCTAAATTAGATCCCGTAAAAGATAAAGACAAAATAAACACATTATGTGAACATATTTATGATTTAGCATTAGTTGCACATGGTTCATTAGATAAAGACAAGCTCCCCAAATTTATTAAGAGGTCTCAGACTATTCTAGAAATGTTAAGCTAAAATGATCGTTTATGATGCCTTACTTAAAGAATTAAGAAAACATGTCTTTATCTTTCATGAAAATCGGTACAAGTCTCAACATCACAACAAATATATTGAACGATATATAGGAAAACATAAAGCGGCTACACCAGAAATCATAGTAATTAATGACCAACCTCAAGGCTTTAAACGTCTAACAGACCAACTTGAAGTATTAGAGGAATACCCTATACAATGCGAATTAGAGTTTTCCTTAGACCCTGAATATAAAGATGAAAAAATCATAGAAAGCTTCGATTTAATTAGCGAAATTAAAATAAGTCTAACTAACAAAATAAAAGCCTTAGAGACAATTGCTAAAACATATAAAGATTTTGTAACCATTGAACGATCTAAAGTAATTTATGACCAAAAAGACAATCGATCAACACTCCTAATCAGTTCAAACCTGAGCCAGCAAATTTATGAACGCTGTTTTGAGGATGAACTCTATAATGATCTTATCAGTGAAAGTAATTTAAAACGTCTGATTAATCTTTATTTTGATAAATTTAATGATTGTTTAATGGACATAAGCCAAGCACTTTAAAAAACAAAAAACTTTATGCATCGAGTAAAACATTTTATACTAAAACTATGCTAGAAAAATGGATTTCACAACTAGAATCTGGGGCCCCCTTAAACGAAACAGACAGTTTCAATTGTCTGCAAACGATATTTCAAACCGATACCAATGACGACTCGATTGTAACACTACTACAGCTACTCAATCATACTGGAAGCCGATTAGAAACATTGATTGGGTTTTGTAAGGCCATTCAAGCGTCTATGATAACAATATCCTTACCTGAAAACTGTATTGATGTATGTGGAACAGGTGGAAGTGGAAAAAACCGGTTTAATGTCTCAACAGCATCTGCGTTTGTGTGTGCTAGTATAGGAATAAAAGTGGCTAAACATGGTAACCGAGGATCCAAAAAACCAAATGGTAGCTTTGATTTTCTTGAAGCGCTTACGATACCATTTGGCCAAGAGGTTCCGGTTCTTGAGAGCCTCATCAAAAACGAAAACTTGTGCTTTATATTTGCGAGAAAACATCACCCAAAACTTGCGAAAATGGCACCGGCTCGAAAAACTATCGGGACACAAACTATTTTTAATTTAATTGGCCCATTATGTAACCCTGGAGAACTTAATTACCAAGTAATCGGGACAACCTGTGAAAAAACGGCTAATTTGCTTGCTGAAACTAAACAACGTTTAGGAACAAAAAAAACTATCATTGTAATAGGTGCAAATGGACTCGATGAATTAAGTACCACTGGACCATCGACTTTACTAACAGTCACTGAAAACGATATTAAAAAAACAACATTGAACCCAAAAAAATTAGGATTTCCTACTAGAACTGAATCTGAAATTGAAGGGAAATCCGCACAAGACAATGCTAGGCTCTTTACAGAACTACTAGATACAAATAATACCGAACATCCAATAAGTGAGTTAATACTGCTAAACAGTGGCTTAGCCAGTTACTGTATTGGACATAGTGAAAGTCTAGAAGAAGGAATTTCAAATGCTAGAACAGCATTAAGCTCGGGTCAAACAACCGATTTCTTTAACACTTACAAACGTAAGCTAAGTAAAGATTAAGACTCTAACAACTCACCTTTTTTAGCCCAATTTGTTCTAGGAACTTCGTCAATCACAATGTAGGTCGCTTCTGGGGGTTTACCAGCAACACGTTCCATTGTTTTTGTAATATCAGTTACAATTTCGGCTTTTTGTTCTTGTGTGAGCGAACCCGCTACACGTACATTTATATATGGCATATGGCTACAATAACAAAAAGAAATAAAAGCTTCAAGTCGGTTTTGAGCGATCTCGACTCGACTCTTCTCCCACCTGATGACGATATTTAGTTACGGTGCGTCGAGCCATTTTAATCTGATGCTCATCTCGTAAAACAGCCACTAATTGCTGATCAGAAAGTTCTGGATACCGCTGACAAATATCTTTCACAATTTTTTCAATACGAATAGCCGTTTTACCAAAATACTCTCTTGGACATAAGTTCCTTAATAAAATAACGCCATAAGGCGTTTCGACATATTTAGACGAACACATTCTCGAAATAGTTGAAGGCGCCATCTCTAATGATTCGGCCAACTCTTTTTGAAGCAACGGTTCTAAATAAATCTCCCCTAATTTAAAGTATGCATCCTGACGCTCCACAATCTTGGTCATCAGTCGTGATAAATTTTCATGACGATACTGAATCGTTTCAATTAACTGACGTGCAGAAGCCAGTTGAGCTTCTAAGAACGACTTACTATCTGCATCGAGATTCGGATCATCTAATTGCTTTAAATAATCATCTGAAATAGAAACGTTAATCCCCTTCTCTTCTTCAAGGTTTTGCATCACAACCTCACCATTTTCTAGCGAGACTTTAAACGAAGGGACGACATGATTAGTATGCCCATCATGTTTAAACTCAGATGCTGGATTGGGGTTTAAATTATCACGTATAAATTGAATCAGTCCGTTTATTTCGTCCTCATCATACCCTAAAGATTCCGTAATATTTTCATATGACTGATTAGCAATATCATCTAAGTGATCCTGAACTAGTTCGTCTAAAGCCTCACGAATCTCTTCTGATTGGAAGTTATATTCTCTAATTTGAATACGCAAACATTCTTTTACAGTCCGAGCTCCTACACCTTCAGGTTCAAACGTTTGAAGCACTTTTAACAACTCACCGACCTTGCGAGAAGAGACTGAAAAATCTGACATAATTTGATCTTTCAACTCTGAGTAATTACTTAAATAACCTCTTGAATCTAGATGATCAATAAAACGTTCTACAATTTGTTTCTCTATATAAGGTAATTGTTCAAAATCAAGCTGCTTAAGCAAATGATCAGATAACGTTTCAACAGAAGCTTGACGATCAACAGCAGTCGAAAACTCCTCTTCACCGGCATAATCTTGTCGAGCACTTAATGAACGATGTGACGAATACGATTTTAATGAATCCGCTTTTGAAATTTTCAAAAAAACATTATCTTGTGAGCTAGTTTGAACATGATGAACCAAGTCATCATAACTCATTCCAAAGTGACTCATACGCTGAATCATAACTGGAGACATAATTTGCCTCATCGTCATTAATTGCTTTTGAGAAAAACTCTGAGTGAATTTCATAACGATTCCACAGAGAGTTGAGGTGTCACATAAAACGAATCAGGGACCTCAAATCGCTGCAAGTAATGATGCGCCGCCATTCCAATCATTGCCGCATTATCCGTACAATACGATAATGGCGGAACACTTAATGAAATACCTTTAACATCACATTGAGCATGAAAAGACGTCGCTAATACACGATTAGCCATAACACCCCCACAAACTAGTAGTTGTGACACATTAAAGTTCTCACACGCTTTAATAGCTTTCGTTACTAAAGTATCTGAAACAGCCGCTTGAAAACTTGCTGCAACATGCGGTTTCTCTTGTTCTAAATCGTCACCTAGAGACTGACAAAGTTGAGATACCGCTGTTTTTAAACCTGAAAAACTAAATTCATACGGACTATGCTTCATCGCTCGTGGAAAATCATAACGTGAAGCATCACCCTCTAAAGCTATTTTTTCTATAATTGGACCTCCAGGATAGGAAAGTCCCATCACACGAGCTACTTTATCAAACGCTTCTCCACACGCATCATCACGAGTACTACCTAATAATTGAAAATCAAAGTGATCCTTCAAGAGAACTAACATAGTATGGCCCCCTGACACTAGTAAGCAAATACAAGGAAATTGTAAGGGTGTCTTAGCATCAATAAATGCAGAATAAATATGGCCATGCAAATGATTAATTGGAATGACAGGTTTTTGCAGTGACATGCCAAGCGTTTTAGCCGCTGCAATACCCACCAATAACGCCCCTTCCAAACCAGGGCCATAAGTAACAGCAATAGAGTCGAGTTGATCTAGTGAAACCGAAGCTTGATTTAAAGAGTCTTGAATAATTCCATGAATTTTTTCTGCATGCATACGTGACGCCAGTTCAGGAACTACACCACCAAACCGCTTATGCCATTTAATTTGAGACGCAATGACAGAAGACAGCACCACCCCATCTTTTAAAATAGCAACAGCTGTTTCATCACATGAAGTTTCAATTGATAATATCATAGCTCTTATTTTATCATGCACACCATTTTTTTTATACCAAATATAATATACTTGAATGAATATAAAAAATATAATAAAATTAAATAAAATTTTAGGGCATGATGTATAAAAAAATAGCTATAACTCAATTAAGTGACGATACCAAAATAGACTTTTCACGACATGTCTATTCAATGGTAAAGTCTTTAAAACAATTAATGCCTAATAGAGAATTAACAAACGCTTATAGAAATCAAATTCTAAACCGCTCTAAAACACCCTCTAGTACTGAAACTACTGAAATTTTCAAATGTATTGAAGATAATTTTATAAGCATTAAAAAAGAAATAAATCTTAGAGAACAAAGTATAGAGACTCCTCAACTTGCTATAAATGCATGTCACCAACCCATACCTGAAAATTGTAGAAAATATACAAAAATGGTAAATAGAATAGAAAAAGAGACTATAAAAAGCTTTTTAAGAGAAGACGGTATAATAAAAAAAGAAGAACCTAAAGCTTGTACAAATTTAGAAGAACTTAAAACACTGCAACGAACACGCAAAAGACCACGACAAAAATCAACTAATACATATTATTTCCATAACTTAGTAAAATTTTGGAAAAATCAAGGAAAACAAAACGTGCAAGCACCACAAAGAAAAACACTTAAGCTAGATCAATCAAATTTAGAAAATACGGTTAGAGTCTTAGTCGACTTCTGGAAAAATCAAGTAAGGGTTTAAAGAAAATAAATCCAAACACATCGAAAAATTAAAACAAAACTCGAAAAACAAATTGCTCTAAAAAGCTTAATGCAAAGAATGCAAATATTGGTGAAAAATCAATACCCATTGTACTTGGAACAAGACGTTTAAACGGATCCAAAATCGGGTCTGTAATAGAGTACAAATATGAAATAATTGGATGATGCCTGTCATGTGGGAACCAAGACAATAAGACACGAATTAATAACGCCCAATAAAGAACCTTAAACAATAAATAAATAACATTGGCAATCACGATCATATTACTCCTTTGACAATTCAATTGAACGATTAATAGCGGATCGTATCACCGATTGAAGTGACGAATGAATATCCTCAGACTCAAATACAGAAAGTCCAGCCGCCGTAGTCCCATTCGGTGATGTCACCTCATCCGTTAATTCTTGAGGCAATCTAGCCGTTTGACGTATCATTTGAGCAGCACCTAAAAATGTTTGAGCAGCTATTTGTACAGCATCCTCATACTTTATACCATCCTCTTGAACCGATTGTGCAACACTATTAATTAATTGATAAACAAACGCAGGCCCACTGCCACTCAGGCCGGTAATAGCATCTAATTGAGATTCTTCAACTGAAACAACCATTCCAACAGATTCCAAGAGTTGCGTTACAAACGTTAAGTGAGAATCTAAAACATTTTCACTAGCTGAATAGGCCGAAACACCCACACCCACCATAACAGGTGTATTAGGCATGACCCTAATTACTGGCTGTGGGTGATGTACAGATTGCAAAGTAGTTAAACGAACACCCGCACATACACTAACTATACATAAACGTGAAGGTAAATAAGCAGAAACTTCCTCTAAAAAAGCAGAAACACCTTGAGGTTTGATACATAAAAACAAAATATCGACGCTCATTATTAATTCTTTTAGCGTAACGTTATCTATCCCAAATTCCTTCGAGAGAACACGTTGTTTGTCCAAGTCAGTTTCTACAAAACAAACATTTTTATTCTCTAAACCAGATTCTAGAAAACCATTTAAAAGTGCAGACCCCATTCGGCCTAACCCTACAAATCCAATTTTAAACTCATTTGATAACATATCTATAGTCTACATAAAAACAAACATTTATTAAAGATAGAGGGTAAAATAAGATTGAGGTATACTAGTATTATGGTACAAAAAAAACTAAATATACTATTTATGATTGTCTGCATTTTCTTCACTTGTTGTAGCGAAGAAAGTCATAAAGCATTTTACTCTGAAAATGAAACCGATGATACTGAAGATATTTCGATTATTCGTAATGATATTAACAAATCCATAAAAATACTCAGCAAATTTTCTTTAGATTCAACATTAACCTTATCCGAATTAAAACCATTTCAATTAATCTATAAAGACGCCACTAAAGATTATGAAAAAAATCTAAGCTATAATTACAAAACAAATGAATTAGAAGCCGCATTTGATCACGCAACAACTCAATTAAACGAACTAGAGCAAAAACTACTCAATCAATTTAATGAAGAAACCGAATTATTCTTACTCACAAATAAAATAAGTAGCCATAATAGTTATGTACTAGAAAAATTAATAAGCGAAAATACTACAATTAATAAACTAGAAACCATAAACAAAGATGAAATTAAAGAAACAATTCTACTTTCAGATAGTTTAAAGCTATTCGATTTTTCTAAAACACTCGTTCCCATTATTAGTTCATTAAATGTAGTTTCAGTAGAATCGATCACTAAAGAAAACTTTAAAGACAAACTAGGCCCATTGCCTTCTATAAAAGAATTCGACTCATCCCATGAAAAATACATAAAACTTAGTGAAAAAAGAACCATTAAAACCGTAAAAAAAGAAAGCAAATCACTATGGAAAAACTACAACAAAATCACCCCACCGCTTTTTAAACTTAGAGAAAAATTTGACAAACAAATCGCGATCGATAAAACAATTCAAGGTCTAATAGCTTTTCAAGAAACAAACACCGACTTCGCTATTATTCCTAGCGAAAATAACTTTGAAAAAATAAGTACTAGCAACATTAATGAGCTTAACGAAACTATCCAG
The DNA here is from genome assembly GCA_902558105.1 of uncultured Candidatus Marinamargulisbacteria bacterium. Taxonomy (GTDB): domain Bacteria; phylum Margulisbacteria; class Marinamargulisbacteria; order UBA817; family CACECR01; genus CACECR01. The sequence continues at coordinate 16,825 of CACECR010000001.1, read as the reverse complement.
ATGTTTTTTCAAGACTTTGAAAAATTAGGCAATAAGCTCGACTTAAAATTAAAGGAAAACTATCGCTCCAAAGAACTGAAAAAAAGCTATGAAAAAGCCAACAAGCATTTTGACATACAAGAAGAAACACTACTAAAAGTACTATCGACCATTTGGAGCGTTCAAAATAATATACCCACTACTAATGGCCTAATCACAACAGGACTACTAAACATTCATTCACAAATCACTAAGCACAATAGCTCTGATAAAAAGCCAAAAACATCTTTAGACAAATCGAATACTCACATCATAGAGGAATTAAAATTAAAACAATTGCTTTGGGAAATAAAAAAAAATACCCAATATATTGATCATTATATCAATAACCCAGAAGACACACCTATCGAATCAAAACAATTTTACAAAACACCAAAAGAATTAGAACTCATAATGATTAGCTATCAATATTACAAACCATTCAAAAAACATCAAGAAGACCTAAAAACCGCATTAAATAAGCTTAATCAAACAATAAAAAAATATAGTGCTACTGATGAAACGGATACATATAAACAGTGAAATCATTTAATAAATAATGATGATGTAATGAGACGTAAGGAGTCCATTGACGACATAAATTAAACACTTCAGAAGGATCAAAACTCATTAATCGTGAAGACTCGTCATTAACCGATGACAAACAATTAAACGCAAGTCCTTTTGACGCCATCCGAAACATTTTATAAATAGACGATTCTAAGAAAGCGTTTGGGTCAGGTACCCGATAACTTAAAAGCCCTGATGCGATGACATAATCAGATTCCATAAAAAAATCCTCATTTAAAAAGTCGATTTGTTTAAACACCTTATCTGGAAATCGTTTTCTGGCCGATTCAATCATTTTAGAACTAGAATCAACGCCCATATAATCACAGGACAAGTTCTCTTGCCGTAAATACTCAACAAACGTACCAACACCACATCCTAGATCCAAAACCGATGATCCTGTAAAATCTGATAGCATCGACAAAACTTGAAATCGAGAAAATTGAGTATGTGAGTTGATCCAACCCGAAGCCAATGCAGGGTCCGAAAACTTTGAGGCTAAGGCATCATAGTAAGCCTCTCGATCTAAGGCCTTATACGTTGATGAGCGTTTCAGCAATTTGGACAGCATTTAATGCCGCACCTTTTCTAAGGTTATCACTTACACACCAAAACTCTAAACCATTTTCAATGGATAAATCATGGCGAAAACGTCCAACAAAGACATCATCTTTTCCAGCTGAATCACGGGGTGTTGGATACACAGAGTTTGCAGGATCATCCTGTACCGTTACCCCTGACATATCTGACATTAGTTGGCGAACGTCGTCTAATTTAAACGCTGATTTCAACTGAACATTCACTGACTCTGAATGACCGACAAAGACAGGCACTCTGACAGTTGTGGCGGTCATCTTAATAGAGTCGTCATTTAAGATTTTTTTCGTTTCATTGATCATCTTCATCTCTTCTTTTGTGTATCCATTATCTTGAAACACATCAATTTGAGGAATCACATTATACGCAATATGGTGCTGAAAAACAGACGGTGGGATATCCTGACCAGATAAATTCGCTCGTGACTGCTGCTCAAGTTCCGTAATACCTTCTTTACCAGCACCCGAAACGGATTGGTAAGTCGATACCACAATGCGTTCAATACCATAGTGATCATGCAACACTTTCAATGGTAGAACAAGCTGAGCTGTCGAACAATTGGGATTCGCAATAATACCCTTATGAGAAAATGCAGACTCTGGGTTAACTTCAGGAACAACTAAAGGAACCCCATCCACCATTCTAAAATGAGACGTATTATCAATACACACAGCACCCGACTTTACAGCAAATGGACAAAATTTTTCACTAATCGAACCACCTGCAGAAAACAACGCGTAATCAACATCATTAAAAGAAGTCTCCACGAGCTCCTCAACATCGATTTCGTCATTACCGAAAGGTAGACACTGTCCAACTGAATTTTTAGAAGCTAATAATTTTATTGAATCAACTGGAAACTTTCGTTGATATAAAGTATCTGTAATTTCTTTTCCGACAACTCCAGTTGCACCAACAACAGCTACTTTATATTTTTTCATTATAAGTCCCTTTCAAATTTAACGTCACCATTATAACACTGTTACATAACGGTTTCTAGACCATACTGTAAGCCTTTAAAGCTAGACATTTTACGAATAGCTAAGACAACCCCAGGCATAAAAGAATTTCGATGAATAGTGTCATGAGATAAGGTTAAGGTCTGACCCACTCCACCCAATATCACACGTTGTGACGCAACATACCCAGGAAGACGTACGGAATGAATAGGAATATTATGCCTAGAACCACCTCTAGAGCCTTCTATCAGCTCCTGCTCATCAACTGTATCACCAGAATTTACGTTGGGATTCTTTTCGGCTATTAAGTCAGCCGTCTTAATGGCGGTACCCGAGGGTGCATCTAACTTTTGATCATGATGATACTCAATTATTTCAACCCGAGGCATATATTGAGAAGCCTCCGCTGCAAATTTCATCATTAAAACCGCACCAATGGCAAAATTAGGGCATATTAAAACCGACGCTTTTTTTTCAAGTGCCATTTGGTGAAGTTGGGCTTGTTCCTCGTCAGACAATCCGGTTGTGCCCACTAGTGCCGACGCTCCTGAGTTCAAAATTGTAACACAGTTGTCATAGACTACATCTGGAGTAGTAAAATCTAACACAACATCAGGTTGAAATTTAGTACATAAAAACTCTAGATCATCGCCTCGATCCGCCTCAGAAACTAACTCCAAATCCGATTCAGCCAAAATTGCTTTAACAGACTCCGACCCCATTCGGCCTTTCGATCCATTAACAATTACTTTCATCAGGCTATCTCCTATTTATCTTTTCATCTACCACTATCTTAACCGACTCAAACACCTCGTCAATAGAAAGACCATCAACCGATAATACGTGCACACGATCCTGTGAACGATCAGCAATATCAATAAAAGTAGACCGTACTCGCTCATGAAAAGAAAAGTTCTCTTGCTCAAAACGATCCAAAGCGGCTCTAGCTTTTGCTCGCCTTAACCCTTCATTAGGATCCGTATCTAGTAAAATAGTAAGATCTGGAGAGATTAAAATCAAATCAAATAAAGGCTGAAGAGACGCTTCTGACAACTGACGCCCGCCACACTGATAGGCAATCGTAGAGTCTAAAAAACGGTCAGTTAAAACAATAGCACCTCGATCTAAAGCCGGCTTGATTACTTGAGAAATGTGCTCCAAACGATCCGCAATAAATAAACATGTTTCCGCAACAGGGTCCGTTAATTGGGTATCAGTATCCAGCAAAACTTTTCGTAAAGACGCACCAAAATGAGTCGCGCCAGGTTCAAAAGTTACTAAAACCTCATATCCAAAACTTTCTAAATAAGTGGCTAAACGCTTAATTTGAGTTGATTTACCCGCCCCTTCAATACCTTCAAAACTTATAAACATTAAGCACCTGGATATACACGTACACGTCGATTGGGTTCAGAACCAACACTCATGGAGTTTAATCCACATTCTTCAGCATATTCATGTTGTAATTTACGAATATCCGCAGGGTGAGGATCCGCTTCAAGCATTTGTTTTTCAGCCATCACCTTCGTACATATTTTATGAATTTCACGTGTCGCTTCTTCCATTAAATCCTCATCGGAACAAGATAGTTTAAAATAAAATCTTAAAAACGATAAAATGGCATTGCCTGAGTTACGCTTAATCACATGCAGCGGAAGATCATGCCCACTCGTAAGTTGTGACAACTTAGACTTGGGCTTTACCTGAGATTTGGGAGCTAATACTAAATCGGCTTGTGCAATAGTATGCGATATTTTAGCAGGCACGCCTAACGAATGAATGGCCATTGATAATTTCTCTTTATTTAACCCAAATGGAAAAATATGAGTAACGGAAGGATCAAACGATAAATCATTAGCCCCCTTAACTTCTTCATCTTCTAAACTATTCTCTTCTTTCGTCACCCATTCATTATTGATAAACTCTCGAATAATAGGAAAATGATCCTCAGATCGTAGAAAATTATCTACACTAGACTGAACATCATTATAAATGGCGATAGTAAAGCGATCACGAAGCTCAATCAATACATCAAAAGTCGGTAACGATTTTCGCTCCAACACTGTTTTCTGAGTTCCTCTAAACTTCGCCTCTTCATCACCTAAAATTACAGATTGAATACCTCCCAATAAATCCGATAATGTTGGATTCTTAATAACGTTTTCTAATGTATGACCATGTGCGGTTGCCAATAACTGAACGCCACGCTCAGCAATTGTTCGTGACGCCTTGGCTTCTTCTTCTGTTCCAATTTCATCCACAATAATCACTTCTGGCATATGATTTTCAACAGCTTCAATCATCACATGATGTTGATGATCCGGTTGAGGGACCTGCATTCTTCTAGCGGTACCAATACCGGAATGAGAAATATCACCCTCACCAGCAATTTCATTAGAAGTATCCACAATCATCACCCTTTTATGCATATCATCGGATAAAAATCGGGCCGCTTCACGAAGTTTCGTTGTTTTACCAACACCCGGTGCGCCTAAAATTAAAATATTTTTTCCATCTTTAATAATATCTGAAATCATTTCAATACTACCCAAAATGGCCCGGCCAACACGCAATGTTAAACCCAAAATTTTACCCGCACGATTACGAATAGCCGAAATTCGATGCAACGTGCGTTCAATTCCCGCACGGTTATCTAAATTAAAAGAACCTAACCTAGATACGATATAATTAATATCATCAATGGTGGTATCCGATAAATCAGTTAAGCGAATATCTCTGTCTAAAAATCGAACCTGAGGCTTTACACCCAAATCAAGAACAATTTCAATAATTCCAAGATATTCCTCTAAAGCTCTTATTTTAGACGACAATAATAATGGCAATGCATCTAATAATTTATTAATATCTCCTTCTAAATCAATCGTTTCTTCATGACTCATAATAAAATACGACCCTCCAACGCTTTTTGTAAGGTAAGTTCATCCGCATAATCTATATCAGCCCCCATCGGAAGTCCATGGGCTAATTTACTAATCGATACCTCAAATGATTTTAATATAGATTGCAAATACATGACGGTTGCATCCCCTTCAACTGTAGAGTTTATCGCTAAAATCAACTCTTTATATGAGTGTTTTTTTAACCTCGCTACTAACTCTGGTATTCGTAGCATTTCTGGATGCACACCATCTAAAGGAGAAATTAAACCACCTAAAACATGATAGACCCCACGAAATGACTTTGTTTTTTCTATCGAAAACACATCCTGGGGATCAGAAACAATACATAGACGATCTAAATCACGAGAGGGATCTAAACAAATGTGGCATTGTTCCTGTCGAGAAATACTAAAACAATGGGAACAATATTGTATAGATCGTCGAGTGGTGACAAGCTCGCTAGAGAATGTCGACACATCAGATTCCGACATTGATAAAATAAAAAATGCCAATCGCTGAGCTGATTTTTCACCAACACCTGGTAATTTCTTAAATTGAGAAACTAAACCAGCTATTGGAGAATCTGTCTCGTTCTTAGGCTCCAGGGATAAGTCCACCAGAAATTTTCGCTAACTTTGATGACGCTAAATCTTTAGATTTTTTAATCGCTTTATCCATCACAACTTTTAACGCTTTTTGAACTTTTGAATGTTGGTCAGTAGACATTAATGAAGGATCAACAACTACTTCAACTACATCCATATCACCAGTCAATGTCACTTTGATTTTTCCACCTTCAGCTTCTTCGGTAACACGTAAAGACTTTAACTCTTTTTGAATTTCTTTCATCTGGCCTTGCATTTCTTTGGCCTGCTTTAATAATTTTCCCATATCTTTAAATTTATCTAACATATTGAACTCCTTAATCTACTAACAATACAATACAAAAAAGCGGTATGAATGTCTAGAAATCTAAGAAACAACCTTACCCTGAAACATATTTACAATATGATTGACGGTTTTGGCGGCATCTTTATTCACAGCAGGAGCTTCTGACTCAGCACTAACAGCTTCAGATGAAGAAGCTTCCGTCTTAGCCGGAATATTACTCTTAGAGTTAACAGAAGCTTTTGACGCATTAAATGTGAACTCTAGCTTGGATTTAAACCCTGTTAACGTCTGCCATTTATCCACTAACCAGGTGTTATTTTTATCTTCTTTTAACTTATCCAAAAAGAATGGGAAACGATAATCTTCACCTAAAACTACTGTAACAGGTGACGTGGTATGATCCAGCATTACGGACCCATTCAAAATAGCATAAAGTGCCTTTTTCTCTTGCTCAATCACACGCAATACAGATGGCCATGGGTTATTTGAATCAACAGTAACAGGTGCCGCTGCTTGCTTAGAGATAGGTTGAGATGATAATGCCTGAACTGACATTGTCTCTTGCGCCACTGGTCGTTTTGGAGATGCCGCTTGAGATGCTTGAGGAGAAGATACGGAACGAGGCGGTTGTGATTGTGGAACTGATGGCGCCGCACTTGGCATATTTAAAATAATAGTCTGAATCATTACCGCAACCTTAACCTGTACTAACATGCCAGGATTCGGAAAATGTCGCAAACTCGTTTCTAAAGCAGCAAAAGCTTCTAATAATGCGACTAATTGATCCAGACGAATCGACTCAACCATCGAAATAAAAGACTCTCGTCGTTTTTCATCTACATCAGACTCAGATAAAATGTTATGTTTGGCATAAATACAATACTGAACCGCTTCTGTTAACTGCGTAACCAACTGTTGGACATGCCCCCCAGTATGAATCATTTGTTTTAATTGATTTAAAGCCTCTGATTCATTACCAGATAAAAAAGAGCTCATAAATGTATGAATTTGAGAGGAATCAATCGCCCCCAATAGTAATTGAACATCTTCAAGACTAATTGAATTTCCTTTAAATGAATAAACTTGATTTAGTAACGATAACGCATCTCTCATACAACCTGAAGACTGTCTTGCAATAGCATGCAAACTAGGTGAATCAATTGTAATAGATTCTTGAGTCGATACAGTCGATAAATGATTGACCAATTCATCATTAGTTAATAGTCTAAAATGTAACTGCTGACATCTAGAGTGAATTGTAGCAGGAATTTTATGAGACTCTGTAGTTGCTAAAATAAAAATGACATTTTTAGGGGGCTCTTCTAATGTCTTTAACAGTGCATTAAACGCACCTGTAGAGAGCATGTGAACCTCATCAATAATATACACTTTGTATTTACATTCAACTGGCATGAACTTTACTTGGTCGTTTAATTCTCTCATATGATCTACACCCGTATGAGACGCCGCATCAATTTCAAGAACATCTACCGATTGCCCAGAAGTAATTTTCAGACAATTATCACACTTTAAACATGGCGTAATTGACGGGCCATTTATACAGTTTAGCGACTTAGCAAAAATACGAGCTGTTGATGTTTTTCCAGTACCTCTTGGTCCTGAAAAAATATAAGCATGTGCTAAACGATCATTTTCAATCGCATTCGATAGTGTTTGAACAATATGTTCCTGACCGACTAATTCGGAAAAAGTTTTAGATCGATATTTACGATAAAACGTTACATGAGCCATAAGAAATACTATACATGATCTTAGTTATAAATACTAGAAATCATCAAACAAAAGTTTCATGAATAGTTAATCTTCCAGGCTCACTAGGAGACGAAATCATGGTAGGTTCACATAAATTAGCATCCATCCCCCTTACCATTTGAGTTTCCTGTAAAGTTTGTGACTGCTTCACACAATTAGCCGAAATATATTTATAAATAAAAGGAGAGACCGTCAAAAGTACCATTGCGGCCATCAAAAAATAATCAGCTGAGGGATTAGACGTTACCTCATTACCATCTCCAACTCTACACGCAACCATAATAAAGATCGCAAATGATAACCATTGAAATACCATAATAGGCTTATCGTACTTTTCTGAAAAGCAATAATTTGTTACTGTAGAGTCCTCTATATCAGACACATCGTCTTGTCTAATAGATGCTTGAAGATTAGGTGTTTGTATCGAAGAAATAGGCATCAGTTAACTTTCATGAAAAATAACGTTCAGTAAAACAAACTATCCTTTAATTTACAAGCATTCCATCTCTAAATACCATTAATTCAGGGCTGGAGTCTAAAACAATACTTGGTTTATCCTGTACAGACCAATCTAAAAACTCAGGAGACATTAACTGACAATACGTCTCCCCTAATACCTTAGCAGTAGTAATTGTATCTAACTGACACTCTTGTTTAAGGACCTTCAATAAAGAAGAGACCCCTTTTCTGGAATAAACTCCAGAAATTAATCCTGACTCTATACAACCAATCATATAGTTATAATCTTTTTTAAACCAAGTGACAAAATAATCAGAATTTAAAACCACCGAAAAGCCATCCATAGACATTTCCTTTAATCGAGAAAGCTGCTCAAATGATTGAAGTCCTTTCAATACAACACGAACCCCTGGTGCGGCATGTAGACAATTAATGAGTCCGTCAACAAAATCATCCAAGCCAAAAGACGTAGCATCTAATAAAACGGATCCTTTCAACACAGACAACTCCTGAAAAGCCTCCATTAACGACTCACTATCCACCATTTCTAAAGTCTGATAAAACGTTTGATAACCTAATCTAAAAAAATCATATAATGAATTTAAATACTGACCTTCTGTTAATAAATTGGGCATTACAACGACCGAACCGCCCATTTGTTTAGCTAATGCATTTACCTCATCTAACGTATTTAATGGCGACGCGTCTGTAGACCAAGCAAAGGGGCAAGATACGTCCTTAAGCGACGCCAAGGAGTCTGTAGCATTAAAAGCAATATTTGAAACAAACGGATAAATAGATCCTCCATTTAAATCAACCTGAGTAAACTCATCATCTTCTAAATCTGGAACATAACCCAAGCCTAAAATGGCACCTTTGGAGTTTAAAAAAACGTTACATCGATTTACTATTTTTGCGCCATACTGAACTAATTGCCCGTTAAGTAATGCAAACTTAGTCATGATTTAGAATAGGCTAAAAACTTAAAATCGTAACCAGTTGGAGACTGATAGATACGTAATCCAAACTGAGGAAGTATCGCTAAAATGTGATCCATAATATCCGCTTGAATCGCCTCAAAAGCCGCCCAATCTTGTGTTTTACTAAACACATAAAATTCAACTGGCACACCTTTCTCAGTCGGTTCCAAATGACGAACTAAAAACGTCATATCATCACGTATAGCCGGATGATGATGCAAATAAAGCTCCAAATAAGCTCTAAAAACACCTAAATTAGTTAAATGTCTTCCATTTAAGTGAGTATCCGAAACAATTCCATGTCCTTGATTGTATGCATCAATTTCATCTAATCGATTAGCCATCCAATCTGACAAAATAGAAAGTTTAGTCAACCGCTCCTTAATGGTCTCTGTTATAAACTTTACACTCGTCATATCAATATAAACAGAACGTTTAATACGCCTCCCCCCGGACTCCTCCATACCTCGCCAGTTTTTGAAAGAACCAGAAACTAAAGAATAAGTAGGTATGGTCGTAATTGTTTTATCCCAGTTTTGAACTTTAATGGTGGTTAAAGATACATCGACAACATTTCCATCGGCACCATATTCTGGCACCTCAATCCAATCTCCAGTTTCAACAAGCTTATTAAAGGTCAATTGCATACTAGCTACAAAGCCCATAATTGTATCTTTAAAAACTAAAAGTAAAACAGCAGACAACGCACCTAAACCACTCAAAAGTACCGTTGGACTCTTCCCAATAATCATCGAAATAATAACAATCGATGAAATGAAAAAGACAATTAACCGTAATACCTGTATATAGCTTCTTAACGCAACTGTTTTATACAAACGCAAGGACTTCGAAAAAATTAACACAGCGGTCAAAAAACTATTGACCACTAATGCTCCCCACAACACCATAAGCGTTTCTAAAAATAACAATAAATAATCAATAAACTTAAGGTGAATAAAAGCAACAGGTAACACAACATAGAGTATAACGATTGGAATTAACTGAAATAAGCGATTAAGTAAACCACTTTCGATAAGAGCATCATCCCATACAAATTCTGTTTGTAGAATAACTTTCTTTATAACAGGCAAAAATATCGATCGCAATAATAAGTGCAGAAAAAAAGTCGTTAAAATAACCGAAATGAAAGCAATTCCCATGGTTAAATTGGGCACATATTCGATTGGAATATCCATACTACCTAAAAATAAGCTCAGTTCGGCTAACATTCAAAACTCCAAAAAAATGATACACATAAAAAGTGTATCATTTGATTTTAAATATTTAAAGTTAAGATAACTTATCTAATATGTCCGTAACGCTCCGCAATATAACGTGATTCTAATGCAAATGGAACATGTTCGAAATGAGGTTGAGCAATAAACTCAGCGGTAATTTTATTACCAGCTTCACTTCGTGATAAATATGATGGAATTTCAGCCAATCTTGGGTTCTTAAATGCAAATTCAAAATTTAATGACTTTTGAATTTTCTCAGAAAACTCGATTTTATCACCAATTGAACACTCAAAACCTGGAAAGCTTTTAACTTTACCATTAACAATAACATGTCCATGACGAACAATTTGTCGTGCAGCTGAAATACTTCTAGCTAAACCTAAACGAAATACAACATTATCTAGACGAGATTCTAAATTACCCATTAATGAGTCAACCCAGTTTGCAGACTTCATTTTACGAGCACGACGAATTATATTTTTTAATTGTTTTTCCTGTACACCATAGTGAAAACAAATTTTTTGCTTTTCTTGCAAACGAACACCGAAATCTGATAAGCGACGAGACCCACCTTTTTTAGAATCAGATTCTTTAATAGCAAATGGTCGTCCTAATCCCGGAAGCTCAGTTCGTAAACGACGTTGCGTTTTAAACTTCGGTCTTTTAGATGTCTTCGTCATGTTTTCTCCTCGTTAAAGATTTTAGTATTTATGTTGTACAGATGGTTTAAATTAACAAAAAAACAGCATCTAGTCAAGCGAATTTGAGTCTGAGAACTATTCGAAACTAGCCTCAAATAAAATCACTATGATATGATCATACTATTATGAACAAAAAATATATAATCATTTTATCAATTATAGTCTTATTAGGGTTAATTGGTCATCTATTAAACTTTTATAATAATTACAGCAGTACAGCTATCATTTATTTAGAATTTGATCAACAAGACAATCAAACTTTAGAGTTAAAACTCTATAACAAAAAAGCGCCAGAAACAGTTAAAAATTTTATAAATTATGCTGAATCGGGATTCTATAATGACACTATTATCCACAGAATAATCCCCAACTTTATGGCACAAGGAGGAGGCTATACTGAAACACTCAAAATTAAAGCAACCAACCCTCCAATTAAAAACGAAGCAAGTTTAAACAGAAAAAACACAAAAGGTACCATAGCCATGGCGCGAACAATGGCTCCACACAGTGCAACTAGTCAATTCTTTATCAACTTAAAAAATAATTCTTTTTTAGACCATCGAAACAAAACAAACAATGGATATGGATATGCTGTTTTTGGAAAAATTACGTCAAAAAAACAAAATATTGAAGTATTAAATCGTTTGAATATTATAGAAACAACGTCAGTGGGTCCTCATCAAAATATGCCTGTTAACACAATCAAAATAAAGAAAATAATTATCAAAAAGCCTCAAGTTTTATTCTAATAAACCGATAACTTATTAAAAGTAAAGGGAGAGCATGATGAAAGAATCTAGACTTAAGCAGTTACATTCGATAAGCATTTATAATAATTCACAGCATGATAAATTATTTACATCTCATCACCAAGTCCCCATTGAAAACAAGCGTCATTTATAAGAGAAAATTCGACAAATCTGATTTAATACCGTATACTCTTAGGTTACGATTAATGAAATTTTTGTAGATAATGAATAAAAAACAACGAGTAATTGTGGGTATGAGTGGAGGAGTTGATTCTTCCGTAACAGCGGCACTTCTTTTAGACCAAGGGTATGATGTGATAGGAATGACGATGCAACTACTTCCTGAAGAAGATAGTAAACAGTCTGCATGTTGTAATTTAGGAGCTGTTCATGATGCTAAAAAAGTATGCGGTAAATTAGGAATTCCTCATTACACTATTAACAGTCGAAAAGCCTTTCAAGATCATGTAATTAACCCATTTATTAATAGTTATGCAAATGGTGAAACGCCAAATCCTTGTGTTGAGTGCAACCGATATATAAAGTTCGATGAACTTTGGAGTTATGCCGATAGTTTAAAAGCTGATTTTGTAGCCACTGGACACTACTGTCAGATTAAAAAAGACGATCAAACCAATAATTTAAGAATTTTTAAAGGTCACGATCCAAAAAAAGATCAATCCTACTTTCTTTACATGATTCCACAAGAAAAACTCAAACATATTCTATTCCCACTGGGCCATCTTACAAAAGATAAAGTTCGTGAAATTGCTAGTGAAAAACAACTTATTAACGCAAAAAAAGCCGATAGCCAAGAAATCTGTTTTGTGTCACAAAAATCATACAAAGACTATGTAAAAAGTCATATTCCGGCTGAAAAAAAACATCCGGGAGAAATCCGCGATTTAGAAGGAAATACCCTTGGAAATCATGATGGAATTTATCAATTTACAATTGGTCAACGTAAAGGTCTTAATCTCTCTGCCCCCCACCCCTTGTACGTTATAAAAATTGATCCACTCACTCAAATTGTCACAGTGGGACAAAAAGAAGATCTTCCAAAACAACACATCCAACTTCATACGTTCTCTATTACAGATCCAAAACGAGACATCACAAATGAAAACTTTGAAATAAAAACACGCTATCAAATGAAAACAATTTATGGTCGTGTTAGTAATGCAGACCTATCGAATCAAACGGCAACAATCCAACTTGAGATCCCACAAGATGGAATTGCAATTGGGCAATCATGCGTACTTTACAAAAACGACGAGTTAATTGGTGGCGGTGTTATTTCTCAGTCTGACTAATTGCCTGAAAGATAAAATCCATTAAATAATTGATTCCATCTAACTGATTAAAAAGAGAGGCGTTTTTTTCTAGGATAAGATTTCGAATCTTAGTACGATGCTCCTGGTTACTCGCACATTCGAGTGCAAAGGTAACATAGTCCTTTTTTGAATAATTAATAAAACGTTCTAATCCCATTCGGCGATAATATCCCGACGTAAAACGCCCTCTCATAAACTTACCTTCTAATGTTGCAACTGGAGTGCCAACAAAAAAAGATTGTAAAATTGTATTACCACCACTAAAAGGGAATGTATCTAAAACAACCGAAGCCCCTTTAAGTAACGCTAAATAATCTGAAAATACTACAGGTTCAATCCAACTAATTCGCTCCCTAATCTTAGAAGAGAACTTTGCAAATCTCTCTAAAACAATCGTATCGACATTTCTAAATTTAACAAACACAATTTTTGCTAAATTATCCTTTATAAGTATCTGTTCGATAATCTCATCAAACTCTGGCATGAGCTTAAATGGCGCCATCGGACAAAAATAAATATGATCATTTAGATCAAACCCTATGTCACACCATGTAAAATCAGAATGTGACTCATCAATAGTATAATAAATGGGCATACCTGGAATTCGAACCAGTGATTCCGTATAGTGATGATCCGCATCCTGAGGTTCAAAAATATCAGATGATAAGTAATAATCTATAGACTTCATTCCAGACGTTATAGGATGTCCCATACCAGTAAATTGAATAGGGGCTAATCGATACATTGCAAGAGCCGTCGAATCATGATTCATGTGAATATCCAGAAAAAACAAACCAGATAATTCTAAATCTATAATGTCTAAACATCTTTGAGAATACTCTAAATTAGATAAATTAATAAAGTTAAAATGATCACCTTTAAAATGACATTTAACGTACTCTAATGTTTTCTGATCAAATGTTAACATCAAAATATAGACATCAAAAGTATCTGGAAGTGATTCAATAAATTTAGAATAAAAATGCATCACCGAATGATTAAAAAAATAATTACTGATAATCCCTAAACGCGGTTTATGGTGAGTCTTTACTTTTACAGCTGGCAATTGCGGCAAGAGCGGACTTAAAAAGTCATATAATGTAGAAAAATACTGTTTTATTGAATACCCATGATAAATCGCATAAAAATTATTATTTATTAATGAATAATAATTTTGTATTGAAAAATCAGTTAAAGAAAGTGTCTGAATTGTGTTAGGCAACTGATCTAAAGACCTTTTTTTAGACTCAATTTCTGATGAATTAAAATAATTACACTGAACAAAGTTCAACCTAAATAGCTGATCTAGTGGATCTTGCGATTTTTCAAGTATTGAAAAACACAGTCTCATTAACTCTTTATTATAAAGATAAAAATTTAAAAATATTGCAATAACCTTTGCAAAATAACATTTATTAGAAAAATCTAAATCCGCAGAAATAAGCCGATTACAAAAAGTAATGATCACATCATAGTCTTTAACATCTAGTAAAATTGACAAAACACTCTGGATAGTAAAATCATCTGAAAATCGCTCAAAGTCTGCACCAGTAAATATTAAAATATAATCAGAAAGAAACTGTGCACCTTCGCGTTTATCTTCTAATTTTGAATACGCATTAACGATTGCTGAAAAATTATCCAAATCTTTATTAGATAACTCAAACACACGTTGATAGTAATAGACCGCATCACTCCATCGAGAGAGCTTAGAAGATAAAACAGCCAAAAAACGACAGATTCCAATCGACTCTGAATCTTTTCCAAAATGATCCAAAAAAAGAGAATATGCCAACTGTGCATGCCCAGAGTAATCTAAAGAAACCCCGTAATACATAACATGCTCATCAGATGCCGAAGATTTTATTGACGGCCAATCAATATCATTAAGAACTTGTTGATATTTTTGATTAAAAAATAAAACTTTTAAATTTAATAGAGCCGCATCATTAGTTAAAGCTTTTTCAGAATAATCTTCCTGAAAAAAAGCATAAGCATCCTCAAATCTACCCTCTTCCAAAGCCAAATTAATGCGTTGCATTACACCCCTCGTTTTTCAAAAAAGTCGGACTTATCAACAGCCGACAAGTATGGGTTTGTCTTTTTCAAGTTTCCTAAACGCTCTGAACGAACCGAGCCATAATCATGTCCAGGCCAAACCATTAACTGATCATCTAACTGATAGACCTTTCTTAACGAATCATACATTGCCTCAGGATCACTACCTGGCAAATCAACCCGTCCGCAACCATCTATAAAAATCATATCACCTGCAATGATATTCGTATCTGAACAATAACAAACACATCCAGATGAATGCCCAGGAGTAGAAAGAACAGTTAACGATGAGCTGCCAACTGATACAGTATCACCATCAGACAATCGTTCCAACTCCACTTTAGGTGTGTAAAAAGGAGCCTCATCCTGAGACAAATAAACAGGAACCTCTTTATATGCCAACAGCTCTTCTATTCCATTAACATGATCATTATGTCCATGTGTCAGTAATACTTTTTCTAATTCCCACTGGTTTTTCTCAAGTTCATCAATAAGAAAAGGAACTTCCCAAGCAGGATCCACTATCGCCACCTTTGAGCTAGACTCATCAACAATGATATAAATAAAATTAGCCATAGGGCCTAATAAATATTGCTTAATTAACATAGTTTCTCCTTTGTAATTTTTAAATACAGTTCATCATACAAGGCTTGAATAGTCGGAAGCTTCAACTGATGAGTTGAAGCAAATGCTAAAACATTACCTAAGATGGCTTGAATCTCAATGGGCCTTTGATTTTCATAATCTAACAACATACTCGTCTTATAAGGCGCCATTCGTTTAGTTTGATCAATTTTTAAATCAATAATTGACGACTCTAAGTCAATACCATCTTCCTTGGCACACAACAGAACTTCAGCCATAATAGATCGTATTAAAGGCTCTAATTGATGAAGATCAAACAACTCTAATGTATTGGCCTCATAAAGAACCGAAAGAGGATTAAAAGGTGCGTTCCATACCAGTTTTTCCCATCGTTGCTTCTGAATAAAAGAAGACACTCTAGCATCAACACCTACTGATTGTAATGATGCTACAAACTCATCACATTCCGTTAACTGGCCCGAAGGATAAACACCCAAATCTAAACGACCATAATCGATATGACGAACATGAGTATAACTTTCTCTAAACACACAAACAAATGCCAGACCACTAATAATAACTAAGTTCGGATAACGCTTTTGATACAACTCTTCAATAAATAGCCCATTTTGAATAAGTACAATTGGAGATACTGGTGTGTAATTTAAAAACAAGCAATCTAACTCATCCCCTGTTAATACTTTAGTTGCGATTACTAAATAATCAACTGTTTCAGAGAATCCTGATAAAATGTTAATAACGTTATTGGGTTGAAACCGCGAACTTCCCCACTTTGTCTCAACATAAATCCCAGACTCCTTTACGACATCATATGAAGAACGACAGAAAAGTGTGATACGATACCCTGCTTTTTGAAGCATTAAACCGTATAATGAGGCAATCCCCCCAGACCCAATTAACAGGACATGTTTCATAAAAACCTACTCTAAAGTAAACCCTTTATCCCAGTTTAGCAAATACTCAACACGTTCATTATACTGATTAATTTCTTT